>JADJXH010000003.1:0-351875 GCA_016715895.1 Flavobacteriales bacterium | reverse complement strand
AGACCGCTCCCAGCACCTCCACCCGGTGCCGATCGGTGGAGGGCCCGCCCGCGCTCACGGGAGCGCACAATGGTAGGCCGCGGCCATCGGATCGCAGCGCTCGAACAGCGGCAGTTCCATGCCCGGTCGCACCAGCAGCAGCTCCCACGGATCGGCCACGGCCAGGAACCGCGCGCCCGATGGTGTGATCTCGATCTGGAGCGCGCGGTCGTGCGCCCGTTCGCTCCGGGGCGTGCACAGCATGTGCCGCATCAACACCCCCTCACCGATGCCGGTGCGCTTGGTGAACATGCGCAGGTCCATGTAGCCCTCCATCAAGCGGTCGCGAAGGTGATCGGCCCGTTGCACCTTCCACACATCGCGACCGGCCTGCTCGCGCATCTGTCGCACCAGCTCGAACTGCTCGTGGGTGGGCTCCGCATAGGTGGGCTTGAACACCGCATCCGGGGCGGGGTCCTTCCGCAGTTCGGCCATCAGGGCCGCCCCGCGCTGCTGGCGCACCAGGATCAGTTCCTTCTCCGGGATGTGGAGCAGGTACTCGCTGCCCTTCGGGGTGGGCACATAGCCGTGGTACCGTTGGAACTCGCCATTGACCTCGCGGCGGCGGATGAGCCCCAGGCGCACCAGGGGCCCCAGATCGGCCCGGGGGCCAAGGAAATCGGTCAGTTCCTCCTGCCCCTGTTCGCGGGCACGAAGGATCCTGTTCCAGCGGATGTCGAACACGGCCGAGCTCATGGTGCCAAAGTGAAGGCCGGCTGCGCCCGATCCGAAGGGCGGTACGGCGGCGTTCATCAACAGGGCACGTTTGAAGGAACGGAGTGGATGGCGCTATCCGCTTGGCCTTCAAGCGTTGTCGCGTCCGAAGCGGCTTGTTCACCACCGCCTGTGCACAACCCGCCCGCTGGGGGCGGGCATCCGTTCACGCCTCGTTGCCGTGTGGCTCCTTCCCCGCCGGCGCCGGCTTCGTGGCCTCTTCCTGCTCGTCCCGGGCGATCATGCGCTTCACCAGCTTCAGGGTGGCCTTGCGCTTGCGGTTGCGGTTCTGTCTGCTCTTCTGCGGCATGATGGGTGCGATGGGGCAAAGATGGGGCTCCGCACCCCGGTCCGGACAACCGCCGGGCCCGCTCATGGGTCATGCTTCCACCGAAGACCCCATGCGCCACCTGCTCCTCCTTTCCACCGCGGCGTTCAGCACCGTGCTGGCCGCACAGAACGACTGCGCCTCCGCGCTCCCCATCAGCGCAGGCATCCACGTGGTGCCGGCCATCACCGGCACACCGGCCCCCATGGTCTGCACCGAGAACGCCGTGATGGCCTCCGCCAGTGCCTGGTACGCCTATACCGCCTCGCAGGACACCAACGTGCGCATCGTCACGCACGTCCAGGGGTATCCCGACCAGGACACCCGCGTCAGTGTGGCCGTCGGACCGTGCGGCGGCTTGGGCTGCTTCGCTGGTGACGACAATTCGGGCCCCAACCTCACCTCGGCCTTCAGCTTCCGGGCGGAACAGGGCACCACCTACCGCATCATCGTGGAGAACAACAACGGCGGCCAGGGATGCGCCTTCGAGCTCTCCGAGTTCGCCAATCCCTCCGCTCCGGTGGACGCGGTCACGTTCAGCGGCTTCGCGCTCACGGACCCCGCCGTCATCGCCGGTGTCGTCGACATGAACGAGGATGGTCGGGACGACCTCGTGGTGCCCGATGTCTTCGGCCTGACCGTGCATCATCAGCAGGCGGACGGTTCGTTCGTGCCGCAGGCGACCCCGCATGGGATCATCAACAACCCCGCATCCCAAGGCCTGGCCGCGGGCGATATCGACAACAACGGATACCCCGACCTGTTCTATGCCGGGGCCCAGAGCAGCTTCCATGTGCTGATGGCCGATGCCAACGGGACCAGCTACCTGCCCACCGCGCTCACCATCGGCGGGGCCACCTACCGCAACAATCTGGTGGACGTGGATGCGGATGGGCATCTGGACGGCTTCGTCACCAGCGACCTCGCCTTGAACTTCGTGCTGCACAATGATGGCAATGGAGGCCTGGCCTTCGTCAATCAGACCTATGGCACGGTCTGCGGCAACAAGGCCGTGCTGTGGACCGACCTGGACAACGACGGGCTGGTGGACGCGTACTGCACCAAGAGCGGATGCGCGGAGGAGGATGTGCTGCTCCACAACGAAGGCGGTCTGGTGCTGACCCCTGTGAACGACCCCGTGGTGACGCAGGACCATGATGCCCGCAGCAGCGCCTGGGGGGACTTCGACAACGACGGCGACATGGACGGCTTCGTGGGCGCCAGCGGCAGCCCGAACTGGAGCTTCCGTCACCTGCTGCTGCGCAACAACGGCGATGGCACCTTCACGAACGTCATCCTGGGCTCCGGCCTGGACGTGTTCCACGCCACCGGCACCGAGTGGGTGACGCACGACCTGAACAACGACGGATGGTTGGACATCCTGGGCGGCGGGCGGGTGCACTACGGCATCGGCGGCCTGCAGTTCGTTCAAGGCGGGGTTCTTCAGCCCGAGGCCGTGGGCGACCTCAACCACGATGGTGCCCTGGACCTCACCAACGGCAACGTGGTCTGGATCAGCAGCGGCACGGCCAACCACTGGCTGCGCGTGCGGACCGTGGGCACGGTGAGCAACCGCAGCGGCATCGGTGCGCGGGTGGAGCTGCACACGTCGATGGGCCAGCAGATCCGCGACATCCGCAGCGGCGAAGGCGCCCGGTTCATGAGCAGCCTGTACGCCCATTTCGGCCTGGGCCCCTCCCCCGTCGTCGATCAGGTGGTGGTGCGCTGGCCCAGCGGCATCGTGGACGTGGTCCCGACGCCCGCGGCGGACACCCTCCTCACCGTGGTGGAGGGCACCATGCCCATGGGATTGGCTGAAGCGTTCTCCACCACATCACCGCTGTACCCGAACCCGGTGACCGACCGGCTTTTCGTCGCCGATCACGCGTCGCGGGCCGGTGCTGAGCTGCGCATCCTGGATGCCCTGGGCCGTGAGGTCGGGCGGTCCACGGTCCAGCGGAACGGGATCGATGTGTCGGCCCTGCGACCGGGAACGTATTGGCTGCGTCTGTCGACCGGTACGGCGGTGCGCGCCTGGCCGTTCGTGAAGGAGTGATAGGTCAGTACCCCGCCAGCCGTTCCACCGCCGCCTTCAACCTTCCCTTCGGCAGGAACCCGTTCTCCAGCGGAATGGCGAAGGGCACGGGCGTATCCCAGCTGGCCACCCGAACGATCGGCGCATCCAGGTGCTCGAAGGCGTGCTCGGCGATGATGGCCGCCAGCTCCCCACCAAAGCCGGCCGTCAGCGTGTCCTCGTGCAGCAGCAACACCTTGCCGGTCCGCTTCACGCTGGCCAGGATGGTCTCCACGTCCAGCGGCACCAAGGTGCGCAGGTCGATGATGTCGATGTCGATGCCGGTCTCCCGCTGCACATCGGTGGCCCAATGCACGCCCATGCCGTAGGTGATGAGGCTGAGTGCCGACCCTTCGCGCACCACGCGCGCCTTCCCGAAGGGGATGCCGTAGGGCTGCTCGGGCACGGGTCCGTTGATGCTGCGGTACATGGCCTTGTGCTCGAAGAACATCACCGGGTTGGGGTCGTCGAAGGCCGTCATCAGCAGGCCCTTGGCGTCGTACGGGTTGCTGGGGTACACCACCTTCAGGCCCGGTGTCTTCACGAACCACATCTCGTTGCTCTGGCTGTGGAAGGGCCCCGCTCCCACCCCCGCGCCGGTGGGCATGCGCACCACCACATCGGCGTTCTGGCCCCAGCGGTAGTGGATCTTCGCCAGGTTGTTGCAGATCTGGGTGATGCCCTCGCTCACGAAGTCGGCGAACTGCATCTCCATCATGGCCTTCATCCCCTTGATGCTGAGGCCCAGCGCCGCGCCGAGGATGGCGCTCTCGCACAACGGGGTGTTCCGCACCCGCTCCTTGCCGAACTGTTCCACGAAGCCCTCGGTGATCTTGAACGCGCCGCCGTACTCGGCGATGTCCTGCCCCATCAGCACCAAGCCGGGATGACGCTCCATGCTCTGGCGCAGGCCTTCCTGGATGGCGTCGATCATGCGCTTCTCGGGCACGCCGGACGTGGCGGGTTCTGCTGGCAGCGCAGCAGGTCGACCCGGTGGGTCGACGCTACGGGGGCCCCGATCCATGTCCGCATACACATCCGCATGTTCCTGTTCCGCGTTCGGCACCGGTTCCGGCTCCTCGAACGCGTGCTTCAGGTCATCCTCGATGCCCTCCTTCAGCCGCGCGCGGATCTCGTCCCGCTTGGCGATGGTGAGCACCCCGTGCTTCAGCAGCCACGCCTCGTAGTTGGCCACAGGGTCCTTTTTGCCCCATTCCTCGAAGAGCTCCTTGGGCACGTACTTGGTGCCGCTTGCCTCCTCGTGGCCGCGCATGCGGAAGGTGATGCACTCCACCAGGATGGGCCGCGGGTTCTCGCGCACGCTGTCGGCCAGCTTCGCCAGGGTGTCGTAGACCTCCAGGATGTTGTTGCCGGCGATCTGCACGCCTTCGATGCCATACCCGATGGCCTTGTCCACGAAGCTCTTCATGCGGAACTGCTCGCTGCTGGGCGTGCTCAGCCCATAGCCGTTGTTCTCGATGATGAAGAGCACCGGCAGGTCCCACACCGCCGCCACGTTCACGCTTTCGTGGAAATCGCCCTCGCTGGTGGCGCCATCACCAGTGAAAACGATGGTGCAGCGGCTCTCCTTCTGCAGCTTGTGGGCCAGCGCAATGCCGTCGGCGATGCCCATCTGCGGGCCCAGGTGGCTGATCATGCCCACCACCCTGTGCTCCTTGCTTCCGAAGTGGAAGCTGCGCTCGCGGCCCTTGCTGTAGCCGGTGGCCTTGCCCTGCCACTGCGCGAAGAGCTTGCGGAACGGCATGCCGCGCGTGGTGAAGACGCCCAGGTTTCGGTGCATGGGCAGGATGTACTCGTCGTCGCGCAGGGCCATGGCGGCCCCCACGGCGATGGCCTCCTGGCCGATCCCGCTGAACCACTTGCTGATCTTGCCCTGCCGCAGCAGGCTCAGCATCTTCTCCTCAATGATGCGGGGGTACACCAGCTTGGTGTAGGTGTCCAGCAGAAAGGCGTCGTCGTGCGTGCCGCGCTCGAAACGCAGCTGGCGGTCCTCGATGGTCAATGGCGTCATGGAAGTCGCCGGTCGGGCGTGCGGCCCGCGTGATCCGGCGGGCCAAAGGTATCCCCGGCGGTGCCTTGGGCCCTGCACTCTGCCGCCCCGTTACTTTCGCGCGGTGCTACGCGGTCCCCTGTTGGTGTTGGCGGTGCGTTCCGGGCTGCTGCTCGGGGTGTACGCGCTGGTCCGCGTCCTCTTCGTCGCGCTGAACGCGGGGTCGTTCGCCGATGCGCCGGCCTCGGCCTACTGGGGCGGCTTGCGGTTCGACCTCAGCGCGCTGGCCTGGCTGAACGCCCTGTGGGTGCTCCTGAGCCTGGCGGTGCCCCGGCCGCAAGGCGCGTGGCGGAAGGCGCTCACCGGCCTCTACCTGGGCGTGAACGCCATCGCCCTCTTCTTCGCCTGCGTCGATCTGGAGTACTACAAGTTCAGCCTCAAGCGCAGTACGGCCGACTTCCTGCGCATCCTCACCGCCGGCAGCGACACCGCCAACCTGGCCCCGGCCTTCGCCCGCGACTACTGGTATATCGTGCTGATCTACCTGGCGCTGCTGGCCCTGCTGGCCTGGGGGCACCGATGGGCGGGCCGGCTCGATGCCGGATCTCCCCTGCGCCCCTGGCGAAGGGCCACCGGTGCCGTCGTGACCGTCGCCGCGCTCGTGGTGGCCTCCCGCGGGGGCCTGCAGCTCATCCCCCTGCAGGTGATCGATGCGGCCTGGTACGCGCCCGCCACCCATGTCCCCGTGGTGCTCAACACACCCTTCACCCTGCTGATGACGCTGGGGAAGCCCGCGGTGCAGGAGCGGACCTACATGGCGCCGATGCAGGCCGATGTGCTGTGGCCCGTGACGCACCGGTTCGATGCCCCGGCCGATCCCCTCGGGCACATCCCGCAGCGCCCCAACGTGGTGGTGATCGTGCTGGAGAGCTTCAGCGCGGTGTACAGCGCACGGCTCAGCGGCGGACCGGGGTACATGCCCTTCCTCGACGAGCTGATGGACCAGAGCCTGAACATGACGCATGCCTACGCCAACGGGCGCCGCAGCATCGATGGCATCCCGGCCGTGCTCGCCTCGATCCCCGAACTGATGGATGAGGCCTTCATCACCTCGAGCTATGCCCAGCAGCCCTTCACCTCGCTGGCCGGGGTCCTGGCCGCGGAAGGTTACCGCACCAGCTTCTTCCACGGCGGCAACAACGGCACCATGGGCTTCGACGGCTTCGCCCGCAGCGCGGGGTTCCAACGCTACGTGGGCCGCAACGAGTACCCCGTGCAGGAGCACTACGACGGCCATTGGGGCATCTGGGACCCGCCCTTCCTGCAGTACTTCGCCGAGGAGCTGAGCCGGGAACAGCAGCCCTTCATGAGCTGCGTCTTCACCCTCAGCAGCCATCACCCCTACGAGCTGCCGCCCGACCTGGCCGCCCAGTTCAGCGGGGGCACCCACAAGATCCACCCCGTGCTCCGCTACACCGACGAGGCGTTGCGCCGGTTCTTCGACACGGCACGCACCAAGCCCTGGTTCGCCAACACCCTGTTCGTGATCACCGCCGACCATACGGCCGACCTGGACCGCAATGGCCAGCAGTACAGCAAGGCCATCGACTACTGGGTGCCTCTGCTCTACCACATGCCCGCGCACCTGCCGGCGCGTGATCAGCACCGGGTGACGCAGCACATCGACATCCTGCCCACGGTGCTGGACCTCATCGGACATCGCGAGCCCTTCTTCAGCTTCGGCCACAGCGCCCTGCGCCCGGCCAGTCCTCCCTATGCCGTGATGGCCAGCAACCAGGTGTACCATGCCGTGGGCGACCGGTTCATCCTGCACTACGACGGCGAGCGCCTGCTGGGCGTGGACCCGCTCGGCGCGGACACCACCGGGCCGTTGGGCGAACCGCGCGAGCTGGTGGCCTTCGACATGCTCACGCGCCTGCAGGCCGCCATCCAGCAGTACAACGGGAATCTCGTGCGCAACAGCCTGACGGTGAAACCCGCCGCACCATGAACGCCTGGCTCCTGCTGAACCCGCGGGCCGGACGGAAACGCGCGCTCACCGCGCAGCAGGCGGCGGAACGCCTTGCGGCGGAGCTCGGATGGTCGCTCACGGTGCGGGTGATCGAAGCGCCGGGCCACGGCACCACCCTCGCCCAGCAGGCGGTGGAGGACGGCGCGCTACGGGTGATCAGCGTGGGCGGTGACGGCACGTTGAACGCCGTGGCCGCGGGGCTGGTGGGCACACCGGTCGCGCTGGGTGTGGTGGCCATGGGTAGCGGAAATGGCTACGCCCGCTCGCTCCAGCTGCCCTTGAAGCCCGAGGCGGCCCTGCGGCGGGCGTTCACGGGAACCCCGGCCATCATGGACGTCTGCCATCTCAACGACCGCCTCTTCCTCGGCACGGCCGGCATCGGCTTCGACGCGCGCGTGGCCTGGGAATTCGACCGCAGCGAAGCGCGCGGGATGTGGAACTACATGCGCATCATCCTGAAGGACATCCTGAGCGCGAAGCCGATGCATGTTGTGGTGAAGGCCAACCACGAGACCACCGAGCACGAGGTGCTCATGCTGGTGTTCTGCAACACGCGCGAGTTCGGCAACGGGGCCATCATCAGTCCCGGCTCGAGGCCCGATGACGGCCTCGCGGAGCTCCAGATCGTGAGCAAGCCCTCCTTCATCCCGCTGTTGAAGGCCTTCTACGATGTGTACGCCAACCGCGCGGACAAGAGCCGGTATGTGCGCACCATTCTCACCCGCGAGGCCCAGGTGCACCAGGCCGGGTCCCTCGCGCATCTGGACGGCGAACCGGCCGTGATCGGCAACGAAGTGCGGTTCCGGCTGGAACCCAAGCGGCTGTGGGTGGTGCGGTGAGCACGGCCCGCCACGAGATCGCCCGCGCTCCTTCCCCCAGGCCCTAGCTTGGCGGTCATGAAGTTCCGCACCAGCATCACCATCGACCTGCCGCGCGACCGGATGGTCCAGCTCTTCGACGACCCGACGACCATGAAGGAATGGCAGCCCGCGCTCATCAGCTTCGAGCCGATCAGTGGCACGCCGGGACAGGTGGGTGCCAACAGCCGTCTGCGGTACCGGATGGGCAAGCGGGAGATCGAGATGGTGGAGACCATCACGGAGCGTGACCTCCCACGCGCCTTCTGCGGCACCTACGAGACCGGCGGCGTGTGGAACGAAGTGCGGAACACCTTCGAGGAGGCCGGCCCGTCACGGACCATCTGGCATTCGGACAACGAGTTCCGCATGCGTGGCTTCATGAAGGTCATGGCCCTCCTGATGCCCGGCGCGTTCAAGAAGGAGAGCGCGAAGATCCAGGAGCGCTTCAAGGCGTGGTCGGAGAAGCAGGGCTAGGGGCCGAAGCGCTTGCTCGGTATGCGGCTGGTGTGGCGGATCTGATAGACGTACACGGTGTTGTCTTCAACGATGAACACAACACGATATGGGAACTTCTCCACCATCACATGCCGAAAGTCGCCGTTGCGCTTCTGGTGCTTCGGATCGGTGGCCAATTGGTCCAAGCAGGCTTGCAAGGCATCCGCAAAGCGGACTCCCAACCCTTTGCTTCGTGCCTCATACCACAAGAACGCATCAACCGCTTCGGCCTGGGCGGCCGCACGAACGACCACCGAATAGTTCATGCCCGACGGCCCTCGCGGAGCATGCGCATGGCCTCCTCCACGGACAGATAGGTATCCAGACCCGCTTTGCGACGACGATCGATCTCCTGCAGCTCGGCGAGCTCCTCATCGGTGAACTCATCCCCCGTGCCGAGCTCCTTGTCGAAGATCTGCTTGAGGCGCTGAAGGAAACCAGCGTCCTGCACCAAGGCTAGGCGCTCCATCAGGCTGAGCTTGAGGTCGGAGGTGCTCATGGAAGTTCGAGTTGTTCAAAGATATACTGCAAAGCAGCGCAGGAGGTCCACCGGGATCATCGCGGGGGATCGAACCACTTCTTGCGGTTCGCAACCTCAACAAGGTGATCAATGGCGAAGTGGTGAGGTCGACTCACTCGCTGGCAGGTGAGGCGCTTCCAGAGGTGCGCTAGTGCATCCCCAAGACCGGCGTCGCTGTCCCCGTAGTCATAGCCTTCGTCGGCGACCTCCAGATCGACACCGTAATGCTGGGCGAACTCCTCCCAGAACGCGATCACATCCAAGCCTACCACGCCCGTATCCCACCAGAACTTGGTAGTTGAAGTCGGTGTGAAGCCAAGACGATCACGAACGAATTGAATGATCTCTTCGCGGGTGACCATCGCACGTCCGCGTCACTTCCCCTTCATCTCCCCACCCGTGATCCGGTTGCGCTCCATCTGCATGGGGTTCGGCTGCCGCCACTGCTGCTCCTTGAACACATCGAAGCGCGTGGGCACCATGCGCGGCGGCCAGCTGTTGTTGTTGAGGTCGCAGTCGGCGGTCTCGAGGAAGGGATCGAGCATGACACGCACCACCTCCTTGCGCTTCACGAAGACCTTGGAGATGTCGTCGCTGATGCGCCAGATCTCGGCGGGGATGCGCTCCACCTCCTTGGTGCCGTCGGTGTACTCCCATTCGAGGATCAACGGCATCACCAGCCCGCCGATGTTCTTGAAGGAAAGTTCGTAGAGATGGATGTCCTCGTTCAATAGCGCGAGCTCATCAGGCTTCAGGGATCTCTTCCACTTCTCGTAGGCCGCTATGTCGCGCTCCGTGACGGTGAGCGGGTCGTAGCTGTTGTAGAAGTCGCGCGTGGTGGGATCGCGGTCCACCACGAAGTCCAGCTTCGCGTCGATGTTGCGCTGGCGGCTGAGGTCGGGCACTTCGCGCGCCTTGTCCTCACGCTTCAGCTTTTCGGCCAGCAGCGGATCGCGCGGATCCATGCGCTTGTAGCGGAGGTTGGCCAGCTCGATGTCCACGTGGTCGGTGGTGTAGAACCAGCCGCGCCAGAACCAGTCGAGGTCCACGCCACTGGCATCCTCCATGGTGCGGAAGAAATCGGCGGGCGTGGGGTGCTTGAACTTCCAGCGCTCGCAATAGGTCTTGAAGGCGTGGTCGAAGAGCTCGCGGCCCATCACCGTCTCGCGCAGGATGTTGAGCGCCGTGCAGGGCTTGCCGTAGGCGTTATTGCCGAACTGCGTGATGCTCTCGCTGTTGGTCATGATGGGCTCGATGCGCGCCTTCACCTTGTCCGGCGCGGCGTTGGGGTCGCCCTTCATGTAATCGACGATGTTGCGGGGCTTGCCGCGCCAGCTGGGGTAGTCCTTGTCCCACTCCTGCTCGGTGAGGTATTGCACGAAGGTGTTGAGACCCTCATCCATCCAGGTCCACTGCCGCTCGTCGGAATTGATGATCATGGGGAAGAAGTTGTGCCCCACCTCGTGCGTGATCACGCCGATCATGCCATACTTCGTGCGCTCGCTGTAGGTGCCGTCCTTCTCGGGCCGCCCGCCGTTGAAGCAGATCATGGGGTACTCCATGCCAATGCGGTCGGTGTGCACGCTGATGGCCACCGGGTAGATGTAGTCGGCCGTGAACTTGCTGTAGGTCTTGATGGTGTGCGCCACCACCTTGGTGCTGTATTGTTCCCAGAGCGGATTGCCCTCCTTGGGGTAGTACGACATGCATAGGACGTTATTCGTCTTGACCGGCTGGTTCATCGCGTCCCAGATGAACTTGCGGCTGCTGGCGAAAGCCACATCGCGGACGTTCTTGCTCTTGTACACCCAGGTCTTGGTGCCGCTGCTGCGCTCCTTCTCGTTGTCCAGCGCCTCCTGCGGCGTCACGATCATGACGGGGGTGGAGCTCGTGCGGGCTTGTGCGAGCCGCTTCTGTTGGGCGGCGGTGAGCACACTTGAGGCGTTGGCCCATTCGCCGGTGGCCGCCACGATGTGGTCACTGGGTACGGTGATGCTGAGCGTGTAGTCGCCGAAGTCCAAGGTGAACTCACCGGCGCCGAGGAACTGCTTGTGCATCCACCCGCTGTAGTCCATGTAGGCGCACATGCGCGGGTAGAACTGCGCGATGGTGAAGATGTAGTTGTCCTCCTCGGGGAAGTACTCGTAGCCGCCCCGGCCACCCCACTTCATGCGGTCGTTGATCCAGTTCCACCAGCTCACCTTGAAGCTGAAGGTGGCACCGGGCGCGAGGGGCTTCGGCAGGTCCACCCGCATCATGGTCTTGTTGATGGTGTACTTCAGCTTGCCGCCATTGGCATCGGTGACACCGGTGATCTTGTACCCGCCGTCGAACGGGTTCACCCACTTGTCCAGCTGGCTCAGGCCCACGCTGTCGGGTAGTGTACCCGTGCGGGTGGTGTTGGCGTCGCTGCCCGGCTCGAAGATGTTCTGGTCGAGCTGCAGCCACAGGTACTCCAGCTTGTCCGGGCTCTGGTTGTGGTAGGTGATGGTCTCGTAGCCCGTCAGCTTCGGCAGCACGCCTTCCCCGGCCTTGGGCTCGGTGATCTCCACGTGGATGTCGTAGTCGGCCTTCATCTGCCAGTAGGCGTGGCCGGGGGCTCCGCTGGCGGTGCGCTGCTCGTTAGGCGTGGGCAGTTCCTGGTCGAGCTGGCGGAACTTGTCGCGGCCGTAGCGGGGACTGTCCTGGGCGAGGGTGGCAGTGCAGGCTATGACCGCTGTGCAAAGGGCGAGGAAGAGCTTCGAAGGCATGTCTGCGAAAGTACGTGGGCAGTGGCGAGTCATGAGTGGCGAGTAGTGAGTGGTGAGTAAAATGTCCGCCTCAGGAAATGTCGGTTGGCGGCATTGGGTCTGTTAGATAAAGTGTGTCATCATCGTTATTGCTGACGATGTTGATGTTGTTGGGTTTTGAACGAGGGGGTCCGGGGGAGACTCAGAACCTGTTGATCGGTGTTGATCGCCTGTGGATCGAAGCGTGGGCCGAAGAGCAGGCGTAGCTCGGCGGCTATCTCCCTCCAAGCGAAGATGGGCTTGGCGGCCATTTTCTCCACGATGCGCTGCTGGGCCAGATAGAGCAGCTTGAGCAGGGCCATGTCGTTGTCGAAGACGCGCTTGGTCTTGGTGTACTTGCGCAGCTGAGCGTGGAAGCCCTCGATGGGATTGGTGGTGTAGATGAGCCGCCGGATGCGCTCGCTGTAGCGGTACTGGCTGGCCAGCAGCGGCCAGTTGGTGTGCCAGGAGCTCACCGCCTGCGGGTAGCGTTCCCCCCATTTGTCGCTGAAGACCTCCAGGGCATGCAGCGCTTGCTGCTCACCAGGAGCCCGGTAGATGGCCCGCATGTCCTTGACCACCTCCTTGTAGTGCTTGTAGCTGACGTACTTCAGGGTATTGCGCACCTGGTGCACGATGCAGAGCTGGATATCGCTCTGTGGGTACACCAAGGAGATCGCGTCGGAGAAGCCGCTCAGGTTGTCGATGCATGCGATCAGCATGTCCTCCACGCCGCGTTGGCGCAGGTCGCCCAGCACGCCCAGCCAGAACTTGGCCCCTTCGCTCTGCCCCACGTACAGGCCCAGCAGGTCCTTGTGGCCATCGGGGCCAACGCCCAAGGCGGTGTATACGGCCTTGTTCACCACGCGCCCTTCCTGCTTCACCTTGAAGTGGATGGCATCGAGCCACACGATCGCGTAGCGCGCCTCCAAGGGCCGCTGCCGCCAGGTCTGTACATCGGCGATCACCTGGTCGGTCACCGCGCTGATCGTGGCCTCGCTCACCTCGATGCCGTACAGGTCCCGCACATGGTCGCTTATGTCGCGCTGGCTCATCCCAAGCCCGTAGAGCTTGATGATCTTCATGTCCAGCTCGGCGTTCAGCACGCGCTCGCGCTTGGGCAGCAGCACCGGGTCAAAGGTTCCCTCACGGTCGCGCGGCGTGGCGATCTCCACCTCTCCGTGGGCGGTCTTCATCCGCTTGCGCCCATGTCCGTTGCGCCGGTTACCTCCAGGCGGCTCCTCGGCCAGGTGAGCGCTCAGCTCGCCCCGTAGCGAGGCCTCCATCAGTCGCTTCACCAGCGGGGTCAGCACCCCATCGCTGCCGCTCAAGGGCTTGCCCAGTAGCAATTGCTTCATGGCCTCCTTCTCGAAGGCTTCGTAATCGAACTTGTCCGTCTTGTCCTCCATGGGTCAGGTGTTGAAGTTCGCAATCCGGCCTGACACACTTTACTGAACAGTCTCGCGGCATTTACTCGCCACTCGCTACTCATGACTCGCCACTCATCCCCACTTTTGTACCGGTATGAAAGCCTCCCTCCTCGCCCTCTTCCTCACCGGAGCGCTGAGCGTCCACGATTTCTTTGTCTCCATCCTCACCATCCGCCATTCCCCGGCCACGCAGACCCTCGACCTCACCTGGCGGATCACGGCCCACGACATCGAGCATGCCCTGGAGAACGTGGCCCCGCTGAAGCTCGGGTCCGATCGCGAGCACCCCAAGGCCGACAGCATCCTGAACACCTACTTCAGGCAGCACCTCGTGCTGATGCAGGAGGAACAGCTCACCTGGACCTGGATCGGCAAGGAGCTCGACGGCGAAACGCTCTACTGCTACCTGCAGGTGGACAGCATCACCTCACCGAAGGATCTGCTGGTGCAGAACACCCTGCTGCAGGACCTCTTCTACGAACAGCAGAACCTGGTGCATGTGGAGGGCGAGAAGCTGCCCACGCGGTCGCACACCTTCATCCGGGGAAGCACACCGCATGCGTACACGTGGTAGCCGCCCCTTGGGCTCAATAACTTCGGGGCATCCTTGTCATCCATGCGCCCCAACGCGCTCAAGTACTCCTTGGTCTACCTGATCCCCGGGGTGGTCGCGGCCTCGCTCGCGGTGCGGAACGCATGGTCCTTCGCCGCGGTGGCCTTCGTCTTCGGGGTGCTGCCGGTCATTGAACTGTTCCTGAAACCCGACCCGCGCAACCTGGATGCCGTGCAGGAGGCCGTGGCCAGGCAGGACCGCACCTACGACCTCATCCTCTACAGCCTGGTGCCCATCCAATGGGGCCTGCTGCTCTTCTTCCTGGTGCAAGTGAGCGCCGCGGAGCTCTCGTGGGTGGTGAAGCTGGGGCTCACCTCGGCCTTCGGCATGGCCTGTGGCGTGCTGGGCATCAACGCCGCGCACGAGCTGGGGCACCGGCCCACCAAGCACGAGCAGTTCATGGCCAAGGCGCTGCTGCTCACCACGCTGTACATCCACTTCTTCATCGAGCACAACCGCGGCCACCACAAACACGTGAGCACCGACGCGGACCCCGCCAGCAGCCGGCGCGGCGAGTGGCTCTACGCCTTCTTCGTGCGCACGATCACCGGCAGCTGGCTCAGCGCGTGGAAGCTGGAAGCGCAACGGCTGCGGAAGAAGGGCCTGCCCGTGTGGAGCTGGCACAACGAGATGCTGGGCTTCCAAGTGATCCAGGTCGCGCTGGTCGTTGCGATCGCGGCCCAATTCGGCGTGGAAGTGATGGGCTGGTTCTTGGGGGCCGCGCTCATCGGCATCCTGCTGCTGGAAACGGTGAACTACATCGAGCATTACGGCCTGCGGCGGAAGAGGAACGGCGACAGCTACGAACGTCCGCTGCCCATCCACTCCTGGAACTCCGACCACCCGCTCGGCCGCCTGATCCTCCTGGAGCTCACGCGCCACAGCGACCACCATTACCTGGCCAGCCGCACGTACCAGGTGCTGCGCCACTTCGACGAGAGCCCACAGCTGCCCGCCGGCTATCCCGCCATGATGGCCCTGGCCTTCTTCCCGCCCCTGTGGTTCCGCGTGATGGACCGCGAGATCGACCGCTTGAAGGAGCGGCTGGGCAGGGACGAGCTCGCTTGACCCACAGCTCGGATGCACGAACCGGGAACGCCTTCCTTCGACGTCGACCACGTGGTGATCGGCAGCGGCTTCGGCGGCTCGGTGGCGGCGCTACGCCTCAGCGAGAAGGGCTACCGCGTGCTGGTGCTGGAGAAGGGCCGGTGGTTCAACAAGCCAGCCGACTTTCCCAGCTCCAACTGGAACCTCCGCCGCTGGCTCTGGGCGCCTCGTCTGGGCTGGCGGGGCCTGTTCAAGATCAGCTTCTTCCGGCATGTGACGGTGCTGAGCGGCACCGGCGTGGGCGGTGGCTCGCTGGTCTACGCGAACACCCTGCCCGTGCCCCGCGCGCCCTTCTTCCACACCGGCAGCTGGAAGGACCTGTGCGACTGGGAGCGCGAACTGGCTCCGTACTACGCTCTGGCCAGGCGCATGCTCGGCACCGAGCGCCACCCCTACACCAGCCGCAGCGACCTGGTGATGCAGGAGCTGGCCGCCGATCTGGGCGTCCCCGAAGGCTTCAGCACCGTGGATGCCGCCGTGCATTTCGGCACACCAGGCGTCACCGTGAAGGACCCTTACTTCGGCGGCAAGGGACCCGACCGCACCGGCTGCATCCAGTGCGGCGGCTGCATGCTGGGCTGCCGGCATAACGCCAAGAACACGCTCGACAAGAACTACCTGCACCTGGCGCAACAGCTGGGCTGCACCATCCGCGCCAACGCCGAGGTGGTGGACGTGAAGCCCCTGAGCCCCGATGGCAGCGCCGGCTACCGCATCCGTTACCGCGACCCGTCCAGCTGGTTCCCGCGCATCCGCACGGTGACGGCGCGGGGCGTGGTGTTCGCCGGCGGCGTGATGGGCACCCTGCCCCTGCTCCTGAAGCTGAAGGCCGGCAGCCTGCCGAACCTCTCGGACACCTTGGGCCACGGCGTGCGCACCAACTCCGAGAGCCTCATCGGCGTCACCACCTTCGACCGCAAGGCCACCTTCTCGGAAGGCATCGCCATCGGCTCCATCGTGGAGCTGGACCAGGACCGGCACGTGGAGCCCGTGAAGTACCCGCCCGGCAATGGCATCTGGCGGATCCTGATGGCGCCGATGGTGAAGGGCAGCGCCTGGCCGCAGCGCCTGCTGAACATGGTGCTGCTGCCGTTGAAGCAGCCGGGGCAGTACCTCCGCACCTTCTTCGTGAACGACTGGAGCCGGCGCACGCACATCCTGCTCTACATGGAGAGCATCGACTCCACCCTCCGCCTGAAGCGCGGCACCTTCGGCACGCGGAGCGCCCTGGAGTCGGGCGCAGCGCCCACGGCCTTCAACCCGCAGGCGCAGGACATCGCCCACCGGGTGGAACGCATCGTGAACGGCAAGGCCATGGTGCTGCTGCAGGAGACGCTGCTGGGCATCCCCACCACCGCGCACATCCTCGGCGGCGCGTGCATGGGCGCCGATGCCTCCACCGGTGTGATCGACCGGCACAACCGGGTGTTCGGCTACGCGAACCTCTGGGTGTGCGACGGCAGCGCCATCTCGGCCAATCCCGGCGTGAACCCCAGCCTCACCATCACCGCCCTTGCCGAGCACGCCATGGCGCAGGTGGCGGAGAACCGGTCTTGAGCGTCCCGGCCCTTCTGGGATGAACCGTGTCCCGGCGGGACCGGCCTTGCGCGGAGCGGGACTACTTTGTCGCCATGCGCACCCCTCTCCTCTTGACCGGCCTGTTCTCCATCGCATCAGCGTTCGCTCAGAACGCGACCTCCGACATCGAGCAGATCCGTACGACGCTGATGGACTACATCGAGGGCACGGCCAATGGCGAGCCGGAGCGTTTACGCCGCGCGTTCCATCCCGACTTCAACCTCTACACGGTGAATGAGCGCGACAGCCTGTGGGTGCGCTCGGGGGAGAAGTACATCGCAGGGTTCAAGCCGGGCGAACGGAACGAGCGCCAAGGCCGGATCATCTCCATCGACGTGGAGCACAACGCCGCCATGGCCAAGGCCGAGATCGTGGTGCCGGGCTGGCGGGTGTTCACCGATTACTTCCTGCTGCTCCGGTACGAAGGCGCCTGGCGGATCGTGCAGAAGAGCTACACCTGGCGCCCCCTGCCCAAAAAGGCGGAGTGAGGTCCGGGCGCCCACCTTTGCAGGTGCTGGTCCTTCGATGCGTCACGCCCTGCCCTGCATCCAGCTCTTCCACCTGCTGGCCCTTGCCTGCGGGTCGGACAGCCATGAACCTCCGGCCTGGACCGAGAAGAAGCCCAGGTGGCATGATACGCTGATAGCGCATAGCACCCTGGCCGACACCGCCGGTCTGGAGGTTCAACTGCGGATCATCGAGCGCAAGCTCGGGCCGTTGGACCCTGGCATCCGCGACCACCTGGAGGCGGTGGAGGTCACCTACTACGGCTTCGCGGACAGCAGCTGTTCGGCGGTCGACACCAGCCGCCTGTGCACGGGCATCCTGCTGGTGCACGCGTGCGTGGCCGGCGAGGTGCGGGCGATCTTCGAGGGACTGCTGCATGACCGCTTCCCCATCGCCAAGGTGGTGCCGGTGAACCGCTACGGGCTCAACGCCGACAGCACGGGCTGGGACGATGCCGCCTCCATGCCGACAACAACACCAGCGCCTTCAACTACCGCGGCAAGGCCCACGTGCCCGAGACCTCCAAGCACGCCCAAGGGATCGCGATCGACATCAACCCGCTGCTGAACCCGCTGGTGAAACAGGGACCGGATGGCGTGCTTCGCGAACCCGCCAGCGGACGCTACGACCCGGCGCGACCGGGCACCCTCACCCGCGCCCGCATCCTGAAGCACCTGACCCCCCACGGCTGGACCTGGGGCGGCCGCTGGCAGCGGCCGCAGGACCACCAGCACATCGAAAAGGCGCACGGTCGATGCGCCCACCTGAGCGAACGGATCCGGTGAGCGTTGTTCCTTCGCACCGATGACCCGCGCCGAGAAAGCCGCCTTCGTCGCGCAGAAGCTCGCCGACCTCTACCCGCGCACGTCCATCCCCCTCGACCATGAGGACGCATACACGCTGCTGGTGGCCGTGGTGCTGAGCGCGCAGTGCACGGACAGGAAGGTGAACGAGATCACGCCGCTGCTGTTCGCCAAGGCGCGCACCCCGCAGCAGATGGTGAAGCTGAGCGTGCAGCAGATCGAGGACATCATCCGGCCCTGCGGCCTGGCGCCCGCGAAGGCCAAGGGCATCCACGGGCTCAGCAGGATCATCCTGGAGAAGCATGGCGGCAAGGTGCCGGATACCCTGGAGGAACTGGAGGCGCTGCCTTCCGTGGGCCACAAGACCGCCAGCGTGGTGATGGTGCAGGCCTTCGGCGTACCGGCCTTTCCGGTGGACACCCACATCCACCGGCTGGCCTGGCGCTGGACGCTGAGCAACGGGAAGAGCGTGGAGCATACCGAGGCCGACCTGAAGAAGCTCTTCCCCAGGGAGGAATGGGCCGACCTGCACCTGCGGATCATCTACTTCGGCCGCGAACACTGCCCGGCCAAAGGCCACGATCCGCGCAAATGCCCCATCTGCAGCGTGATCGGCCGGAAGGAGCTGTTCACCGCAGGCCGGTGATCCGGGCCTCAGTTGAGCACCAAGGCCACGGTGCCCAGTGGCGGAGCCTCCACAACGGAGAGCGCCTTGCTGTAGCTCAGGATGGCCTGGAGGGTGGAGGGCCGGGGACCCGGTTGGAGGTCCATGCTGCTGCGGCGAACGGATGACCGGCGATCGCGCCGGCGGAGGGTAGAGTGCTTCATGCCATCGGGTTGGTGTGCGTGATGAAGAACGCCAGCGCCCCGCCCGCTATTGCACACACCCCCGAACGAACCAAGGACCTCCTGAACATCAAGGCCTTACCCTCTGCAAATGCGAACGCCGGCTTACGGGCCGGCGTTCAAGGACATGCAGCTGGCAGGCCTATGCGCGCTCCAGATGGATGTCGTGTTCCTTGATGAGCTTGCGCATGTTGATCAGCGCGTAGCGCATCCGCCCCAGGGCGGTGTTGATGCTCACCTGGGTGTGCTCGGCGATCTCCTTGAAGCTCATGCTCAGGTACGTGCGCATGATCACCACTTCGCGCTGCTCCTCGGGCAGGTGCTCGATCAGCCGCCGCACGTCCTCGTCGATCTGCACGTTCACGAGCCGCTGCTCGATGTTCCGGTCGGGCTGCGCCACGGTGGAGAAGACGTCGTGATCCTCCGAGCCCCGGACGAGCGGCATCTTCTTGGCGCGCCGGAAGTGGTCGATGACCAGATTATGGGCGATCCGCATCACCCAGGGGAGGAACTTGCCCTCCTCGTTGTACTTCCCTGTCTTGAGCGTGTGCACCACCTTGATGAAGGCCTCCTGGAAGAGGTCCTCTGTGACCTCGCGGTCACGCACCATCAGGTAGATGTGGCTCCACACCTTGCGCTTGTGGCGCAGCAGCAGGGTTTCGAATGCCTGCTCGTTCCCCGCCTGATAGGCGTGCACGAGCTCCGTATCGGTGAGCACCTTCGTACGCATGTGACCTTCCCTTTTTGTCCGGTTCGGATCAACGATCCAGGGTAGTGGTCACGCGATGGGCGAAGGGGGTTTTGAAGGTGCGGGCCTGTCGGCCGGGTTCGGGGATATGACGTGGCCCGGGGTGAGAACGTTGCCTGATCGTCCGTATTGTGCGACCGGGTCAACTTTTCGTCGGACCAAGGCGAAGGTAGTGATCTGCCGGGAACAGCGGGCAGGCCGATGCCTAATTTCGCGCCGCTCTTGCCCACCCCCTCCCGCACCCGAAGGTCCGCACCCGCTTCCGCGAACGGTGCTCCGCCCGCCCCGACCAGGTCTCCCGGCCTGATCCGGGTGCAGGGTGCCCGCGTCCACAACCTGAAGAACATCGACGTCGACATCCCGCGGGGAAAGCTGGTGGTGATCACCGGCCTCAGCGGAAGCGGCAAGAGCAGCCTGGCCTTCGACACCCTGTATGCCGAAGGACAACGCCGGTACGTGGAGAGCCTCAGCAGCTACGCCCGCCAGTTCATGGGCCGGCTGGAGAAACCCGATGTGGACCGCATCATCGGGATCAGCCCGGCCATCGCCATCGAACAGAAGGTGATGACCCGCAACCCGCGGAGCACCGTGGGCACCAGCACCGAGGTCTACGACCACCTCAAGCTCCTCTTCGCCCGCATCGGCCGCACCTACAGTCCGGTGAGCGGCGAACCCGTGAAGCGCCACACCGTGGAGGACGTCCTGCGGACCGTGCACAGCCATCCGGCCGGGTCGGCCGTCCTCCTCCTCTGCCCGCTCCACCTGCCCTCCGGACGCACGATGGCCCAACACCTCGATGTGCTCCACCAGCAGGGGTTCGCGCGGGTCCACGACGGCACCACGGTGCACCGCATCGAGGACCTGCTGGCGGCGCGTACCCTGCCCACGGGCGAGTGGTCCCTGGTGGTGGACCGCGTGAGCGTGACGGCCGACGATCCCGAGAACGACAGCCGCATCGCGGACAGTGCCGAGGCCGCCTTCTTCGAGGGGCAGGGCGAACTGCACCTTCTGGGGGACGATGGACGCGGGGGCGTGCGCCGTACCGTGCTCAACGATCGCTTCGAGCGCGATGGCATGCGCTTCGAGGAACCCAGCACCAACCTGTTCAGCTTCAACGACCCGGTGGGCGCCTGCCCCCAATGCGAAGGCTACGGCAGCGTGATCGGCATCGACCACGACCTGGTGATCCCCGACCAGGGGCTGAGCGTGTATGACGAATGCGTGGCCCCCTGGCGCGGGGAGAAGCTGGGGGAATGGCGCACCGCCTTCATCGAGCAGGCCGAACGCCATGACTTCCCCATCCACCGGCCCTACCGCGACCTGACCGACCCGCAGCGCGACCTGCTGTGGAAGGGGGCCCGGGGCGTCCGCGGCATCGATGCCTTCTTCCGGTACGTGGAGGAGAAGAGCTACAAGATCCAGTACCGCGTGCTGGCCAGCCGCTACAGGGGCAAGACCACCTGCCCGTCCTGCGGCGGGTCGCGCCTGCGGAAGGAGGCCTCCTACGTGCGCGTCGCCGACCGCACCATCACCGAGCTCGTGCGCATGCCGATCGACCGGCTGCTGGCGTTCTTCCGCGCGCTGGAGCTGAACGAGCATGACCAGCATGTGGCCGCCCGGCTGCTCACCGAAATCCGCAACCGCCTGCAATACCTGAGCGATGTGGGCGTGGGCTACCTCACGCTCGACCGCCGCAGCAACACCCTGAGCGGCGGCGAGACCCAGCGCATCGACCTGGCCACCAGCCTGGGCAGCAGCCTGGTGGGCAGCATGTACATCCTGGACGAGCCCAGCATCGGCCTGCACCCGCGCGACACCCAACGCCTGATCGGTGTGCTGAAGCGCCTCCGCGACCTGGGCAACACCGTGATCGTGGTGGAGCACGACGAGGAGGTGATGCGGGCGGCCGACCACATCATCGACATGGGCCCCGAAGCGGGCTCGCACGGCGGCCAGGTGGTCTTCCAGGGCGACCATGCCGCCCTGCTCTCCAGCGACAGCCTCACGGCCCGCTACCTCACCGGCCGTCTGCGCATCCCCCGCCCCACCGGGCGGCGGCCCGTGAAGGACCGGATCATCGTTCGGGGTGCGCGGGCCAACAACCTGAAGGACATCGACGTGGCCTTCCCCCTGCACATGCTCACCGTGGTGACCGGTGTGAGCGGCAGCGGCAAGACCACCCTGGTGAAGCGCATCCTGTACCCCGCCCTGCGCCGCGAGCTGGAGGGGTTCAGCGAACGCCCCGGCGAGCACCGCGCCCTGGAAGGGGACCTGAAACGCATCGAGGCCGTGGAGCTCGTGGACCAGGACCCCATCGGCCGCAGCAGCCGCAGCAACCCGGTGACCTATGTGAAGGCCTACGAGGAGATCCGCCAGCTCTTCAGCGAGCAGGACGTGGCGCGTGTGCGCGGATACAAGCCCTCCTTCTTCAGCTTCAATGTGGACGGTGGCCGCTGCGAGACCTGCCAGGGCGAGGGTGAGGTGCACATCGAGATGCAGTTCATGGCCGATATCCGGCTCACCTGCGAAGCCTGCCGCGGCAAGCGATTCAAGGAGGAGATGCTCGATGTCCGCTTCCAGGGCCGCGACATCGCCGAGGTGCTCGACCTCACCGTGGACGACGCCATCACCTTCTTCGGCGGCGCGAGCGGCCCGGCGGCCTGCGCCCGCATCGTGCACCGGCTGAAACCCTTGCAGGACGTGGGCCTCGGCTATGTGAAGCTCGGCCAGAGCAGCAGCACCCTCAGCGGCGGCGAGGCCCAGCGCATCAAGCTCGCCAGCTTCCTCACCAAGGGTCAGGAGGAGCGCCCCACCCTCTTCATCTTCGACGAGCCCACCACCGGCCTGCATGTGCATGACATCGCCCGGCTGCTCAAGGCCCTGGACATGCTCATCCGCAACGGGCATAGTGTGATCTGCATCGAACACAACATGGAGGTGATCGCCTGCGCCGACCACGTCATCGACCTGGGACCCGATGGCGGCGATGCCGGCGGAGAGCTCGTCTTCGTGGGTTCCCCGGAGGCCTTGGCCGCCCACCCTTCCAGCCTCACAGGCGCACACCTGCGCAGCAGGCTGAACTGACGATCGTTGCCTTCCGGCTTGACCGGCATCATGCCGGCACATCCGGTCGTTCCGGACCTTCAAGGTCCCCAACCGACCTGATCATGACCACCCGCACCCTTCTGCACGACCCGGTGATCGACCGCCTGATGGAAGCCCGACCGGGGCCCTGTGTCACCCTCACCCTGCCCACGCACCGGACGATGCCGGATGCGAACCGGGACATCATCCTGTTGAAGGACCTGCTCCGCCAGGCCGAGGACCGCCTCGGCGGCTTGGGCGGGAAGCGTACGGTGGCGCCCATCATCGATCGCCTGCACACCCTCGCCACGTCCGTTGACCACGGCCACCACATGGACGGCCTCGCGCTTTTCGCGTCCGCCGACCATGCCGAGCTCGTGAAGCTGCCCTTCCCGGTGGATGCGCGCGTGGTGGTGGGTGACGCCTACATGGTGCGCGACGTGGTCCGGGCGCGGCTCGGATCGGTCCACTATCACGTCCTGGTACTCAGCCAGCATGCGGCACGGCTCTTCGCGGCGAACGATGACCACCTGGTGGGTGAGGTGCGCGGCGGACTTCCCCTGGAGAACCGCCACTACACGACCGATGCAGCGCAGGTGACCACCTCGCGCGGCCAGGACAACCAGGCCCGCCATTGGTACGCCGACGTGGCCAAGGCCGTGGAGCAGGCCGTTGGTCCACAGGGAAGGGTGGTGGTGGCCACCACGGCCACCCATCATGCACCCTTCCTGGAGGCCGCGCCCCACGCCGGGCTCTTCATCGCCCAGCTCGAAGGCAACCACGAGCATGCGGCCCCGGCCGAACTGGTGCGGCAGGCGTGGCCGCTGGCCTATGAAGACCAGAAACGGCGCCACCTGGCCGATCTGGAGACCCTGGCCAGGACCCCCGCCGACAAGCATGTGACCACGGTCGATGACATCTGGGCACGGGTGCAGGAAGGCCGCGGACAGACCTTGCTGGTCGACCGCGACCTGGTGATCCCCGGGGCCGTGGTGGACGACCGCGTGCAGCTTGATGCGCCGGCCGACGAGGCGGATGTGGTGGACCGGATCATCGCCGCGCAACTGCGGCATGGCGGTGATGTCCGCATGCTTCCGCCGGGCAGCCTGAAGGCCTACGAGGGCATCGCGCTCATCACCCGGTACTGAGCCCGTTCAGCGCAGTACGGTGACATGCCCGCGCAGTTCGCGCAAGGTGTCATCGCATGACGGTGTGTAGCGGATCACGTAGAAGTACGTGCCTTCGCTCGCCTTGCGGTCCGGGTTGTTGCCATCCCAGGTGACGGCGAGGCTGGTGGAACGGAACACCTCGGTCCCCCAGCGGTCATAGATGGAGACCTCCACGTCCTGGCTCCCGTTGGCCATGGGCTCGAAGCGATCGTTGTTGCCATCCCCGTTCGGACTGAAGACGTTGGGCACCACGATGTCCGTCCCGAGCGGATCGGGGATCACGGCCGCGATGCCCGAATACGTGCAGCCGAAGGCGTCCGTGACGCTGAAGCCATAGCTGCCCTGCGCACCCACCACGATGGCCCTTGTGGTGGCCCCGCCCGACCAGGTGTAGGACACGCCCTCGTAGGGGATGATCAGCAGCACGCTGTCGCCGGGGCAGGCCACGGCCTCGAAGTCGAGCGGACCCGGATCGGGAGCGGGTGAGACGACCACCGTGTCCGTTCCGCCACACTGGCCGAGGCTGACCTCCACCCAATAGGTCCCGGGCTGATCCACGGTGATGCCCGAGGTGGTGGCGCCCGTGCTCCAGACATGGTCGGGCCCGGCCAGGCCGGTGGACAGCACCGTGCCGGCACCCGGGCACAGCACCTGATCGGGGCCGAGGTCCACCTCCACACCCGGGATCACGTTCACCGTCACCGAGGCTGAGGCACTTGTGGCGCAGAGCGTATCGGTGACCGTCACCGTATAGACCGTGGTGCTGCCGGGGCTGGCCAGGGGTGCCTGCGCCCCGGGGTCGTTCAGGTCCACCGGAGGCGACCACAGGTAGCTGTACCCGCCCTGCCCGCCGCTCACCACGGCCGTGAGCTGGGTGCTGCTGCCGCTGCAGATGGGATCGGTGCCGTTCAAGGCAAGCACCACCAGCGGCACGTCCACCTGAACGGTGACGCTATCGGTGCGCACACAGCCTTCGGCGTTCGTCACCGTCACGAAGTAGGTGGTGGTGGCCGTGGGCGATGCCGTGGGGGCCTGCAGGAAGGTGGCGTTGAGGCCCGTACCGGGTGACCAGGACCAGGAGTGGCCCGTGCCCGAGGTGGGTTGCGCGTTCAGCACCACCGAGCCGCCGCTGCAGATCGTGGTGTCGTCCACCAGCAACAGGTCGAAGGACTGACCCACCTGCACGAAGACCGAATCGGTGTAGGTGCAGCCGAACTGCGCATCGAACACGTCCACGGTGTACCACTGGTCCGTGGGCGGTGTCGCGAGCGGATCGGCGATGGACGGATCATTGAGCGTGGCGGCGGGTGTCCAGGTAAAGGACAAGCCCCCCACCGTGTTGGTGGTGATCGCCACATCATCCAGGCTCCAATTGTCCTCGCCCGTTCCCCCATTGGCCAGCTGCCGCCAGCGGAACAACGTGCTCACGGTCTGTGCCGGTGCCGGGATGTTCACCTGGATCACGCTGAAGGTGGGGTGCGCATACTCGTAGTAGGTGTCCATGATCGTCCACGCCCCTCCCCCGTTCGTGCTGTACTCCAGCACCACATGTTCCCCGGGATCGGCATCCTCGCAGGGCGCTGTACCCGTGGCGATCTTGATCGCGAACCGGACCGTCCCCCCTGTGGACACGTCGACCGGTCCCGCCGTGGCGCTGCGCTGTCCTGGTCCATCGAAGTAGAGCGCATTGCCGGCCACGGATCCGCAGGCGTTGCTGATGCTGCCGTTCAGAATGCCGTTCCACAGGGACGACGGCGCCACATCCAGCACGTCGAGCCCCTGGATCACCTGCTGGGCGCTGAGCCCCAGCTGGCTCTGCTCGCCGGTGCAGATCAAGGGGGGGACCGCCGTGGTGGTCACCGAGAACACGTCCCCGTTCACCACGGTCACCTGCACGCTGTCGGTCGTCACCGCACAGCCGTTCAGTGTGCTCACCACCACCGTGTACCAGGTGGTGTGCGCCGGGCTCGCCACCGGCGAGGAGATGGACGGGTCGTTGAGGTCGGCACCCGGGCTCCAAGTGTAGCTGTAGGTCCCGGGCGGGCTGACGGCCACGCCCAGTTGGACCGGCTGCAGCAGGCAGGCCTCCACCCCGGTGCTGTCACCGCTCGCCAGGGCCTGGATCACCGGCGGGATCGCCAGTTCGATGCTGAAGAAGAACTGCTTCTCGCAGCCGCTGATCCCCGAGGTGCCCGTCACGATGTACACGTCGGACGCCGTCGGGGTGAAGGTGAAGCTGGCCCCTTGGAACAGGACCGTGTTCGGGTCGCTCTGGGTGGTCCAGTAGGGATCGTTCAGCGGCTCGGGGATCGAGAGCGTGATGGTGGTGTTCGTGTCCGCCAGGCACAGCACGGTGTCCAGCGGAAGGATGGGCTCCGGCGTGAAGGAGCCGACGGAGTAAGCGTAGCTCTCGGCGCTGCCCATGCCATACACGTACGCCGTGAGACCGCCCACACACTCCAGGGTGTGGCTGCCCACCGGAAGCGGCAGTGAGGCGTGGGCCACCGTGGTGCAGGCCGGGTAGGGCGTGAACGCAGACGACGGCACCGGAACACCGTCCAGCACCACATCGTCCACATTGGGTTGCTGCACGATGATGTTGACATAGTGGTTCGTGATCACCGTGGAGACCACCGTGGCGAACGTGATGCGGTCGATGCGCTGCTCCTCGGCGTTCAGCAGCAGCATGGCCGGGTCGCCGTTGGACCCGCAGGTGATGCCCTCCATGAACTGGGCCACCACGAATGGCTGGTTGCCCTCGAAGCAGGCCGCGTCGCCGAAGCTGTTCAGCTCCACGAACTGCCCGGCGTTGAGGTTGATCGGTGGCCCGCCGTTCACCGTGACCTGTGTGCCGTCCAGGTCGGCCAGCACCCTGTAGGTGTATTGCGTGGTGGTGCTGAAGGGTACCGAGTAGTAGCGCGTGCCCCAGGCCCGGCGGGGCAGGTTCTGCTCCACCACGTGATCACAGGCGAAACAGCCGTCGGGGATGTTGGTGCAGACCGAACCGGAGAACACCGCGAACGTCCTGCACTCGCCACTGGCCTGTGTGCCCCGCACCACCGTGCCGGTGAAGTCACCAAGCTCGTTGGCGGCGATCACCTGGTAGGTCTGGCCCGAATCGAGCATCACCGTAAAGGGAACCCCCGCCGGCTGCCCCCCAAAGGTGGTGGCCGTGGGGATGATCTCCACCTCCGTGTCGTCCTGCCGCGCCACAATGAGGAACTCCGAGGCGAGGTCGGGCAGGCCGCTGAGACCCGGATAAGCCATGATCCGGTAATCGCTGCCCAGGGACTGCACCGGATAGATCACGGCGCCGTCCGCGGTGAACTGCTCGAAGTTGATGGCGAAGACCGCCACGGTGTCCTGGGTGCGCACGAGCACGGACCTGTTCTCCACCACCTCGCTCGCCTGATGCATGCCCTGGGCCAGCGGGATCGTGACGGTGGTGGTGACGTTCGCCGTGACGGTGAAGGGCTGGCTGAACCCCATCAGCGGCATCTCCACCAGCCCCGAGGTGTTCGTCGGCGATGAAATGAAGATGTCGAGGCTCTGCACCGGATTGCCCTGATAATTCTTCATGAACCCCAACCAGAACTCGGTGCCCATCGTGGGCACGATGCCCTGCGCCGTGCAGGTGTGACGGCCGAGGAGGAGCACAAGGAGAACCGAGAGCGAGAGGCGCACGATCCGGCGGTACGAGGAGCTGAACATGGACCTGGGTTGGGGTTGACCAAAAGACGCGGCCAACGGATCCACCGTTGCCGTACGTCGAAAAAATACGCACAGCTACCGGAACTGCAGGTCGTAGAGCCGGCGATACGCCCCGTTGAGGGCGAGAAGTTCCTGATGGGTGCCCTGCTCAATGATCCGCCCCTTGTCCAGCACCACGATCCGGTCGGCGCTCTGCACGGTGCTGAGGCGATGCGCGATGACGATGCTGGTTCGCCCCTTGGTGATGCGCTCGGTGGCCTCCTGGATGAGCTGCTCACTGGCGCTGTCCACCGAGCTGGTGGCCTCGTCGAGCACCAGCACCGCAGGCCGGTGCACCATGGCCCGGATGAAGGCGAGCAGCTGGCGCTGACCGGTGGACAGGATGCCGCCCCGCTCGCGGACATCGGTGTCGTACCCGTTGGGCAGGCGTTGGATGAAGGCGTCGGCACCCACCTCCTGCGCGGCGGCCACCACCTGTGCCCGTGTGATCGACGGGTCGTGCAGCGTGATGTTGTCGTGCACCGTGCCGCTGAACAGGAAGACGTCCTGGAGCACGACGGAGATGCAGCGCCGCAGCGCGGCGAGCCGGTAGGCCTCCACCGGAGCACCGTCCAGCAGGACCTGCCCGCGTTGGTGCTCATAGGCCCGGCTCAGCACGTTGATCATCGAGCTCTTGCCCGATCCGGTGGCCCCCACGAGCGCCACGGTGGTGCCGGCCGGGATGTCCAGGTCGATGCCCTTCAGCACCCACGGCGTCCCCTCGCCGTCCTTCGGCTCCCCGTAGGCGAACCAGAGGTCCTTCACCTGGATGTGACCCCGCACCGCCGAGGTCTCCAGCCGCCCGCTGTCGGTGATGGCGGCCTCGGTGTCGAGCAGCTTGAACACGCGCTCGCTTCCCACCATGCCCATCTGCAGCACATTGAAGCGATCGGCGAGCTGCCGGATGGGCCGGTACAGCATGTTGATGAACAGGATGTAGGCGACGATGTCACCGAAGGTGGCGCTGCCGGCGAGGGCGTCCTTCACCCCCCACCACACCAGGAAGGCCAGGGATAGCGCCGACAGGATCTCCACGAAGGGAAAGAAGATGGAATAGGCCAGCACCGACCGGATGTGCGCCGACCGGTGCTCGCGGTTGATCGCCTTGAACTTGCGCAGCTCCTGTGCCTCGCGGCCGAACGCCTGCACGATGGACATGCCCTGGATGTGCTCCTGCACGAAGGCGTTCAACCGGGCCACATAGGTCCGCACATCCTCGAAGCTGCGCTGGATGCTGTTCTTGAAGATGTTCGTCCCCCAGAGCAGCAGGGGCACCGGGGCCATGCTCAGCAGGGCCAGTTTCCAGTTCACCGCGAACATGACCACCACCACCACCACGAGCTTCAGCAGGTCGCCCAGGATGGAGAGCAGGCCCTGCGAGAAGATGTCCTCGATGGTCTCGATGTCGCTGATGACCCGGGTGACCATGGTGCCGATCGGTGTGCGATCGAAGAAGCGGAGCTTGAAGCCGAGCACATGGTCGAACAGGCGTGTGCGGAGCTGAAAGCTCACGGCCTGCCCCAGCCAGCTGGTCCAGAAGGTCTGCTGGAAGCTCAGGAGCGTCTCCAGCACCAGGAGCCCAAGGACGATGAGGGTCATGCGAAGAAGACCGGCCCCGTCGCCGGTGAGCGCGTACCCGTCGATCATGTCGCCCATCAACAGAGGGCGCACCACGCCGATGGCGCTGAGGAGCACCGTGAGGGCGAAGGTGGACCAGAACAGGGCCCGGTGCGGACGCACGAACGCCATCACGCGCGCGAAGAGGCGACGGTCGAAGGCCTTGGGCTGAGCGCTCATGCGGTGACCGGGATGAAGGGGTAGGTCACACGTTCCAGGTAGAGCCCACGGGCCGGGGCTGACCTGCCGGCCGCACCACGGTCGCGCACTGCCAGCACCTCCTTCATGTGCGCCGGTGGGCGATGGCCGCGACCGATCGGCAGGCAGGTGCCCACGATGGCGCGCACCATGTTGCGCAGGTAGCGGTCGGCCCTGATCTCGAAGTCATACCCGTTCGCATGCTCGGTCCATCGCGCCAGCCGCACGTCGCAGATCATCGTGCGGGCATCACTCCCGGCCTTGCAGAAGCTGCTGAAGTCCTGCGTGCCCACGAGCGCAGCGCAGGCCTCGTTCATGGCCCCGACATCCAGCGCCGGTCTCAACAGATGGCTTCGTCCCTCGAGGAACGGGTCCTTGCGCCGGTGGATCCGGTAGCGGTAGCCGCGTTCGGTGGCGCTGAAGCGCGCATGCGCATCGTCCGGCACCGCGATCAACCGCTTCACCCCGATGTCATCCGGCAGCAGGCTGTTCAGGCTGTACACGAACCGGTCGTCCAGAAAGGCCTCTCCCCCATGGTCGAAGTGCAGGAAGAACTGCGACGCGTGCACCCCGGTGTCCGTGCGCCCGCAACCCACCACGCTCACCCGTTCGCGGTGCAGCGCGAAGCGCATGGCGCGCTCCACCTCGGCCTGTACGCTGGGGCGGTCGGGCTGCAGCTGCCATCCCCGGTAGGCCGTGCCCAGAAAGGCGATCTCCAGGAAGTAGCGGGGCATGATCTCCATCGGTCTCGGGCCCTGCGCGGTCGCGCCCAAGGGCCCTGTCGTGCACACCCTTGTCGGGCAACGGGCCGCAAAGCTAGCGCCGCCACCGCTGGTGTCCGTCCCGCTCCGTTCCTTCGCCGGCATGTCCACCGGTAGGGCGAATGAGGCGCGCATCGGCCTGCTTTCCGATACGCACGGCTGGCTCGATCCGCGCCTGCGTGACCATTTTGCCGGGTGCGACGAGATCTGGCATGCCGGCGACATCGGCAGCCTGGAGGTCACCGATGCGCTTCAACGCTGGTTCCCCGGAAAGCGCCTGCGCGCCATCGTCGGCAATATCGATGATGCCTCCGCGCGACGGGCCTTCCCCACCGACCTGCGGTTCGAGCTCCACGGCGTGCGCGTATGGATCACCCACATCGGTGGGCGCCCTCCCCGGTACACCAAGAGCGTGCTTGCGGCCCTGCGGGCCGACCCTCCGGACCTCTTCGTCTGCGGGCATTCGCACATCTGCCTGGTGCAGTTCGACGCGGCATTGAACGTGCTCACGATGAACCCCGGCGCGTGCGGACGGCATGGCTGGCATCAGGTGCGCACCGTGCTGCGGTTCACCCTCGCGGACGGGCGGATGAAGGACCTGGAGGTGGTGGAGCTGGGGAAGCGAGGGGCAGTGGCGGGTCCGGAATGAACATCCGGGCATCCGCTCACCGGATCCGGTCCATGCTGCGGATCAGCGCCTCATCCTTGCGAATGCCCCGCTCGGCCAGAAAGGCCAGCAGCAACACCAGGACCGGCGCGGCGAAAGCAGGACCGTAGGCCACCTCCACCTCGCCGCGACCGGCCATGTAGACCTGGATCGAGCGGTCGGTGATGACGCCGAAGGCCAGGGCGCCCAAGGCGAACAGGTAGGTGAAGCGCACGAAGCGCACCTGGCGCGCGCGGTCCCGGTACAGGAAGATGGTGACCAGGGGAAGCACGGCGAGCAGGCCGAGGACGGCGGCGAACGGCACCTTGGGGCTGGCCTCCTCCAGGGGAGCGCCATCGCCCAGGAACAGGCCCGTGGAGCGGAACACCACCTGCACATCGGCCACGGAGTAGGTGGCGAACGGGAACAGGTTGGCCAGGCCGGCCACCACCGCCGCCAAGGCCAGGAACAGGGTCTGTTTGCGTTGGATCATGCGCCGGCAAAGATGGTACGGGGCCGCTTGTGGTTCACGCCGAATGATCTACGTTTGCGCCGACCGTACCGCGCAGGCCCCCCCAAGGTGGCCAGCGCCCCACCCGAAGTCCTTTTCGAACCGCACGAGACCCCTCCGGGTCCTCCGCCCAGGCGCAGCACGCGCCAACGCCCCATAGCCCCAGACCATGGCAGACAAGAACGCCCTGGAGAGCCTGAAGCTCGCCGAGCTCCGGGAGATCGCCAAGCAGCTCAACATCAAGAAGGCCGACACGCTGAAGAAGCAGGACCTGATCGCCAGCATCCTCGAAGCCCGGGGCGGAGCGGCGCCAGCCTCGACCCGCCAGGACACCGATGCCATTGCCCTGGAGGCCGTGGCCGATGAGGACCCGGCACCCACGCCCGATCCCGAGCCCACACCCGCGGAGGACAGCGACGAGGATGACGAGGACGATGACGATGACGACGAGGAGGAAGAGGATGAAGGAGCTGAGGGAGAGCCCGCGACACCCGATGCCAAGCCGGAGGCGGCACCACCACCCGCTCCGGTGGCCGTGCGTGCCGACGACCGTGAACCCCGCCGCGACGACCGGCGCGACCGTTTCGAGCGGCGTGAGCGGCGCGAACGGGGTGACCAGGTGACGCCACCGCGCGACGGCGGTGAGCGCGACGAGCGGCGTGAGCGATCCCGCGATGAGCGCCGCGATGCCCCCCCACCCACCGGCGACCGGCGTGAGGACCGTCGTGACGACCGGCGCGACCGCGGCGAGCAACCACGCCACGAACAGGGCCGTAGCGACGGCCCCCGCGACCAGGGCCAGGGTCAGGGTCAGCGGCCACAGGACCAGCGGCAGGACCGGCCGCGGCATGAACAGCGCGAGCAGTTCACGTTCGATGCCTTCGTGGAATGCGAAGGCGTGCTGGAGATCATGCCCGAGGGCTATGGCTTCCTGCGCAGCAGCGACTACAACTACCTGGCCTCACCGGACGATGTGTACGTGAGCCAGCAGCAGATCAAGCAGGCCGGGCTGAAGCTCGGCGACACCGTCAGCGGTTTCGTGCGGCCGCCGCGCGAGGGGGACAAGTTCTTCCCCCTGGTGAAGATCGATCGCATCAACGGCCGCGACCCCGAATGGGTGCGCGACCGGGTGCCGTTCAAGTTCCTCACGCCTCTTTTTCCCGACGAGAAGTTCAACCTCACCGGCAAGAACCCGAACCTCAGCATGCGCGTGCTGGACCTGTTCGCCCCCATCGGCAAGGGTCAGCGCGGCCTCATCGTGGCGCAGCCCAAGACGGGCAAGACCATCCTGCTGAAGGACGTGGCCAACGCCATCGCCGCCAACCACCCCGAGGTGTACCTCATCGTGCTGCTGGTGGATGAGCGGCCCGAGGAGGTGACCGACATGGCGCGCAGCGTGAACGCCGAGGTGATCGCCAGCACCTTCGATGAACCCGCCAGCCGGCACGTGCAGGTGGCCAGCATGGTGCTCGAGAAGGCCAAGTGCCTCACCGAGTGCGGCCACGACGTGGTGATCCTGCTGGACTCCATCACGCGTCTGGCACGTGCATACAACACCGTGCAGCCCGCCAGCGGCAAGATCCTGTCCGGGGGCGTGGACGCCAACGCCCTGCAGAAGCCCAAGCGCTTCTTCGGCGCGGCGCGCAAGATCGAGAACGGCGGCAGCCTCACCATCCTCGCCACCGCCCTGGTGGACACCGGGAGCAAGATGGACGAGGTGATCTTCGAGGAGTTCAAGGGCACGGGCAACATGGAACTGCAGCTCGACCGGAAGATCAGCAACCGCCGCATCTTCCCGGCCATCGACATCCAGAGCAGCGGCACGCGCCGCGATGACCTGCTGCACCACAAGGACGTGCTGCAACGCACCTGGATCCTGCGCAAGCACCTGGCCGATATGAACCCCGTGGAGGCCATGGAGTTCATCAAGACCCGCATGGAGGGCACCAAGAGCAACGAGGAGTTCCTCGTGTCGATGAACGGCTAACGCCGGGAAGTAATGAGTGGCGAGTCTCGAGTGGCGAGTGAATGCGTGTGACCCTGAGCCTGTCGAAGGGCGCATTCACTCGCCACTCGTAACTCATTACTCGCCACTCAACGGAGCGATCCCACAACTCCCATGAAGACCGCCTTCCTCATCGCCCTTGCCTCCATGGCCCTTCGTGTGGTGCTGCTTGGGGTGGGTCGGGCGCCTGACCCGCCGTTCTACATGCCCGTCCATCTGCTGGCCCTCGTGCTCATCCCCTTTCTGGCCGCTCGCTCCATGTTGCGCGACGAGCCGCGCAGCGGGGTGCCCCAGCTGTTCCGGGCGGGGTTCAGGGCCGCCGCGTTGTACACCCTGTTGATCGCGGCCTTCCTGCTGGCCTACTACACCTGGATGGACGTCACCTCCTTCCCTGTTCACATCAACGCCCTGGTGGACCAGGCGATCGCCGCCGGTCATGACGAGGCGGACGCCCGTTCGCGCTTTGAACGCTTCTTCACCCCGTTCAATTACGCCAGCCTCTCGTTCTTCCTGCTGCTCCTGTTGGGCGCGTTCAACACGCTGCTCACCACCCTGCTGGTGCACAAGGTGCTGCGCCGGATGACCTGATCGCCTGCGGATCAGGCGATGAACGCCTCGCTCAAGGCCTGAAGGTCGAGCCCCCCGAAGTTGCCGCTGCTCATCATCAGGAGCACGCCGGGATCGGCCTGCGCCGCGCGCACCGCGCCCATCAGCTGGATCGGGTCGGTGAGCACCTGCAGGTCGGGGCGCGCGAAACCGCGCTGGATGCGCTCGGGCGGGATCGATGGCAGGCGCTTGAGCTGTACCGCGTGCGGATCGTAGAACACGATGGCCGCATCGGCCTGGTCCATGGCGCCCGCGTACTGATCGAGAAAGCCCTCGCTGAGGCTGCTGTAAGTGTGCAGCTCCATGCAGGCCACGAGCCTGCGCCCGGGGAACTGCTCGCGCACGGCCTCCACCGTGGCCTTCAGCTTGCTGGGGCTGTGGGCGAAATCCTTGTACACCACTTTCCTCCCCTGCTCGGCCAGCTTTTCCAGCCGCTTGGCCGCACCGTGGAAGCTGCGGATGGCGTTGAAGAACACGGTGTCGCCGATGCCGAGCTGGTGGCACACGTGCCGTGCGCCCTCCAGGTTCATGAGGTTGTGCCGGCCGAAGACCTGCAGCGGCATCTCGCCCTGAGCTGTGAGCAGAACCGTGGTGCCGTCCTCGATGCGGTGTGCGGGCACGCCGTAGGGGATGCGCGTGGCCGACACCTCCGGCTCCTCCGCCACCCGCTTCACCTCCACATCCTCCGCGCAGTACACGAGCTTGCCGCCCGGCTCGATCTCGCGGATGAAGGTGCGGAACTGGTCCACGTAGCTCTCGAAGGTCTTGAACACGTTGATGTGATCCCACGCGATGCCGCTGATCAGCGCGATGTCCGGCCGGTACAGGTGGAACTTGGGCACGGGCTCCAGGGCCGAGGCGAGGTACTCGTCGCCCTCGATGATGGCCACCTGGCTGATGGGGCTCAGCCGCACCATGCAGTCGAAGCCTTCGAGCTGCGCGCCCACGAGGTAGTCGAACTCCACGCCCGCCTGCCGCAGCACGTGGATGATCATGCTGGTGATGGTGGTCTTTCCGTGGCTTCCGCCGATCACCACGCGCGTCTTGTCCCTGGTCTGCTCATGGAAGTACGAGGGGTAGCTGAACACGGGGATGCCGAGCTCCTGTGCGCGCACCAGCTCGGGGTTGTCGGCGCGGGCGTGCATGCCCAGGATCACCGCGTCGATGCCGCTGTGGATGCGGAGCGGGTCCCAGCCGAGCTTGTCGGGCAGCAGGCCCAGGCGGTCGAGGCGACTGCGGCTGGGCTCGAAGATCTCGTCGTCGCTGCCGGTGACCTCGTAGCCCTTCTGGTGCAGGGCGATGGCCAGGTTGTGCATGGCGCTTCCGCCGATGGCGATGAAATGGACCGTGCGCATGGGGCGAAGGTGCATGTGCCCATGAGCTCATGCGGCCATGTGCCCATGGAATGCTTCAACGGGGGTGTGTGGGGAGCGCCCCTGACGTCAAGGCTTCACCAGCACCACCTTGCCGTCCTTCATGATGGCGATGGGCGTGCCGTGCATACGGGCGGTCTTGCGGGCGGCCTTCGCGGCTCGCCTCAGGGCACGGCCGACAGCTGCTACGAACTCGTCGGTCTCCCTGTTCAACGCTTGCTTCGAACTAGCCATCGGATCGTTTGATCAACCGAGGGATGTCTCCGGTGTTGTCATATACCGCCCAAGCATCCACCGAGGATAGGTAGACCGTCTCAAAGTTAAGCCAACCACGCGCGAAGCGTCTGCGCACATCCGCCTCCGGCACATGGTGGCCGCCCTGCTTCACGCGCAAAGCGACACGCTTCAGGGCCAGGTCCACGCTGCTGAGTTTCAGGAACACCACTTCGACCCGATACCCTTGTCCCCGCCATCGCTGCACCCGCTCCAGATAGGTGCGGCCGCTGAGGGTGGTCTCGAACGCGAAGTCGACCCGCGCTGCCGCAAGGCGATCCAGTTCCTCCAAGAAGATCCGGGCCGCTGCCACTTGTGCAGCGGGTGGATCCAAGGGGGAAAGCCCGGCAGCGATGAGGTCCGCGTTCACGAAGTGCAACACCCCGGCGTCCTTCGGCAGGAACTCCCGCGCGAAGGTCGTCTTCCCGGCACCGTTCGGACCGGCGATGATGATGCAGCGGGGCTTGCGCCTGGGCATGCGACGAAGGTAGCTGAGGCCTCGCCGCCGTGATCCGTACCGCGCCATCGCGCCATTGCACCTTTCCACCTCTCCACCTTCGCACCATCTTTACCCCCACGCCTTTGCTCCTTAGCTTCGGCGCACAACGATGGAACTCCACGTCATCGACACCGGTCTCTTCAAGCTCGACGGGGGCGCCATGTTCGGCGTGGTGCCCAAGACCCTCTGGAGCAAGGCCCACCCTCCCGATGAAAAGAACCTCTGCACCTGGGCCATGCGCTGCCTGCTGGTGGTGGACGGCGACCGCCGCATCCTCATCGACAACGGGCTCGGCGACAAGCAGGACAGCAAGTTCTTCAGCCATTATGAACCGCACGGCGATGCCACGCTGGACAGCTCCCTGAGAACGGCGGGCTTCCACCGGGACGACATCACGGACGTCTTCCTCACCCACCTGCACTTCGACCATTGCGGGGGCAGCATCCGTTGGAACAGCGCGCGCGATGGCTTCGAGCCGGCCTTCAGGAACGCCACGTACTGGAGCAATGAGCACCATTGGAAGTGGGCGACAATGCCCAACGCCCGTGAGAAGGCCAGCTTCCTGAAGGAGAACATCCTGCCCATCCAGGAGAGCGGGCAGTTGCGCTTCGTTGACATCGGACGGCGCAGCGCGGAGGAGAACCTCTTCATCCCGGAGGTCTTCACCGGCTTCGGGGTGCTCCTGGTGAACGGCCATACCGACGCGATGATGATCCCCTTCATCGAGCACAAGGGCCGCACGCTCATCTACATGGCCGACCTGCTGCCCAGTGTGCACCACATCCCCCTGCCCTGGGTGATGGGCTATGATACACGCCCACTCCTGACCCTTCAGGAAAAACGAGATGTGCTGGAGCTCGCGGCCCGGAAAGAGCACGTGCTCTTCTTCGAGCACGACGCGACGAACCAGTGCTGCACGGTGCAGGAGACGGAGAAGGGCGTGCGAATAAAGGAGACCTTCCCCCTGTCCGCTGTGTGAACCGGTCGTTCCGCGCTCAGCACCGGTCACCAAAGGTCGATGCCGAACAGCCGGATGGTGGTGTACGGGAAGCCGATGTACAGGCCGTCGCTGCGCTGTTCCATCGGGTATGTGCCCACGTTCACTGTGCTGCCACGCCGGGCCCTTCCCGTGGCCGGGTCGAAAGCGAACCGGTGCCAGGGACAGACCAGGTGACCCTCTTCGCACCAACCGCCCTCGAAGCTCCGTCCCTGATGCGGGCAGCGGTCCTCCAGCGCGAAGAGGCCGGAGCGCGTTCGGACCAGCCGAAGGACATGTCCGCGCAGGGTGAGGCGGAGGTGGGCGTCCACCGGAAGCCCTTCCAGCCGTGGATCGTCCACGCGCGCCCATCGGATGCGGTCCACCCACATGAGGGCAAAGATGCATGGGTGTGGGACAGCGGCCTGGCAGACCCTCAGCAAGGTGGCATAGCCCGCTCCTTGATGTTCGGGTCAGTCCGAACGACCGACCGGATGAACGAAGGCCCCGTCGCGCCGGACATCATGGCAGGCGAGCCCCAGCTCGGCGCAACGCTTCCGAAGGCGCCAGCGCTCCAGTCCGTCCAGCATGCCGGCCAGCACCACGTGTCCACCGGGTCGCAGCCGCATGAACGCCGCCTCTGCCGCCTGCTGCGGATCCGCGAGGAAGACCAGCGCGTCGAACGCCGGACCTCCGGGAGGAGGAGGGTCCGCATCCACGAGCAGAACACCCATCCCCGCGCCGAACCAGGCTCCGGCACCGCCCGCAGAGAACGCGGAGCGCACCGGCACCGTGGCGCGAAGCGCGATGGTCGACAGCGTGTCCACCACCTTTGCTCCACTGGCGCGGGTGAACCGCTCGACGCGCTGTCGCGCGTTCGCCAGACCCGGAGCGCTCTCCACCACCACGGCCGTGGGGCCTTCGCGCAGGGCCATCACCAGGCCGGCCCGTTCATCGAAGACCACGAGCTGACGCTGTGAAGTGGACAGCACCACCTGACGTGCAATACTGAACGCCAGCATTGGGAGCGTGGCCAATGCCAGCCACCGTCCCGCCCGAAGGCCTCCCAGGCGATCGAGGCCGATGGCCAGGATGATGACCATGATCAACGCGCTCTGTGCGGAGGTCACCCGCACATCGGGATAGGCGAACGGAGCATCCGCGAAGAACCGGCCCGCCTGGCCCAGCAGCCACACCAATCCGCCGAGGGCGTCGGCCACGAACGGCCCCAGGACCGGTACCTGAAGCGTGACCAGGAGCAGCATGCCGCCAACGACGCCGATGTTGACCAGGGTGACGATGATGATGTTGGCCGGCAGGAACCAGACCGGGAAGGCGTTGAACACCGCCAGGGACAAGGGTGTGGTGAACAATTGGGCGGCGAGGGAGACCGAGATCAGGGACCAACAGTACCGGAGAAGGATGTTGGCCGGGGACCAAAGGCGGCGGATGGGGTCGTAGCACAGCACGATGCCGAGGACGGCCAGAAAGGAAAGTTGGAAGCTGAGCTGGAAGAGCATGCGCGGGTCCCAGACGAGAAGGAGCAGGGCCGAACCGGCGAGGGTGTTGAGCGTGGCGGAGCGCCGCCCCATGAGACCTGCGACGACGAACAGGGAGCACATCACTGTGGCCCGGAGCACCGAAGGGGTGGCGCTGGTGATGCCTGCATACCCCCAAAGCACGAGGAAGGCGATGAGCGCGCGGGCCCAACGTGCCGCGACCCCTCCACCCAGCGGCTTGAGCAGGACCATGAGCACCCAATAGATGAGCGCCACATGCATGCCGCTCACCGCAAGCACGTGCATGGTCCCGCTCCTGGCGAACGCGTCCTTCTGATCGGCGTCCAGCTCATTCCGGATCCCCAGTAACAGCGCCAGCACCACGGCCTTTTCGCGATCGCGAAGCCCGCTCCGTGCAAGCCATTCCCACACCCGCTCCTGTGCAGGCAGGAAGAGGTCCGTCCATCGCCAGCGATGATCGAGCATCCTCCAGTGATCATCGGCCACGAAGGCCTGGTCATGGATGCCCCGGGCGGCGAGCCATGCGCGCACATCGAAGCCTCCAGGATCGGGCGTGCGCGTGGGCGGGCCCAGGTCAGCGTGGACAAGGAGCACATCGCCCGGCCGCAGGCGCGGGGCCAGGGAGTCCTTGGCGAGCGTGAGCATGGCCATCGCGTTCGTCGGATGCACCCCATCGGTGGACCAGGACCGCAGGAGCCTCGCATCGCACCGCACATGGCGGGCGGATGCACCGTGCACCACATCCACCTCCACCAGGTGGGCCCCGGTGGCTTCCCGAGGCGGACGCATATCGGACGTGCTCACGACCCACCAGCACATTCCTGCGATCAGCATGGCCGGCATCGATGCAGCGTAGGGCAGCCACCGGTGGCGGAAGGGGAAGGCGATGAAGGCCTGAACAGCGACCAGCAGCAGGGCCAGCGCACCGAGGATGATGCAGACCTCCGAGGACAGCGTGAGGAGTGATCCGATCGCCAGGCCCGCCGCGAACGGCACCGCGAACCGCAGCATGGGCGCACGGTGCCAACCGGACCAGAACAGGGATGCGCGCTCCATGGCCGAGGACCCAAGGTATCCCATCAGGCCTTTCCGTGGTGAACGCTCGGTACTTTCGCCGACCCAGCCGACCGTCATGCCTGTCCCCGCCCAGCCCGTGCGCCGTTCCCTCCTGGGACGCATCGGGTACATCCTCTTCCTTCTCGTGTTCACCGTCGCCTGCGTGGAACTGGGCGCCCGATACTACCTGGGCCACGTACTGCACAAGGCCAGCGAGAATAAGTTCCGCTTCAACTCCTACAGGGTCTATGAGCACGTCCCCGGCTATGAGGAGCGCGAGGGCGACCACGTGCGGATGGCCATCAACGCGAATGGGTTCAGGCGTTCGTCGGATGTGCCGCAGGTCAAGCCGCCCGGTACGGTGCGCATCTTCTTCCTGGGCGGGTCGGCCGCGCACGGCATCAGCAGCGCCGCCCCCTACCCCGTGGTGCATGTGGACCAGACGGAGACGGTGGATGCCCATCTCGAGCGGCTGTTGAACCAGGCCATGCCCGGGCAGCGCATCGAGGTGATCAATGCGGCCGTCACCGGGTATCAGGTGTTCCAGCACACGCAATACCTGATCACCGAGCTGTTGTCCTACGACCCGGACATGGTGATCTTCTTCGACGGCGCGAACGACCACTTCGTGAACGACACGAACTACCGGTACATGGAGGACTTCCGTTATCAATTCTGGCGCCCGAGGCTTCAGGAACCCTCCGCGGGCGGACTGTTCACGTACATGGGGCACTGGCTTTCGCGACACAGTGCGGCCTTCCGCGGATACATGGCCTGGAGCATGATCCGCGATGCGGTCCGGTGCGGTGAACGGGTGGATTGGCAGGCCGCGTACGTGGATGACGCCACCACGGTGCGGAATCACAAGGCCGTAGCGCGGGACCAGTTCCTGCGGGCGATCGAGACGAACCTGTTCCTGCTCCAACGGGACAGCGTGAAGGCGGTGCTCTGCCTGCAACCGATGCTCGTGCTTCGGGAACCAGCGCTCCTGGCGGCGGAGGAACGCGCATTCCTGCATCAGGACCCGAACGTGAAGGCGCTCTACCCCGTGGTGCTGGGCGAGTTGAGCGATGTGGCGCACCGCTGGCATGTGCCCCTTGTCGACCTGAACGTGCCCTTCAATGATCCCCAGCACCGAGGTCGGCAGCTCCTGATCGACTATTGCCACCTGAACGGGGCCGGCGGTGAGGTCTGCGCCCAGGCCCTGCTGCCCGTGGTCCAGCTGCTGCTGCGCCCGTCACCCGTGGACAGCCTGGCTACAGCACCTGAAGGATCAGGCACTTGAGGTAGAGGCTTTCGGGGATGCTCCAGTGCACCGGATGGTCCGGTGGCTGCGTCCCGTAGTAGACCTCACGCAACTGGCGCCGCGCATCCTTCGCCGCATCCGCGATCATGGCCCTGAACAGGTCCGGGGTCATGTGCTGGCTGCAACTGCAGGTGACCAGGAAGCCTCCCCGCCGCAGGGACTTCATCGCCCGGAGGTTGACCTCCTTGTATCCCCTGGTCGCACCGGCGATGGTGGCCCTGCTCTTGGCAAAGGCAGGGGGATCGAGCACGATCACGTCCCACATGCGCCCCGTGCGGCCCGCTTCAGCCAGGAAGTCGAAGACGTTGGCCTCCCTGAAGGCGCATCGCGCGGTCAGTCCGTTCATCTCGGCGTTGACCTCGGCTGCACGAATGGCCGTGGGGCTGATGTCGAGCCCCTCCACCTGCTTCGCCCCGTACCGTGCCGCATGCAAGGCGAACCCTCCGGTATGCGTGAAGCAATCGAGGACCTCAGCACCGGCAACGACCGGCTCAATGGCCGCGTGGTTCAGTCGCTGATCGAGGAAATGCCCGGTCTTCTGACCCTCCGCCAGGTCCACATGAACGCGCAGTCCGTTCTCCTCGATGGTGGACCGGGTCGGGAACGGATCGCCCAGGAATCCCGTTGTCCGGGGCAGTCCTTCCTTCTCCCTGACCGACGCATCGTTCCGCTCGTAGAAACGGGTCACGCCGGTCACCTCGCGCAGCGCGTCCACCAGGCTGTGCTTCCATCGATCCATGCCCAGGCTCAGGGTTTGAAGCACGATGGCGTCACCGAACTTATCGGCCACACAGGCCGGCAGGCCGTCCGATTCGCCGAAGACCACCCGGCATGACCCGGTATCCACCATGCGCTGCCGGAAGGACCACGCCTCCCTCACACGCCGCAGGAAGAAATCGTCGTCGATGGGTTCATCGAGATCGGGCGTGAGGATGCGGACCTGGATCTTGCTGGCCGGGTTGTAATATCCCTGGCCGATCGGGCGTCTGCGGTCATCGAACACCTGCACGACGGCACCCGGAGCGGGCTGGCCCTCGACGCGCAGCACCTGATTGTCAAAGATCCATGGATGACCGTTGCGGACCCGGTCGCGCGGATCACGGATGATGGTGCGGGCACGCATGCGTGGCGCAAGGTAGATGCTGCGTGGGGCGGTGATCAGCGAACATATGTATGGCCATACATACGTTCGACCTTACGCAGTCGCGTGGAGCGAACCGAAGCTCGTGGCTGCTCTCGCTTTTCACCCCGCGCTGGGCCGGATGATCGGCAGGTGCCGGCTCTTCGTCGAGCACGGGCTCCCTCTGGAAGCATGTATGGCCATACATACTTTTGGCTTTTCACGGAGTGCTCTTGAGATGAACGAGGCCGACGGAGATCCCCATGCAGGTCCTTGTCCACCAGCTCGCAAGGCTTCTGTCGGTCCATCTGGGCGTGGTCGCAGATCACGTCAGGACCCGCTGATCACAAGGCCATCCAGACATCGAACCCTCGCGTTCGCGCAGCACTGATCGACCAACAGGCAGGCTCGGCGTCCTTGTGCCCGAACTCCAGATCCTCGGTGCATGTGGTGACCCACGATCGGGGTCCACGATGACGATACCCCCTGCGGAAAGTATGTATGGCCATACATATGTCATGGTGCGCAGGGTGGTCGCTCGTGGACAGCGCCACCAGACCCGTCGGTCGCACACGCTGACGCCGTCGAGAACCAGCACGGCTGAAGGACTCAGTGATCGTGCCGAGTGACCGACCCCACATTCCAAAAGAATGCATGGCCATACATATATCGCCAGGCTCGCGCACCGGTCGTCCAGTCCCTTCCCGCTCAGCCCCGAACTTCGCCCCTCCAACCACCATCAACGCGGATATGGATACATCGATGGAAGTGGCGATCATCGGGGCTGGGGCGATGGGCAGCGGGATCGCCCAGGTGGCGGCCCGGGCCGGTCATCAGGTGCGGCTCCTGGATGCCCGACCGGGTGCGGCACAGGGCGCCGTGGATGCCTTGCGCACAACGCTCTCCGCGTTGGCCACGAAGGGAAGGTTGACGCCCTCCGACGCTGCGGAGACCGGCGACCGCTTGCAGGCCGTAGGCTCCATGGCCGATCTCACCAACGCAGGACTGGTGATCGAGGCCATCGTCGAGGACCTGTCGGTCAAGCGCGGCCTCTTCGCGGAGCTGGAGACCGTGGTCCGGCGCGACTGCGTGCTGGCCACCAACACCAGCAGCCTGAGCGTGACGGCCATCGCAGGCGCCTGTGTCCATCCTGAACGCGTGATCGGCCTGCACTTCTTCAACCCCGCGCCGCTGATGCCGTTGGTGGAAGTGGTGCCCGGCCTGGTCACCGCGGATGGGCTGGCCGAACAGGCCTGCCAACGCATGAGCCACTGGGGCAAGACCCCGGTCATCTGCAAAGACACCCCCGGATTCATTGTCAACCGGGTGGCCCGCCCCTACTATGGCGAAGCGCTGCGCATCCTGGAGGAAGGACTGGCCGACGTGGCCACCATCGACCATGCCATGCGCGCGGTGGGCGGCTTCCGCATGGGACCGTTCGAGCTCATGGACCTCATTGGCAACGATGTCAATTTCGCCGTCACGCGCAGTGTGTTCGAGGCCTTTTTCTTCGACCCGCGCTACCGCCCGAGCCTTACCCAGCAGCGCCAGGTGGAGAGCGGTCGGCTGGGCAGGAAGTCCGGGCGGGGGTTCTATGACCACACCGGCACCGCCGCCCCACCCACGCCCAAGGATGATCCGGAGCTGCTGAACGCCATCTGCTGGCGGATCGTGGTGATGCTGATCAACGAGGCTGCTGACGCGCTTTACCTGGGGATCGCCGACCGTGATGCCCTGGAACTGGCCATGACCAAAGGGGTCAACTATCCGAAAGGCTTGCTGCGGTGGGCGGATGAGGTGGGCCTTGACCACTGCCTGTCCACCTTGGAACATCTTCAGGCCGAATACGGGGAGGACCGCTATCGACCGTCTCCGCTTTTGCGCAGGATGGTGCGCGAGCAGCGGAACTTCCACGGTTGATCCGACAAGCGATCGTCGATAAATTAGTTTCCATGGAACAGATCTTCGTCTACCTTTGCCGCCCCAAACACCAAAGACCTACCCGATGAAACTCCACTTGTTCACCGCCGCCTCTCTGGTGGCTCTCACGCTCGCCTCTTGCGGTGGTGGCAGCACCAATGAAAGCACCACTGCCGCTGACAGCACGGCATCCATGGAGGCCAAGGAGATGGGCTATGTCCTGGACCTCGCTGCCAGCAAGCTCACCTGGAAAGGCGTGATGATCGGCGTCAAGTACCACCAAGGCACCATGGCCTTCACCGAAGGCAAGTTCATGGTCAAGGGCGGCCAGCTGATGTCCGGCACCTTTGCCGTGGACATGCGCAGCATGGTGCCCGTGGACACCAACTATAACAAGGATTACACGAAGGAGAAGCTGACCGGACACCTGGCCAGTGCCGACTTCTTCGCCGTGGACAGCTTTCCTGAGGCCCGCTTCGAAGTGGCTTCCGTGAGCGGAAATACCGCCATCGGAAAGCTCACCGTCCGCGGACGCACGAACACCGAGACCGTGACGGACATCGTGATCGCCGAGGAGAACGGAATGGCGAACGCGAGCGGCAAGCTTGTCTTCAACCGTCAGAAGTATGGCGTGTCCTGGGCGAACCCCATGAAGGACATGGTGCTGAGCGATGACATCGAGATCACCGTTTCGCTCGTGGGCAGGGCTGAGTAAGCCTCGCCCGACCGCAATGGAAGGCGACCCGTTGGTCGCCTTCTTTCATTTCAGCCCTTGCCAACAAGGAACTCGTTCAGCGGGCGCATGGCCGTGTAATGCGCCATCACCACGTCGGCCAGATCGGGTGAGGTGACCCTGGACGGCGGAAGTTCCGCGCACCAGTAGAACTGCTTGTTGTAGAGCAGCGGCTCACCTTCCGCCGCCTTCCGCAGCTCCGGTGGCAGCACCTTGTTCCGCTCCCCAAGGATCGTCCCGAACCGGCTTTTGAACGCCTCATCGGTGTACAACGCCCTGAACCGGGCCGGCTTGGCGGCGATCCGTTCACGGATGGCCATCAGTGCCTCCTTCTCAGGCATGTAGCTGCCCCCGTAGATGGCCACCTTCTCAGGGCCCAGTTCCAGATACATCCCGGGCACACCATGGTCCTTCCGGCCGGCGGCGGAAATGATGGCCGAACACGCCAGCTTGTACGGGGCCTTGTCCCTGCTGAACCGCACATCGCGGTTGATCCGGAAGATCGCCTCCTGCGGAGTGATCCGCACGCGCTTGTCCAGAGCGCCCACACGATGGATCAATTCCCCGACGAACGTCGCGAACGGTTCCTTCACGCTTCCCTCATACCGCTTCCGCTGCCCGTCGAACCACTCCTTGTTGTTGTGGGCCGCAAGCTCCTTGAAGAAGCGGTTGAAGTCCGCACCGAACCATGCCATGGCTGCCTATTTTGCGCGGAAGTTAACCCCTCCTCATGTCCACCGCCATCCGCAGGACCCGGGCACCCGAGCTCTTCGCCCCGCTTCATGTCGCGGTGGTGGAGGGCCCCATCGGCAAGGTCTTCCTGGAGAGCGATGGTGCGTTGATCACCCGTGTGTCCTTTGAGGCGCTGACCGGCAACCGGGGCAGGGTGCCCCCCCTCCTCGTGGAGGCGGCCCGGCAGATGGAGCACTACTTCAGCGGAAAGCGCAGGACCTTCGACCTGCCCCTCCAACGGCTCGGCACCCGCTTCCAACGACTGGTCTGGCAAGCCATCGACGAGATCCCCTACGGACGTACGATGACCTACCAGGCCATCGGGGAACGTATCGGCGGCCGCGCGCTCGGCCGCACCGTGGGTCATGCCTGCGGAAGCAATCCGTTGCCCATCCTGGTGCCCTGCCATCGGGTGATCGCCAGCGACGGCCTGCTCACCGGATACGTGGGCGGGCTCTGGCGCAAAAAGTGGCTGCTGGAGCATGAAGGTGCATTGCCCAGGGAGCTCTTCGCCGACCCGCCTCGCTGACCCGCACCGGCCGTTAACGTTTTTTCGCTCCTCGCCTGGAACCGCCTTCGGTGGCCGGATATTTTTGCGCCGCTGCCATGGACATCCGCATCGAAGGCCTCACAAAACGTTACGGCCAGCAGGCCGCCGTGGATGGCATCAGCCTCGTGGTCCGTCCCGGTGAGGTGCTCGGTTTCCTGGGGCCGAACGGCGCCGGGAAGTCCACCACCATGAAGATGATCTGCGGACTGCTCACCCCCGATGCGGGCAGCGTCCATGTCGGGGGCCGCTCGGTGCTCAGCGATCTGCGGACCGTGCGACGGCACATCGGCTACCTGCCGGAGAACAACCCCCTGTACGAGGACATGCCCGTGCTCGACCACCTGCGATTCGCTGCGCGCATCCAAGGCCTGTCCGACGCCCGCATCCGGGAGCGCCTGGCGGAGATGGTCCGCGTCTGCGGCCTTGATGCCGAAAAGCACAAGCGCGTGGGCGAGCTCAGCAAAGGCTACCGACAGCGCGTGGGGCTCGCCCAGGCCATGGTGCACGATCCGGAGGTGCTCATCCTGGACGAACCCACCACCGGCCTCGATCCCAATCAGATCGTGGAGATCCGCGAATTGATCAAGGAGGTGGGCCGGGCCAAGACGGTGATCTTCAGCACGCACATCCTTCCCGAGGTGGAAGCCACCTGTGACCGCATCCTGATCATCAACAAGGGCCGGATCGTGGCGGACGGGACCCCGGGTGAGTTGCGGCGCCAGGCGCAAGGCCGGCCTTTGGTGCGCGTGCGGATCGAGGACGCCCCCACCGGCGCTCCGGCGGAAGCCCTATGCGCCCTGCCGGGCGTGGAACGCCTCGAGGCCACCCCGGACGGGGCCTACCTGCTGCAGGCGGCCGCGGATGCCGACATCGCCCGCCCGGTCTACCGCTTGTGCGTGGACCGGGGGTGGACCCTGACCGAACTGCACTCCCCCGGCTCCCGCCTGGAGGATGTGTTCCGCGACCTTACGCTGAACTGATCGACCGTGGGAACGACCTGGACCATCGCACGACGGGAGCTCGCCTCCTTCTTCGACTCCCTCATGGCCTACATCCTGCTGGTGGTCTTCCTGGGCATCAGCGGCTTCTTCACCTGGTGGTTCGGTGCCGATGTGTTCATGATGGGCCAGGCCGACCTTGGCAGCTTCTTCAACATCGCCTACTGGACCCTGTTCTTCTTCATCCCCGCCCTCACCATGCGCACGTTGGCCGAGGAACGGCGCACCGGCACCCTCGACCTGCTGCTGACCAAGGCCGTCAGCGACTGGCAGGTGGTGCTGGGCAAGTTCACCGCCTGCCTGCTCCTCATCGCCCTGGCCCTGGCCTGCACCCTGCCCTATTACGTCACCGTGGCCCGCATCGGACCCCTCGACCATGGTGCGGCCCTCTGCGGCTACCTCGCCCTGTTGCTGATGAGCGCCAGCTACATCGGCATCGGGATCTTCGCCAGCTCCACCACGAACAACCAGCTCGTGGCCTTCCTCATCGCCCTGATCGTCGGCGCCTGCTTCCACCTCTTCTTCGGCATCGTGGCCGCAACGCTCACCGGGCCGGTGGGACGTGTGTTCGACTTCCTGGGCATGGGGGTGCACTTCGACTCCATGTCGCGTGGCGTGGTGGACAGCCGTGATGTCCTCTACTTCCTCAGCATCGCCACAGCCGGCCTGGTGGCCGCTGAGCTTCAACTGGCCCGACGGGGCCTACAGCGGTGATGCCATGAGGACCAGGGCCACGATGATCCGCTTCGGGCTGCTCTTCGCCGCCGTGCTCGTGCTGCTCAACCTCGTGGGCTCCCGCTATCACTTCCGCATCGACCTCACCAGCGACCAGCGATACACCCTCAGCAAGGCCACGCGCGACATCCTGCAGAACCTCCCCGAGGCCGCCACCATCACCGGCTACTTCACCGAGGAACTTCCACCGGACCTCGCCGTGGCGCGCGATGAGTTCCGCGACCTGGTGGTGGAGTACGCCGAACGTTCCGGTGGCAACGTGGTGTACGAGATGATCGACCCGGCCTCGGCCGACTCGCTTGAACAACAAGCCCGGGAGAGCGGCATCCGCCCCCTGCTCGTGAACACCCGCGAGAAGGACAAGGCCGAACAGATCAAGGCCTTCATGGGTGCCGTGGTGCGCATGGGCGATCAGCAGTCCGTGATCCCCGTGGTCCAGCCTGGATCGCCCATGGAATGGGAGCTCAGCTCGCGCATCAAGGAGGTGAGCGTGCCGGAGAAACCCGTGGTCGGCATCATGCAGGGCCATGGGGAGCCTTCGGTGAACGCCATGGCCCAGGCCATGCAGGGCCTGAGCATCCTCTACAGTGTGGAGCCGATGACGATCTACGATACCATGCCCATCCACGGTCGGTTCCGCACCATCGCCATCATCGATCCCGCGGACACCATCAGCCCCATGGCGCTGCAACGGATGGAGGAGTTCATGGCCCGCGGAGGCGGTGTGGTCATCGCCTACAGCAACGCCTCCGCCGACCTGCAACGCACACCGCTGGTGGAGCCGCGCCACACCGGCATCGATCCCTGGCTCGCCCGCCACGGTCTGCGCGCCGACCCGGACCTGGTGACCGACGCCCAGTGCGGACAGGTGCAGGTGATGCAACAGCGGGGCTTCTTCAACCTGCAGACCGCCATGGCCTTCCCGTACTTCCCCCGGGTGACCCGCTTCGGCGAACACCCGGTGTCCTCGGGCCTCGAAGCCGTGGTGCTCCCATTCGCACGCGCGTTCACGGCGACCGGCGACAGCACCTACCGCTATTCACCGCTGCTCAGCACCAGCGACCGCACCGGATCGGCGACCCTGCCGCATGAGGTCGACCTCCAACGGCAGTGGTCCGATGCGGACTTCACCCAGCCGCCACGGAACCTCGCCTTCGCCGTGGAAGGCCCCTTCGGCAACGGCCAGGGTGCCAGGCTCGTGGTGATCGGCAATGGCAACTTCGCCGTGGGCGCGGAAGGCGGACAGCTGAACCCGGACAACATCAACCTGCTGGTGAACGCCGTCGACTGGGTGAGCGACCAGACCGGATTGATCGACCTTCGGGGCAAGGGGGTCAGCTACAGACCCCTCGAGGAATTGAGCGATGCCGAGCGGAGCACCCTGAAATGGTCCAACCTTCTGTTCCCCATCGCGCTCGTGATCATCGGTGGCGTGCTGCGCACCCAATGGCGCCGGCGCCAGCGCAAGGCCCGAACCGCACCCGGACATGTGGAGTAACCTCAGCACCCGCGCCCTCCTCATCGCTGCTGGCGTCCTCGCCCTGCTTTTCCTCATCTCCGACCTCTGGAGCCCACGTGCCAAGGACCGCAGTTTCCGCGAGGTGGTGATGACCCTGGACACCGCGGCGGTGACCGGCTTCTCCCTCTTCCCCAGCAGCCTGCGCCCCGCCGAACTGCGCTTCGACCGCAGCCCCGACGGCTGGATGGTGAGCGTGGACGGCATCGCGCACCGTGCCGACGACGAACGCGTGCGTGAGTTCCTCGGCGGACACGCCGTCATGCGCAGCAAACGGCTCACCGGCTTCATGGACCTGGTGAAGGAACGCTACGACCTCACCGACAGCCTGCGGGAGACCGCCGTCTTCCGCCTGGTGGACGGCGGGGACAGGACCGTGCACTATGGGCGCAACACCTTCGCGCCGGGCAAGGTGGGCATGTGGTCCACCATCAACCTGCCCGGAGAGGATGAGGTCTTCTCCGTGGAGGGCACCATGAGCATGCTGGCGGAGCAACCCTTCGCCGAATGGCGCACCAAATGGCTGGTGCGCGGAGACCCCGCGCACATCCAACGCCTGCGGTTCAGCTACTCCATGGACACGGCCTTCGTGGTGGAGCGCGTGGGCGGCACCTGGATGGTGGATGGGGACACGGCGGACCAGAGCAAGGTCGACGGCTACCTCGCCCCCCTCGTCCGTTCGCGCGCCCAGGCCTTCGCGGATACGGTGAACATCGCCGGGCTCAGCCCAGACCACAGCCTGGAGGTGAGCTTCGACGATGGTCGCGCACCCATCACGGTCAACATCTACACTGGTTGGTCGGGGCTGGTGGCCACCACTTCGCTCGATCCGGGATCGAAGATGCGGTTCGACCCCGCGCGCGAACTCGTCCGGATGTTCAAGACCCGGGGGTACTTCCTGCCCTGAGGCCCCATGAACGATGGGCTGTTCATGGCCGGTCGCCATGGACCAACCCAGCTCCGTTCCCTCCCGCCCACCTTTGCGTGGTCCGCGCACCGTGTTCCATGCAGAGGCTCCGCATCCTCCCGCAACCCGACGACAACACCTGTGGGCCCACCGCGCTCCAGGCCGTGTATGCGCACCTGGGCCTGGAGATGCCGTTGGAGCAGGTGATCCGCGAGGTGCATGCCTTGGAGGACGGTGGAACGCTCGCGGTATTCCTCGGGCTTCATGCCCTCAAGCAGGGCTTCCATGCACGGATCCACAGCTATAACCTGCGTGTGTTCGACCCCTCCTGGGAGGGCCTGCCGGGCGAGGTGCTCCGCAGGAAGCTCCTGGCGCAGACCCGCTTCAAGGAGGGCAAGAAGCTAACCGCCGCCTGCCTGGCCTATGCCCGCTTCCTGAAGTTGGGCGGCGAGGTCCGTTTCGACGACCCCACACCCGACCTGCTGCGAAGCTATCTGGACCGTGACCTGCCGATCCTCGCGGGGCTCAGCGCCACCTACCTCTACCGCAGCAAACGCGAACACACGGGCGCCAACGGGCAGAGCCTTTTCGACGACCTTCGGGGCAAACCGATGGGCCATTTCGTCGTGCTCACGTCCATGGAGGGCAGAACCGTGCATGTGGCCGACCCTTACCTGGACAATCCGTACAGCCGGGAGCACCACTACCCGGTGCATGTGGGCCGGCTGATCAACTCCATCATGCTCGGTATCGTCACCTACGATGCCAACATGCTCATCCTGTCCCGCTCCCCGCTCCCGCCTCCGGTGGTGAAGGAGCGCGCGCCCCGGCGACCGAACCCCTCCGTGAGCCCATGAGGAAGATCATCGTGGTGCGCGATCCGCGCGAGTTCCATCTCGGCCTCAAGGACGTAGAGGTGGTGTCCAGCAAGGACTACCTCACCCATCCCGTCTACGCTGCGCTGCGCAACGTGCGCATCTTCAACCTGGCCCGCAGCTACAGCTATCAGAGCCGCGGATACTACGTGAGCCTGCTGGCCGAGGCCCGCGGGCACAAGGTGATCCCCGATGCCAAGAGCATCCTTGACCTGCGTTCGCCGCGCCTGGTGAAGGTGCTCGGCCGCGACCTGCACGGCCTCATCCAGCAGCAGCTGGCGGACAAGAAGAAGGACCAGTTCGATCTGAGCATCTACTTCGGTCGCAACGTCAACCGCAAGTACGACCGCCTGGCGCACGAGCTCTACAAGGTCTTCCGATCGCCGCTCCTGAGGGCCCGCTTCCAGCGCACCAGTGGCGAGTGGGAGCTGCGCACCATCCGCCCGATCCCGTACAACGACATCCCCGAGGACCACCTCCCGTTCCTGCGGCGCTTCGCGGGCGAGTACTTCGCCAAGAAGCGTTACGACCGCGCCCGCGAGGACCACAGCAGCTACGACCTGGCCATCCTGGTGAACCCCGAGGACCAGGCCTCGCCCAGCAACAAGCGGGCGGTGGTGAAGTTCAGACAGGCCGCCGAACGCCTGGGATTCAAGGTGGACATCCTGGGCCCCGACGACATCGACCGGGTGGGCGAATACGATGCGCTCCTCATCCGCGAGAACACCCATGTGGACCACCACACCTACCGCTTCGCCCGCAAGGCTCAGAAGGAGGGCCTCGCCGTGATGGACGCGCCCGACGCGATCCTCAAGTGCAACAACAAGGTCTTCCTCGCCGAGGTGATGGAGGCCCACGATGTGCCCACCCCGCGCACGCTCATCGTCCACGCCGAGAACCGCCAGGAGGTGATCGCACGCTTCGGCCTTCCGGTGGTGCTGAAGCTGCCGGACAGCACGTTCAGCCGGGGCGTCACCAAGGCGCACAGCCCCGAGGAACTGGACCGGAAGTTGGATGAGCTGCTCGGCGAGAGCGACCTGGTGATCGCCCAGGAGTTCATGCCGAGCGACTTCGACTGGCGCGTGGGCGTGCTCGACGGTCGTCCGCTCTACGCGTGCAAGTACTTCATGGCGCGCGGCCACTGGCAGATCTACAATTGGGGCAGCGGCACGAAAAAGGACCAGACCGGCGACTTCGCCACCCTGCCCGTGGACCAGGCCCCGAAGGCCGTTGTCGACGCCGCCGTGAAGGCCGTGCTGGCCGTGGTGGGCGACGAGGGTCTCTTCGGAGTGGACGTGAAGGAGCACGAGGGGCGACCCTATGTGATCGAGGTGAACGAATGCCCGAACATCGACCACGGTGTGGAGGACCTCGTGCTCGGTGACGCCCTCTACGAAGCCATCATCGCATCCCTGAAGCACCGCATCGAACGCAGGATCGGCATCCGACCATCCGCCGCACCGGCCGCGCCGGCACCACGCACATGACCCCTCCCGCACGGAACGCATTCAAGCTCTTCGAGGTCACCGGCATCGAACTGGAGTACATGGTGGTGCAGCGCGGAACCCTCCGCGTGCTGCCCATCGTGGACCTGCTCTTCAAGGATGTAGCAGGCCGCATCACGAGCGATGTGGACCGCGGTGACGTGGAATGGAGCAACGAGCTCGTGAGCCATGTCGTGGAGCTGAAGACCGCCCGCCCCACGCGGCGGATCCCGGCCTTCCGCAGGAAGTTCGCCGCCGAGGTGCGCGCCATCAACGCCGCCCTGGCAGCGCGCGACGCCATGCTCCTGCCCACGGCCGCCCATCCGCTCATGGACCCCTTCACCGAAACGGTGATCTGGCCGCACGAATACAACGAGGTGTACGCCCTGTACAACCGCATCTTCGACTGCCGCGGGCACGGCTGGAGCAACCTGCAGAGCACCCACCTCAACCTGCCCTTCGCCAACGACGAGGAGTTCGGGAAGCTCCACGCCGCCGTGCGCATGGTGCTGCCGATCATCCCCGCGCTCACCGCCAGCTCACCCCTGCTCGACGGCAGGCCCACCGGATTCCTTGACTCGCGCATGGAGGCCTACCTCCATCATCAGGATCGCCTGCCCGCCCTCATGGGCTCCCTGATCCCCGAGCCGGTCTTCACCCAGGAGGACTACTACCGCGAGATCTTCGACCCCATCGGCCGCGCCCTCGCCCCCTTCGACACCGAACAGGTGATGGACCACCACTTCGCCAACTCGCGCGGTGCCATCGCCCGGTTCGACCGCGGTGCCATCGAGCTGCGCGTGATCGACATCCAGGAATGCCCCGGTGCCGACCTGGCCATCGCCGAACTGATCGTGGCCCTCTGTCGCGCCATGACCAGGGGCCGCTGGACCAGCACCTACCTGCAGCGTGCCTGGGGCGAGACCGACCTGCTGCCCATCTTCCTGCAGACCATCAAGGACGCAGGCAAGGCCGTCATCGCCAACAAGGACTACCTGCTCATGTTCGGCGTGATGAAGGAACAACGCATGACGGCCCAACGCCTGTGGGAGCACATCGTGCAGGAGCTGCGCGGCGAATTGAGCGAGGAGGCCGGTGCCGTCATCGATCATGTGCTCGCGAAAGGCTGCCTGGCCCAGCGCATCCTGGCACGCACCGGTCGGAAACCCTCGACGGACAAGATCCGCCAGGTCTATACCGAGCTCGCGGCCTGCCTGCAGGAGGACCGGCTCTTCGCATGACCCGCCTTTTACTCACCTGCGAGCACGGCGGTCACGAGGTGCCCACCGAGGTGCGCGCGCTCTTCACCGGCGCGGAGGATGTGCTGCACTCCCACCGTGGCTGGGACCCGGGGGCCCTGCATCTGTTCGAGGCCCTTCGCCCCTTCGCCCACCTCGCCCTGGCCGGGACCACCTCCCGGCTGGTGGTGGAGCTGAACCGCTCGCTCGACAGCCCGGCCTTGTTCTCCGCGTTCACCCGCGACCTGCCGCAGGCCCAGCGCAGCCACATGATCGACGAGCACTACACCCCGCTCCGAACGACGGCCGCGGATGCCGTGGCGACCTGGCGCGCTCAGCAGCAGACCGTCCTGCACCTCAGCGTGCACAGCTTCACGCCGGTGCTGGACGGCGAAACGCGTGCGATGGACATCGGTCTGCTCTACGATCCGTCAAGGTCCTGGGAGCGGGTGCTTGCCGCAACGTGGGAGCAGCTGTTGCGCACCGCGGCGCCGGACCTCCGGATCCGCCATAACGAACCCTACCTCGGTACCGACGACGGGCACACCACCGCCCTCCGCACCGCACAACCATCGGGATATGCCGGCATTGAACTGGAAGTGAACCAGCGCTTCGCGACGGATGGTGGTCGGAGACTCGACGCCAGGGTGACGGCGGCCGTCGTGGCCAGCTTCACCGCCCTCCTGGCCCACCCGGCCGCCAACCCATGAACGCGGACGCCCCGGAGGTAGCTCCGGGGCGTCCGTGCTGTCCGTCGGGCCGTTCAGCGCACCACCTGGAACCGCTCCTCGCCTCGCGCCCGCTCGGTGATCACCTGCAGCACGTAGCTGCCCGGCGCCAGGTCCGCGATGTTCAGGAGCACCCGCTCGCGCAGCGCGGCACCGCTCACCTTCTGCCGCACCACCACCCGGCCTGAGGCGTCGAGCACCAACAGGTCCGCCGAGCGCGCATCGCCCCAGGCCCCGCGCACCTGAAGCTGATCCTGGGCCGGTTTCGGGAACACCAGCAGCTCCACGCTGGGCGTCTCTTCGATGCCGATGCCGGCGGCCAGGTCCCACAGTTGGATGTCGTCCACCGCGGCCTCCACCAGGCTCCCACCGTCCAGGTTCTGCCCGGGACGGATGCTGTCCGAGGCGTTGTACTTGATGTACACCGTGGCGTTCGGGGTCACGTGGTCGCCCACCCGGAAGGCCACCCGGCGCCAGCTGCGATCGCTCGTCTTCGTGTTCTCCACCGGCACCCAGTTCGTGCCATCATTGCTCAACCACACCTGCCACCAGTCCGCACCGGGGTTGGCGCCGCTCGGAGGATCGTTCACGTACCACCGCCAGTAGGAGATGGCCGGCTCCTGCATGTTCGACATGTCGAGCGCGGCGCTCCGCAGGGTGGTGGTGCCACCGTCCACATCGTTCTCGCCCAACGGAGCGAGCTCGGTCGACGCGTTGCCGGTCACATAACAGATCTCGCCATTGGGCGTATGCTGTTCGCCCGGCTGCACCACCGTGCTGGGGTCGCCCGGAGTGGCATAGCTGCCCACGGGCATGTTGAACTCCCACTCCCCGGTGGTGGCGTTGTCCGTGGGCAGACCGATGTCCCAGTTGCCGAGCTGGGTGTTGTTGTCCGCATCATCCGTGGCCACCAGACCGAAGCCCACCATGATGTAGTAGGGCACGTTCGGATCCGGCTCGGCCGCACCGATGGGCACCACGGCACTGAGCTGCTGGAAGCTGTCCTCCACACCCATGTAGTAGGCGATCACCGTGCCCGCCGGCTGGGGTGGAATGGTCGCATGGTAGTCGTTGCTTCCGAGATCCACCATCGGCAGGATGTTCCAGACGGTCTCGTCGTTCAGCCTGTAGAACAGCTTCACCTCCGAAAGGAAGGGCAGGAAGTCGAAGTCGAGGATCAGCTGCGCATCCAGTTCGATCCCCTGGGCCTCGGCCGCCGTCTCCAGGTTGCTGTGCAGCAAGGTGGCGTTGCTCAGCAGGGTGATCCCGTGCAGGGCGAAGGCCTCCACGATGGCCCCTGCGCTCGGGGTCCCGTTGGTGATGTCCCCGTCGTTGTCGTCCGCCTGGAGCACATCGAGCAGTACATCGCGGAAGGCCTGCCCTTCATTCCCGTTCACCGTGTTCGCCTGCAGACCGGGGAACGCCTCCACGAACAGCGTGAGCATCGCGTTCATGTCACTGCCCAGGAGCAGGTACGTGTCCCACCAGGCTCCAGCGATGATCTCGCCGTCCGCATGCACCTGGCCCACCAGGTCCACCGGATACACCTTCCGGTTCTCATCGTAGCGGCGGATGTAGTCGTCGGGATCGCTCAACGAGCTGCCCTCGGCCAGCACCGGGTCCTCGGTGATCGACAGGGCCCATACATCGGCGTAGCCCTCGTTCATGGCCCCGTTGGTGAACTGGCTCAGCAGCTCGCCATAGAACTTGTCGTTGATGCCGTGGCCGTACTCATGGTACACCACCTCGGCGATCTGCGCATAGCTCTGGCAATCGTTACCCTCCTGGTAGAAGTTTATCGAGCCCCCATCGTAGAAGGCGTTGCAGTTGCCCGCCACATCCACGTTCGTGGCGAAGGGGACGTCCAGCGAGGTGAAATTGGGCAGCCAGTCCTTCATGTGGTCGTGCACCACGTTCACATGGTAGTAGGCGCTCCGTTCACGGAGATTGGCGTCCGCATTGAAGCTCACCGCGTTCGGGCCCTCCTGCAGGATGGTCTGGAAGCTCGGCGTGCTTCCTCCAGTTTTCACGTTGCACCACCGGCCGTCCAGGAAGAAGGTCGCGTTCACCGGTCCGCCCACTCCGGTGTTCAGGTAGCCCTGGTCATCCAGGTACTGGCTCAACCCGTTCACGACCACGCGCAGATCGGGAAGCAGCTCGGTGGTGGCTGGCACGAAGGGGTTCACGGTGTGGGCCGTGGCGGTGGCGGCGATCTCGGCTCCGGCGGATGCCGGCGGCGCATGGTGCACCACCAGGTCCTGGCGGTAGAGCAGCTCCCCCGAATGCGCGTCCACCCAGCACGACCACCGGCCGGGAATGCCCTGCTCCATGGTGTGGATGACGACCTCATGCACCAGCCGGTGCTCCACGGTGCGATGCCCGGGGACCGGCAGGATGCGCAGTCCGTTGACCTCGGAGCCCGTGATGCCGGTGAGCCCGCTGGAGGCGTTCACCACGGCGGCGGCGGCGCCGATGCCGGGCTGCATCTCCACCTGGATGCCCGGATAGAGGTCGGTGCCGAACGCGATCACCCGCCCCTGTCCATCCAGCTTCACCATCGCCTGCCCGAACACCACGGGCAGGCCTTCGTGCGTCTGGGTGAAGTGCACGAAGGTGTGCTTCGCGGTGGGGTATACGGAGCGCACGCTCACCTCCCCGAGCGGAAGGCCGAAACCCGCGAGTTGGTGCTGCAGGAAGTCCCACGCCTTCGCCACGGGATCGGCACCCACCGTTCCAATGGGTTCTCCGAAGGCCCGATGCGGCAGCCCGCTGGCCTCGTTGAACTCCGTCCACCACGTGCCATGCCCGGCCACGAAGGCCCGCCACTGCGGTCGTGCGCGCAGCTCGGCCTGCCAGGCAAGGTCCGGTGTGCGTTTCGGATCGCGGATGAAGGTCACGTTCCGTTCATCGCGGCCGCCATCCACGGCCATCACATTGAGGATGCCGGTGAGCAGACCGGCGCTGAGAAGGGTTCGACGCATGGCGCAACAGGTTGGGGGATCGAAGTTCGGTGGTGGATGGTCAGGGAACAACTCCGACCATGAGGTTGTGCGTGGATGACCATCAGGGGTCGGGCAACTCCACGGACAACCCGTCATGGGCCAGCTCCACGCCATCCGGCAGGGTCGGCTGCACCTCGGCGTGCGGCCCCAGCAGATGGCTGATGTGGGTGAAGAAGGTGCGCCGCGCGGCCAACTCCCGGGCCAGGTCCAACGCCTCCTCCAGGTTGAGATGCGCCGCATGAGGCTCGTGCCGCAGGGCGTTCAGCACCAGCACCTCCGATCCGCGCACCCGCTCCTTTGTGGCCTGCGGCAACTGCTTCGCGTCGGTGATGTAGGTGAGGCCACCGATGCGGAAACCCAGCACCGGCATGCCCAGGTGCAGCACGTCAACGGCTTCGAGGCCGATGCCGGCAGCGGTGAAGGGGCCGGCGGTGATCGGGTGCAGCTCCAGCTCGGGCACGCCGGGATAGCGCACCTCCGCGAACGCGTAAGCGTAGATCCGACGCACGGCGGCGAGCGTGGCCTCGGAGGCATGGACCGGCATCACCGCGTGCTGGCGGTGGTTGAAGCTGCGCAGTTCGTCCATGCCGCTGATGTGGTCCATATGCTCATGGGTCAACAGCACCGCATCCACATGGTCCATCCCGGCACGCAGGCTCTGCTGACGCAGGTCGGGGCCGGCATCGATCAACACGGACCGCCCGCCCACCTGCAGCCAGCCCGCCGTCCGCAGGCGCCGATCGCGCGGATCGGTGCTCATGCAGACCGCGCAGCGGCAGCCGATCACCGGCACGCCCTGGCTGGTACCCGTTCCGAGGAAGGTGAAGCGCATGAAGGGTGCGCAAAATACCCCATCGCCGGGCGCTACCTTCGCCCGCGCTCGGAGAGGTGGCAGAGCGGTCGAATGCGGCGGTCTTGAAAACCGCTTTACCCGCAAGGGTAACGGGGGTTCGAATCCCTCCCTCTCCGCCAAGCCGCCCCGCGAAAGCGGGGCGTGTTCGTTCCCGGCAGCGGGGCGATCGCGATCGACCGAGCGGACGGAACGAACACACGCGGACGCGAAGCGGGCGCGGCTTGAAGCCTCCCCCCAACGGGATGCGCAGCCATCCCTCCCTCTCCGCCAAGCCGCCCCGCGAAAGCGGGGCGATCGCGATCGACCGGGCGGACGGAACGAACACACGCGGACGCGAAGCGGGCGCGGCTTGAAGCCTCCCCCCAACGGGATGCGCAGCCATCCCTCCCGACGCGCCGAACCGCTTGTTCAGCACGCACAGGGCGCGGGAACGGCTGCGCTGCTCCAAGGAACGGCGGTGGAACGCCCCGCGACCGTCCTACCTTTGAAAGCATGTCACGCTCGATCCTCCCGCTCGCCCTGATGTCCCTTGCACTACCCGTCGGTGCTCAGTCGCTTCCGGAGTTCATTGTGGAGGCGCGGCGCTTTGACGTGCCCGGGCAGGGTCCCTTCGTGGACCTCAGCGTGGCCGTGCTCGGCACATCGGTGTACCATGAGGATTCCGCCGCAGGCTTGTCCCAGGCCCGGTTGGAACTGGTCGCGCTGATCGAGAGCTCCGGCAGCATCGTGGACCACCGGAAAGTGGAGCTCACCGGCCCACCGCGCATCACGGAGCTTCCTCCCGATCTTCTGTACACCACGGCCTTCGCCCTTCCATCCGGTGACCATATCCTGGAGGTGCAGGTGCGCGACCTCCAGGGAGCGGACTCGGCCCGCATCGAACGCCGCCCCCTTCTCCTTCCGGCCCTCCCTGCCGGACCGACCTTCTCGGACGTGCTCCTCGTTTCGGGCACCGGCCAGGAAGGAGCGTCCGGGCACACCCACGCCGGTCGCACCTTCATCCCGTTCGTGGGGGCCTACTACCCCAGCTCGGTGGAACGGCTGGACCTCTACGCCGAGCTCTACGGGATGGACGACCGGCTTGGCGGGGACAGCCTCTACCTGCTGAGCTACCAGATCGAGGGACAGGGAACGGGCACACCGGTCGGCGCGTTCCGGGCTGCCGCGCGGGTGAGGGCGCGTGCCGTGGAACCGGTGCTCGGCGGCTTCGACATCCGCTCGCTGCCCAGCGGCAACTACGTGCTGGCCTTGGAGGCGCGCGACCGCTCCGGACAGCTCCTCGCCCGCACCGAACGGTTCCTCCAACGCAATAATCCGATCGCCTACGGGATGGACGACCTGTCCACCGTGGCGATGGGCGGCACCTTCGCCGACCGCATCACCGAACCCGACAGCCTCGCCGAGTTCATCCACTGCCTGCGTCCCATCGCCGATGACCTGGAGCGCAAGATGATCGATGATCGCTGGAAGGACCGCGAGATGGACCTCATGCGCCGCTTCTTCTACAGCTTCTGGTTCAACCGCAATGGAATGGACCCGGAAGGGGCATGGCGGGCCTACCGCGCCGAGGTGGTTCGGGTCAATCGGATGTACGGTTCGCGCATCAAGCGGGGGTACGAGACCGATCGTGGCTACGTGCATCTGAAGTACGGAGCACCCAACACGATCGTCGACCGGCCCAGTGACATGGGGGTCTATCCCTATCAGATCTGGCACTACTACCGCGCAGGGCGCTACACCGACCGCCGGTTCGTGTTCTACCTGCCGGACATGGTGACCAACGACTACGAGCTGCTGCACTCCGAGGTCCCCGGTGAGATCCAGAACCCCCGGTGGAACCAGGTGCTCCACTCGCGCGACACGCCCATGAACAACGTGCAGCCCGGCTCGGTGAACAGCCTGAGCGGTGAGCGGACGGACGAGTTCTTCCTGAACCCGCGCTGACGGAGGCGCCGACTCGGCCATCTTTGCCGCCGCACGCCCCCATGCGCGATACGGCGATCGTGATCCTCAACTGGAACGGCCAGGCCTGGCTCCAGCGCTTCCTGCCCGGTGTCGTGCGCGAGGCCGAAGGCGCGGAAGTGGTGGTGGCCGACAACGGCAGCACCGATGGCTCCTTGGACTGGGTGCGCACGGCCATGCCGCAGGTGCGGGTGATCGCCCTCGACCGGAACCTCGGGTTCGCAGGGGGGTACAACGCCGCCCTGGCGCAGCTGGAGGCCCCGTACTTCGTGCTGCTCAACTCCGACGTGGAGGTGCGTCCGGGCTGGCTCTCCGGCATGCGCGCCCTGTTGGATGCCGACCCGCGGATGGCGGCCTGCCAGCCCAAGGTGTTGGCCCATGCCCACCCCGACCGCTTCGAACACGCCGGCGCAGCGGGGGGATTCATCGACCGCAACGGCTACCCCTTCTGCCGCGGGCGGATCTTCGAGATCACCGAGACCGACCACGGGCAGTACGACGACGACCGCGAGGTGTTCTGGGCCACCGGCGCCTGCCTGATGGTGCGGGCGCGCGCCTTTCGCGAGAGCGGCGGCTTCGACACCTCCCTGTTCGCGCACATGGAGGAGATCGACCTGTGCTGGCGGCTCAGGCGACGGGGCTGGCGCATCGGCTATACGGCCCGCGCCAGCGTGCTGCACGTGGGCGGTGGGGCGCTCGGCTACGGGAGCCCACGCAAGACCTACCTCAACTTCCGCAACAGCCTCATCGTTCTCACCAAGAACCTCCATACAGGCTGGCTGCCCGGCCGTTTGCTTCGCCGGTTCCTGCTGGACGGTGCGGCCGGATGGAAGTTCCTGCTGGAAGGGCATGGCGCGCACAGCTGGCAGGTGGCCCGTGCGCATGTCCACTTCATCGGCCGGCTTCCGGCCCTCCTCCGCGAACGCGCCAGGCTCATGGACCAGGAGCGGGAACCCGACCTCACGGGCATGTACACCCGCAACATCGCGTTCGACCGGTTCATCCTCGGGCACGCCCGGTTCAGCGACCTGCCCATGGAGGCCTTCGTGCGGCGTCCCTAGAGGATGGGACGACGCAGCAGGTGCTCCACCGCCAGGCGGTAGCTCTCCGCGCCGAACCCCATGATGCTGCCCACGCACACGGCCCCGACCAGGGAGGTGTGGCGGAACGGCTCGCGCGCGAGCAGGTTGGTCAGGTGCACCTCCACCACGGGCACGGACACGGCGGCCACCGCGTCGCGCAGGGCCACCGAGGTGTGGCTGTAGCCCCCCGCGTTGATCACCACCCCTGTGTACACGCCATCCGCCTCGTGCAACCAGTGGATCAGCTCACCCTCCAGGTCGCTCTGCCGGTGATCGATCCGGTGCTTCGGGAACGCTTCGCGCAAGCCGGACATCAGGCCCTCCAGGTCGGTGCTGCCATAGACCGAAGGCTCGCGACGACCAAGAAGGCCGAGGTTGGGGCCGTTGAGCACCAGGATGTCCGCCATGCGGGCGAAGTAACGAAAGGCCCGCCCGATGGCATCTTTGTACGGTGGACTGGCCCCGCGCGCTCAACCTGTTCCGCACCCACCTGAGGCTGGAGCGCTCCCTGAGCGACCGCACCGTGGAGGCCTACCTCTCCGACCTCGCCAAGCTGAGGACCTTCGCCGAAGCCCGTTCGCCCGCCCTGCCGCCTGATGCGCTTCGGCTCGATGACCTGCAGGCCTTCCTCATGCATGTGGTGAAGCAGGGGCTCGGCCCACGCAGCCAGGCCCGGCTGCTCAGCGCCGTCCGCGCCTTCCATCACGCGCTGCTCGTCGACCGACGCATCGACACGGACCCCACCGAACTGCTCGAGGCACCGCGGCTCGGAAGGCACCTGCCGGAGTTCCTCAGCGTGGCCGAGATCGATGCCATCGTCGCGGCCATCGACCTGTCCAAGCCCCTGGCCCATCGCGACCGCGCCATCGTTGAAACGCTGTATGGATGCGGCCTGCGCGTGAGCGAGCTCTGCGGCTTGCGCATCAGTGACATCCACGGCCCCGAGCGGTTCATCCGCGTCATCGGCAAGGGCGACAAGGAGCGGCTGGTGCCCATCGCAGCCCATACCCTCGACCGGATCCGTGACTACCAAGAGCACGAACGGCTGCATCAACCCGTCACCACACGTGCCGGGGATACGCTCTTCCTGAACGCCCGTGGCGGAGCGCTGTCCCGTGTCGCGGTGTTCAACCTGGTGCGCACCCTCGCCACCAGGGCCGGCATCCCCAAGACCATCAGCCCGCACACCTTCCGCCACAGTTTCGCCACCCATCTTGTGGAGGGCGGCGCCGATCTTCGGGCGGTGCAGGAGATGCTCGGCCACGCCAGCATCACCACCACGGAGATCTACACCCACCTGGACCGCGAATACCTCCGAAGCAACATCCTGCAGCACCATCCCCGCGCCCGGGGGAGAGCGGCGGATTGATCAGTTCAGCTTCGCCAGGGCACCCCGGGCGGCCAGCGCGCGCGTCACCGCGTCCATCAGGGTGGCCACCTCGCCCCGGATCCGGCCATCGTACGCCTCGTCCCAGTCCATCCGCCCGTCCAGCGGGTCGAACCGGGCGATGCCCATCGGCAGGTCGAAGAAGGACAGGTCCATGTCAGGCACCTGCTCGAACAGCGTCATTTCGATGAAGACCTCCTTGATGCTGTGGTCCCCTTCCCAGATCGGTCCATGCGTGGTGACCGTGAAGCACTTGGTGACGTGCCCCGGCATCACGAAGCGGATCACGTAATCCGCATTGTTGTCCAGCAGCAGCTCGTAGCGCCCGTTCTGGCCGGTGGTGAGGGTCCGCACGCGCTCACCGTTGCGGTACACGCGCACCTGTGCCTCGGCCAGCGGCGCCGCCGTGAACTTGTCGGTCACCATGCCGACGATCCTGAGCTGGGCCGCCTCCGCGGTCGAAGCGAACCACAGGGTGGCCAATAGGATCAGGTCTCGCAGACGTTGCATCCGGACGGTGGTCCGGCTGGTGCACGGACCGGGCGGCGAAACTATCCGCGTCACCCACGGGATCCAAGGCCCCGATCCGCTCCCGGCCGGTGATCGATCAACAGCCGGATGTGCACAACCTCGCATCCACCGAAAAGCAGCGGGGCGGCCCGAAGGACCGCCCCGCTACCTGTATTCTGGTGGGATCACTGCACCACGATCCGCTGCTCGCTGGTCCGGTCGTCCGTGCTGACGCGCAGGATGTAGGTGCCGGCCATGAGGGCTTCGGCGCCATCGCGCACCGGGTTCATGCCGGTGTTCAGCGTGCGCCGGCCGCTCCACACCACGCGACCCGTGGCGTCGAAGAGCTCCAGACGCGCATCGGTCGCCATCGCCGGCCACACGATGGACAAGCTGCCTTCGGTCGGGTTCGGGAACACCGTCCAGCCGTCCACCGAAGCTTCCGCGAGCGCGGTGCTGATGGCAGCGGACAGGCAGATCTCGAAGTTGCCGCCGCCGCCATACTGCGTATTGGAGTACACCCGCACCACATGGTCCGTGTTCGGGGCCACCGTGACGTCGTATGCGGCGATCGGGCCGATCTCACAGCTCACCTCCGCACCGTTGCACCCATCGTACACCACCACCACGGCATCGCCCATGCTGATGTTGTTGAAGGTGATCGTTACAGCATTGTTCGGCCCGGAGTTGAACGAGTACCACATGTCGAGGTAGGTGCCCGTGGTCGTGTCACAACTGGGATCACCGGCGTCCTGGGTCGCCTGCACGTTGTTGCCCAGGGCGCTGTTCTGCGGGCAATCCGTCACCGCCCACACCGGCAGGCCGATGGCGTTGGCGCAGTCATCGTTCGCCGGAGGACCGGCACAGGCCGCTGCGCTCACCGCGATGGTGTACGGGCCGGTGGTGCCGGATCCGAACTGACCCACCGGCAGCCAATACGTGCCGGGCTGCAGGTTGACGAACGCGATGGTGATGTTGCCGTCCGGACAGGTGGTGAAGTCGAAGGTGCCCGCATAGAACGTATCCGCCAGGCAGGTCGTCCACACGATGTAGGCCTGATCGAACACCGGGGTCGTGCCGCAATAGGACACGGTGACGTCCGCACAATCGGACAGCGTGAAGGCATGCCACACCTTGGGTACGTTGTCGTCCATCGGCGAACCGGGGACCGCATCACCCGTGGCCGTCGCGCCCACGGTGGTGCCGGAGAAGTTCACGCTTCCGCCGACGGCGAGCGGCTGGGGCGTCACGTTGGCGCAGTTGTCGTTCGCCGGGGCCGCACCACCGCCGAACACGCAGATGTTGAAGTCGGTGGTCACCGGGATGTCCGTATAGAAGTGGTACACCCGGACGTGATACGTCTGTCCGACGGTCAGTCCGGTGGCCTGGATCACTTCGGTGCCCCCTTCCAGGGTCGCATCCGCGCAATCGATGCTCGTCGGGTTCGCACAACCGCCGGAGAAGAGCTCGACGACCGCATCGAGCGAATCAGAGCCGGCCACTTCCACCGTGAGCTGCGCGGCCGTGGCCACGAAGCTGAACCACACATCATCGTTCGCATCACCGGTGAAGCCGTTGCAGGAAAGCGCCGGCAGGGACTCGGTGGCGTTCGCGACATCACCGGTCACATACTGGCAGGTGGTGCCCGCCGTGAGCGACGTGGCCCCTCCGCAGTCATCATTGGGAGGTACACCGGCACAAGCCGTGGCCGTCAGCTCCAGGGCGTACGGGCCGGTCGTGGTGGAACCGAACTGGCCGATGGGCAGGTAGTAGGTGCCTGCCGGCAGCGCATTGAAGAACACCGTGCCATTGCCGTCAGCGCAGGTGGTGAAATCAAAGGTCCCCAGGTTGAAGGTGCTCGCCGGGCAATCCGTCCACACGATGTAGATCTCGTCGAACACCGGCGTGGTGTTGCAATAGGATACCTGCACGTTGGCGCAATCGTTCAGGGTGAACGCGTGCCAGACCTTGGGAATACCATCGTCCATGTCGGACAGGGGCACCGCATCATTGGTGGTGGTGGCGCCCACGGTGGTTCCGCTGAAGTTCAGCGACCCGCCCACGCTGAGCGCCTGGGGAACGATGTTCTGGCACTGGTCATTGGACGGTGCGATACCGCCGCCGAAGACGCAGATGGTGAAGTCCGTGGTGGCGGGAAAGCCCGCGGCGTAGTCGTACACACGCACATAGTAGGTCTGCCCCACCGTGAGCCCTGTGGCCTGAATGGTCTCCACCCCATCGGCCACCGTGGCGTCGGCGCAGGCGATGTTGGTGCCGTTGCACGCTCCGCTGCGCAGGTCCACCACCGCATCGAAGCTCGCCGAGCCGTCCACCTCGATGGTGAGCGACGCCGCCGTGGCCACGAAGCTGTACCACACGTCATCGTTCGCGTTGCCCGTGAAGGTGGCACAGGTGAGCGCGGAGATGGACTCCGTGGCCCCCGCCACATCACCGGTCACCGGTGTGCAGGTGGTGTTCACCGGCAGCTGCTGGGCACCGGCGCAGTCGTCGTTCGCCGGGGCCGCACCGCACGCGGTGGCGTTCAGTTCGATGGAGTAGGGACCGGAGCTTCCGGCACCGAACAGGCCGATGGGGATGTAGTAGCTGCCGGCCGGCAGCTGCGCGAAGGTCACCGTTCCGTTGCCGTCCGCACAGGTGGTGAAGTCGAAGGTGCCAAGGACCCCCGCATCGGCCGGGCAGGCCGTGGCCAGGGCGATGTAGATCTGATCGAACACCGGTGTGGTCCCGCAATAGTCCAACGTCACGTTCGCACAGGTGCTCGTGGTGAACCGATGCCACACCTTGGGAATGGCGTCGTCGAAGTCACCGCCGACCACCACATCGTTCGTGACCGTGGCCCCGGCGGTGCTGCCCGTGAAGTTGAGGGTGCCGCCAACGCTCAGGTTTTGGCTCACCACGTTCGCGCACTGGTCGTTGGCCGGTGGCGGGGGCGTGCCGAACACGCAGATCGTGAAGTCCGTGGTCGGTGCCGCACCCGTGTAGTAGTCGTACACCCGCACGTAGTAAGTGGCTCCCACCGTGAGGCCCGCCAGGGAGACTTGCTCGATGCCGTCCTCCACCGTGGCGTCGGCACACCCGATGTTGGTGCCGTTGCAGGCCCCGCTGCGCACATCCACCACGGCATCGTACTCAAGCGACCCGTCCACCCGAACGGTCAACGCGGCCGCCGTGGCCGTGAACTTGTACCACACGTCATCATCGGCATCGCCGGTGAAGGTGTTGCACGTGATCGCAGCGAGGCTGTTGGTGGCCCCGGCCGCGTTGCCCGCCACAGGGTTGCAGGTGGCGCCCACCGTGAGGGTGATGGCGCCGGGACAGTTGTCGTTCACCGGAGCGCCACCCCGGAACAGCCCGGTTTGGGCCGGGCGCTGCGACTTCACCGTGCCACCGGTGTGGATGGCCAGGTGCTTTTCGCCGGGCGACGCCGCCCGATCGGGGCCGGACTTGCGTGCGGCAGGGTGCCGTTCGATGTCCTGTTTCATTCGTTGCGCGGAGGTGTCCAGGGCCGCCAAGGCCAAGGCCGCCACCGCGATGCTCATCGCGTATGGTCTGATCATGAAGATGGGTGTTGAGGCGTCGAAACTACCCGACACCGACACACGCATGACGCACCGCTCCTGGAACTTATCGACAACCCTCAGCGCCGCACCACCACCGGCTTCCGCAGCACGCCGCCATCCCGGGAGCGGACCTCCAGCACATGCGCCCCCGGGGACAGGCCGGCCAGCCGCACACGCTGCACAGGTTCGCGCGTGGCCATCTGCCGCATCAGCACCCGTCCATCGGCGCCCACCAGCACCAGTTCATCGGCCGGGAAGCCGTCAGGCAGCTCCACCTGCAGTTCATCCCATGCCGGCACCGGATACACGCGGAGCTCCTCCGCATCGTCGCCGGCACCACCGGGCACCGTCGCGATCGCCCCGCTCTTCCCCAGCGCGTACTCCCCTTGCAGCAAGGAGTCCAGCTCCATGTACCCCGTGCCGTTGGTGAGCGAGCCGGCCACCACCACTTGATGGGGATAGGTGGTCCATGGCTGTCCGGGGTGTGCACGGTACAGCACCGCGGCACCCGCCTCCGTAGCATCGTACAGGTCGTGGTCCAGCTGGCTCACCGAGGCCCCGTAGTAGTTGATGCGTGCCGAAAGGTGCGTCCCCGCCGGCCAGAGCCCATCCACCACCCAATAATGCGTGCCGCTGATGGCCTCCACTTCCGCCGTGGTCTGCGAGGCCTCCGGCGCGGCCCAGATATGGTCGATGCGGAACAGTGCCGAATCCGGGACCGCCTCCGGGAAGAGGCGGAAGTCCACCCGCGGCAGCGTGGAACTGAAGCTCTCGCCCGGGCGGATGACGAACTCATGGTCCATGCGTGCCTGGTTCAATCGCCGGTGACCGTTCACCACGGCCATCACCGGTTCGAACGGGGTGGTCAGGCTCACTGCGCTCAGCTCGCCGTCAGCCACCACCTGATGCTCGCTGCGCTGCCAGCCTTCGCCGATCAGGGTCACATCCAGGGGTACCGCTTCGTGGAAGCTGGTGGTACCGCGCAGTCGTTGCCGGAGCGTCAGGTCCACCGCCCAGGATCCGCCCTGGGGTGCCGCGCTCATCGCCTCCACCACGAACACACTGAATCCCGGCGCGAAGACCCAGGCATCGAAGAAGGCATCAAGGTCCGACCCGGTCGCCTGCTCCAGGGCATCACGGAATCCCGCAGCGTCCAAGGCCGTGTCCGCGAACACCTGTTGCACACCGGTCATGGCCTGCCGGAACAGCGTGTCGCCCAGATAGCCGCGGAGGTTGTGCATCACCGAGGCCCCCTTGTAGTACGTGTGATGGCCATAGATGTAGGGATCCGGCATCGGCGAAAGGGGCTGGAAGCCTCCGTCCTGCAGGTGACTGTTCTTCAATACATCATACTGGTTGTTCAGCACGGTGGTGATGAACTGGTCATGTCCGTACACCCATTCATCCACCAGGTGGCCGCTGTATTCCGCGGGACCTTCCTTGAGCCACATGTCGTTATGGATGTACGGGGTCACGATGTCGCCCCACCAATGATGACCGAGCTCGTGGCTCAGGAGCTGCCTGTTGTCCGAGACCGGCTGCCCGGTCATGAACTGCGGGTAGGCGATGTTGGTGGGGATCTCCAGGGCCCCATCCGTGGTGAGCACATAGCCCACCCGACCCCATCCATAGGGGCCATACCAGTACTCGCAGGCATCGATGGCACCGCCCAGATCGCCGAACCGCGCCACCATGCCGGCCAACTGGGCCGGTTTGGCGCTCAGGGTCACCGGAATGGTGCCATAGGCGCCCGCATGCAGGTAGGTGCTGTCCACATAGCTGGACACCGCGATGGCGGAGACGTGCGTCGGCAGGGCGCGGCCGATGCCATAGGACCGGACGACCGTATCGCCACCGAGCTGCACTTCACCCAGGAAGTCGCCCTGGCCCCGAAGCCGATAGGTGCCTGCGCTTTTCACATGGTAGGTGTAGGTGGCCCGTTCGACGAAGGAGTCGAAGCACGGATACCACACCTTCCCGAAGTTGGGCGGAATGGTGCTGATGCCGATGCCCAGGTTGTAGACATACCCGCTCTCGAAGTAGAAGCCCCCCCAGTCGGGATCGCGATGCGGGCTGCCCTGATAATGCACCGTCAGGGTGCGCTGCTCCCCCACGGCCGGCGCACCCAGCAGGTCCACGGTGAGGAACTCGCCGTCGTAGGCGTGGGGATGGACGCCCGATCCGCTCGTCACCGAATCCACCATCAGGTCGTACAGGTCGAACCGGATGCTGGTCTGCCCAGGCAGCCGCGGCGTGAAGGTCACCGCACAGGCTCCGCTGAGCCACTGGTCCTGGACGCGGGTCACATCCAGGCTGATGTCGTAATGAAGGATGTCGAACGTGTCGCTCCGTGCGATGGTCTGATCGATCTGAGTGCGCTGCAGCGCGCTCAGTTCGGGCCCGGGACGATAGGGCTCGTGCAGGATCCGGCAGCCCATCCGGTAGGGCTGCGCCCACGCTGCAAGAACGAGCAGAATGGTGAGGAGGGTGGTGGTGATGCGCATGGATCAACGTTCGGTCCGCACGAAGCTACGATCCGGTTACCTTCACCCGCAGGGCAACCACCCTTCAGCCCTGTTCGTCACACCCCCAAACCGGAACCACATGCACCGCCTTGTTGCGCTCGCCTTGCTTGTCCTGCCAGGACTGATACCCACGGTGAAGGCCACTCACATCATGGGCGGTGAGCTCACGTACCGCTGGCTCGGCGGGACGGATTACCTCGTCAGTCTCGTCCTGTACAGGGACTGCGCCGGCGTTCCGGTGGTCTCCCAGGAGAACGTGTACGTCTCGTCAAGCACCTGCGGCTATAGCCAGTTGCTGCCCGTGAGCCTGGTCGACACGGCCGTCATCGCATCGCCCTGCGCGGGGCTGTTGTCCACCTGCGACGGGGGGCAGGCACCTGGCATGGAGGTCTACGTCTATCGCGACACCATCGCACTGACCCAGGCCTGCCCGGATTACGAATTCACCTGGACCACCTGCTGCCGGAACGCGGCGGTGACCAATCTCGTGGACCCGAGCACACAGAACGGCTTCCTGCAGGCATGGCTCAACACCGTCGATGGCCCGGGCAATTCCGCACCGGTGTACCAGGAGCTCCAGATGCCCTTCATCTGCTCCAATGTGATGTTCTGCCAGGACAACAGCACCTTCGATGTCGATGGGGATTCGCTCGTGTTCAGCATGGTGCCCGTGCAGAACGGAACGCTCGGACCCGCAGCCTACGCCGCGCCCTTCAGCCCCACGGACCCTTTTCCGACCGTGAACGGCCACGCGTTCGATGTGTCCGGTGGCAACCACTGCGCCATCCCCACCACGGTCGGTGCCTGGGTGGTGGCCTATCGCATCGACGAATACCGCAGCGGGGCGTGGATCGGCAGCACGATGCGCGAGGTGCAGCTGTGGGTGGTGAACTGCCCGTCCGCCATGCTCGGCTTCACCGGCACCGTGATGGACTCCACCGGCACCCCGGTCAACAGCGGCACGGTGGAACTGTGGGAGTACGGGCTCAACAGCCTCAGTTCCACGCTCATCGCCACCACCCCGGTGAACGCACAGGGGGAATATGCCTTCTCCGGCCATCCGAACGGTCAGTACATCCTGCGCGCCATTCCGGATACGATGAACACGCCGGGCCACGCCACCTCCTATCACCTCAACACCCACTATTGGGACTTCGCCGAGGTGCTGGGCGCGGTGTGCGACACCACGCTTCCCGCGGACATCACCCTGGTGGGTGTGGGCAACCTGGCCGGCACGGGATACGTGAGCGGTTATCTGGGCGACCTCGGCATCGTGCGCAGCCAGCAGGGCACGCCCTGGGAAGGCGTCAGTGTGTTCCTGGAGGCCTGGCCGTCGCACGAACCGGTCGCCATCGACCGCACGGATGCCGATGGACTTTTTGCCTTCGCGAATGTGCCCTTCGGTGAGTACCGTGTGGTCTTCGACCATCCCGGCCTGCCGATGCTGGGCCATTACCGCTTCACGGTAAGCCCCCAGGATCCGAGCTATACGGGGCTTGACCACGGGGCCGACCCGAACGGCTTCTTCCCCACCGGCATCTCCACAGGCCTGGCCGAACCTTCGCCGCTCAGCCTGGTGATCTCCCCCAATCCCGTGGGCCAGGGTCGGGTGACGATCGGAGGCCTGCCCGATGGTCCGGCGACGCTGCTCGTGGAGGACGCCACCGGTCGCACCGTGGACGTGCAGCGCACGATGGTCAGCAACGGCCGGACGACGATGGCCACCGACGGCCTCCCGGCAGGCACCTACCTGATCCGGATCGCGGGCGCCGGCGCCATCCGGCTCCTGAAGCAGTGAGCGGCGACGGAGCGGGCATCCCTCGTTGGGGATACCCGCTCCATCGCTCATCCATCCCGCTTCGTCGAGATCGGCATAGCAACCGGGCCCGATGCACGTATTGTTGTGTGCATCGTCCGACCCGGGCGATCGCTCAACCCCCCTCGCCCATGAACCATCCCCGCATCCTGGTCGTCGAGGACGAAGCCCTGATCCGCAAGGACATCGAACGCAGCCTCACCCTGCTGGGCTATGATGTGGCCGGCAGCACCGGCGATGCGGAGGAAGCGGTGCATCTGGCCATGGAACAACGGCCGGACATGGTGCTGATGGACATCCGTCTCCGCAGCGCCATGACGGGCATCGACGCCGCCAAGGTGATCCGCACCGACATGGGCATCCCCGTGGTCTTCCTCACCGCGTTCTCGGAGGACAGCACGCTCAACGAGGCCAAACTGGCGGAACCGCTGGGCTACATCGTGAAACCCTTCACCGAGGCCGCCCTCCGCTCCAACATCGAGATCGCGCTCTTCAAGGGCGGAGAGGAGGTCAAGCTCCGCATGGAACGGGACCGGCTCATGCGCTCAGTGGGAAAAGGGCAGGACGACGACCACGTGTTCATCAAGCACAAGGGACGTTCGGTACGCGTGGCCTTCCGCGAGATCGAGCACATCGAGGCGCTGAAGGATTATGCCTCCTTCCACCTGAAGGACCGCCGCTACGTGGTGCACGGCACCATGCAGGAGTTCGAGGCCATGCTGCCCGGGCGCGACTTCATGCGCATCCATCGCTCCCACATCGTGCGGCTTGACCGGATCCAGAGCATCGACGATGGCGATGTGATCCTGGAGGGCGGCGGCAAGCGCATCCCCATCGGGCGCACCTACATGAGCCGCCTGCTGGCGCTCATCCCCCAGGTCTGAGCACGCTCCTGCGTGGCGTGCCTACCTTCGGGCCGTGGAGCGCCTTCGCCCGGCACGTGCCGCCCTGCTCATCGCCCTGCTCGTGCTGGGCGTCGTGGGACGTGATCGGTGGCACCTCGCCCTCCACGCGGACGACGCGGCGCATGCCGGCAAGGGACCGGGGATCAAGGAGGCCTGCTCCATCTGCTCTGAAGGCCTTCCCACCGCGCTCACCGCCTGTTCATCCTCCACCGGGGTGGTGGCTCCCATCACCTGGGAAGGATGGCCGCCCTGCGTGCGGTCCGCGGATGCGGTGGAGGTGCGTATTCCTTCGGATCGCGGTCCTCCGCACCTGGGTTGATCCGCTTCCGGACCAGCACGGTCCGCGCAGCTTCGGGACCGCGCTCGCGCTCCCACCGCCTGGCCACATTGCCGGGCATGTCCCTTCCATTCAACCCTTCGGCGCACTGCGCCGGAACGACCATCATCATGAACCCGACGATCCACGCCGCCCTGCGCGGCCTTGCCTTCCTGCTCCTGATCATCACCCTCCTGCCATCCTGCAAGAAGGACGAACCCGGTGCGAGCGGCCCACCGGCCAATGAAGAGGAGCTCATCACCACCATTCGCCTCCACTTCCATTCGGTGGGCGGCACCGAGCACAAGCATTGGACCTACCGCGACATCGACGGCCCCGGCGGCAACGACCCCGTCCTTGAGGTGGACAGCCTGTCGTCCGATTCCGTTTACCACGTGGAGATCGAGGTGCTCGACGAAAGCGTGAGCCCCGCCGACACCATCACCGCCGAGATCGAGGCTGAAGGGGCCGACCATCAGTTCTTCTTCCAACCCAGCGGCGTGAACATCACCGTCGCCTACGACGATGCCGACGTGAACGGCCGGCCCATCGGACTGCGCTCGATCTGGACGATCGGTGCTCCCGGCAGCGGATCCATGCTGATCACCCTGCGCCACGAACCGGACAAGACGGCGCCCGGCGTCTCCACCGGCGACATCAGCAATGCCGGTGGCGATACCGACATCGCACCGAACTTCACTTCCGTGGTGGTGGATTGACCGCGGCCGGAGCCTGAACGGAAGGCGGGCACATGCCCGCCTTCCTCATTCCCGCTCGTCCGGTGCGATCTTCGACACATGCATCGCAGATGGTTGTTCGTCTCGGTCGGCCTCGCATGCGGGCTGAGCGGCGCCGAACTCGTGCTCCGCGGCCTGGGTCGCCGTGACCATCCGCTGTTCGAGGCCGATGCGCGCTATGAGTACCTGATGCGGCCCCACCAGGATGTCCGGTACGGACGCATCCACTACGTCACGAACGCCCTCGGGCTCCGGTCACCGCCGGTGGGGCCCAAGCGTGGACGACGGGTCCTGGTCATCGGCGACTCGGTGATCAATGGAGGGCAGCAGACCACGCAGGACAGCCTGGCCACGGAAAAGGCCGCGCGGCGCACAGGCGTGGAGGTGATCAACCTGAGCGCGGGGAGTTGGGGGGCGGACAACGCCATGGCCTGGATCCGGGCACACGGCCTTCTCCACGCGGACGCCTTGTTCATCGTCCTGAGCAGCCATGATGCCTACGACCGGATGACCTTTGAGCCTCTGGTCGGCCATCATCCCTCCTACCCCGCGGAACGACCGCCACTGGCCCTGGTCGCCGAGCTGGCGCGCCGGACCCATCGCTTCCTGCACCGGAAGCCGCCCATGAGCCCCCGCACGTTCGCAAGCGGATGGCGTGCCCTTCGGGATACGGCGCTGGTGCACGGGCTTCCCCTCACCGTGATCCTTCATCCGGAATTGGGCGAACTCGCCATGGGCCGGTACGACGACCGCGGCGCCAGGATCCTTGATTCCCTCGCAGCGTGGCGGGTGCCCGTGGTACCCTTGCTCGGTCGCATGGACAGCGCGATGTACACCGACCGCATCCACCTGGACGATCGCGGCCAGGCCACCCTCGCCGATGTCCTTGTGGAACAGATCGGCCGCTCGACCCGCACGAATACCTTCGGCCATGATCCGTCCCCTGCCACCCGCTGACCTGTTGGAGCAGGCGGACCCCGTCCCCTTGATCGATGTGCGTTCCCCTGCGGAACACACGCACGGGCACATCCCTGGAAGCACCAACCTGCCGTTGTTCTCGGATGCGGAGCGCAGCGAGGTCGGCACCTGCTACAAGCAGCGCGGACGGGATGAGGCCGTCCTCCTTGGGCTTCGCCTCGTGGGGCCCCGGCTGGACGACCTTGTGGAGCGGGCCCGGAGCATCGCGCCGGACGGACGCATCGCCGTGCACTGCTGGCGAGGCGGAGAGCGCAGCGCCAGCGTGGCCTGGCTCCTCGACAAGGCCGGCTTCACCGAGGTGCTTACGCTTCGCGGTGGGTACAAGGCGTTCCGCCGTCACATCGCCGAACGCTTCGCCCGCCCATGGGACCTGCGCGTGCTGGGCGGCTACACGGGCAGCGGCAAGACGGAGCTTCTGGCGCTGTTGAAGGAAATGGGCGAGCAGGTCGTGGACCTCGAAGGGCTCGCGCGGCACAAGGGTTCGGCCTTCGGTGGACTGGGGCAGGTCGGACAGCCCACCACCGAGCATTTCGAGAACCAGCTCTGGGAGGCCCTTGGCGGAATGGACCCGACCAGGCCGCTGTGGGTCGAGGATGAGAGCTTGTTGATCGGCCGGGTGAGGATCCCGGACGACTTCTTCGCACGGATGCGAAGTGCCGACCTCTACTTCATCGACATGCCGATGGAGGACAGGGTCAAAAGGCTTGTGGACGAGTACGGCGGCACGACCGTGGAGGAGCTCAAGGAACCCGTGCGCAGGATCGAGAAGCGGCTGGGGCCTCAACACTGCAAAGCCGCCTTGGAGGCCTTGGACCGCGGCGACCTGGCCGAGGTCGCGCGGATCACCCTTCGCTACTACGACAAGGCCTACCTCCGGGGCGCAGGTGAACGCGATCCCGCGCGTGTGTGGACCATCCCGGGCCGGGCGAACGATCTTCGCGGCCTTGCCCAACGCCTGGCCGAACATGTCCGAGCCGAACACATCCCCTGACGATCCGGTGCGCCTCACCCAGTTCAGCCGCGGCTCGGGCTGCGGCTGCAAACTGGCACCCGACCTGCTCGACCGCATCCTGCGGAGCGACCGCCTCCACCACCCCGATCCGCGATTGCTCGTGGGCCCTGCGACCAAGGATGACGCGGCCATCTATGCCCTGGATGGTGACCAGGCGCTGATCAGTACCGTGGACTTCTTCACCCCGGTGGTCGACGACGCGCGTCTGTTCGGTCGGATCGCCGCGGCGAACGCGTTGAGCGACGTGTATGCCATGGGCGGTTCGCCGCTGTTCGCCATCGCCGTGCTGGGCTGGCCGGCCGACAAGCTGCCGCCCGAGCTGGCCGCGGACGTGATCGAGGGCGGGCGTGATGCATGCCACGAAGCGGGCATTGCCCTCGCGGGCGGCCACAGCATTGATGCGACCGAACCGTTCTTCGGACTGTCCGTCACCGGATCGGTCCTTCGCGCGCATGTGAAACGCAATGACACCGCGCGTCCCGGTGATGTGCTCCTGCTCACCAAACCGCTCGGATCCGGGGTGCTGGCCACCGCCTTGAAACGCGGCCAGCTCGATGATGCAAGCCGGACAGTGCTTGGCGCCCAGCTCGCCGCGTTGAACCGTGCCGGCAGTACCCTGGGCCGGGTCGATGCCGTGCACGCCATGACCGACGTGACCGGCTTCGGTCTTCTGGGGCACCTGTGGGAGATGTGCGCGGGCTCGGGCTGTGCGGCGGAACTTGACTGGGACGCTGTGCCGATCATGGAAGGCGCGCGGGCCCTTGTGGCCCAAGGTGTCTATGCCGATGGAGGAATGCGCAACTGGAGGTCCGTGCATGCGCATGTGGAAGGCGCCGGATCCATGGAACGCATGATCCTCGCTTCCGACCCTCAGACCAACGGCGGTCTGCTGATCGCCGTCGATCCGCACGAACAGGCGTCCGTGCAACGGCTGATCGAGGACAGCGGAGCGATGTCCACGTGTATCGGAACGATCGCAGCGGGACCGTCAAGGATCCGGATCCGATGAGCGGATCAGGGCGCGAGGTCGGATCTTTCACCATCCTTCTCTCCACAAGGTTGTAAGTTCGCGCCTGTTCTCTGTTCCATCAGGCTCACTTAACCCCAAGGAAATGGCAACGAAGCGTTTCTCTGAAAAAGACATTCAACAACTCCTGCAGCATTACCGCGGCGAGCGCCGCCGGCTGGCCTACCAGCTGGAAGGTGTGAAGAAGGCCCTTCGCGAGCTGCGCGCCCTGCGCGCCGGAACACCCGTTCCGGGCGAGGCGAAGAAGTCGGCCCGCAAAGCGGCCAAAGTGAGCAAACGCAAACCTGGCCGTCGGAAGAAACGGACCGTTGCCGGTGGTGGATACCGCCTCAGCGGATGGGACACCGCGATCATGACCGCCGTGACCAACAGCAACCGCATGATGACCAAGCAGCAGCTGTACGATGTCGTTCGCAAGTGGGCCAGCAAGAACGAACCGAAGACCTCCGCGGCCGAGACGGAGGCCAAGTTGACGCGTGCGCTCCAGAAGCTCAGCGGTCGCCGTGGGCTCCTTGGCACCTACCGCACCGGTCTGCAACGTGGCTACCACTACGGCCTGAAGGACTGGTTCTTCAAGAGCACCGGGAAGCTGAGGCCTTCCCACCTGGACAAGCTGGTCATCGAACGGTGAACCCGATCGTCGAATGACGAAGGGCGGCCGATCGGCCGCCCTTCGTCATTCGGGCCATCCATGTCCGTGGCGTACCTTCGGAGTTGCCGATGAAGAACATCCTTGCCGCCGTCGATCTTTCACCCATCACCGAGGAGGTGCTGCGCATGGCCGGTGACCTGGCCCTCGAGCGTGGGGCCACCCTGTGGATCGTGCATGTGGCCGCTCCGGACCCGGACCTTGTGGGGTTCGAGCCGGGGCCGCAGCACATCCGGGATCATCGCGCGCACGAACTGCGCGACGAGCACCAGGAGCTTCAACGGCTCGCTGCGGAACGCTCCGCAGCTGGCGTCGACGCGCGGGCCCTGCTCGTGCAAGGTCCCACCGTGGCCACCATCCTGGACCAGGCCGAACGGCTTCACGCGGAGCTCGTGGTGCTGGGTTCCCACGGCCACGGGGCGCTGCACCGGCTGTTCGTGGGCAGTGTCTGCCAGCAGGTGTTGGCCGCCACGCGCACACCCCTCCTCATCGTCCCCTCTCCCGCCAGCGCATGACCCGTCGCGGTCTGCCGCTGCTGACCATCGTGTGCTCCGGATGGCTGCTGTCCGGTGGCGTCTGCCTGCCGACCATGCGCTCCGGACCGCCTCAGGTGGAGGGCATCACGCTTCCTGAAGGGTTCCGCATCGGTGTGTTCGCCGATAGCGTGACGAACGCGCGCGCCATGTGCTGGGGCGACCGGGGCACCCTCTTCGTGGGCAGCAAGGCGGAAGGAGTGGTGCATGCGCTGACCGACATGGACCGGGACGGTCGTGCCGACATCCACCGGATCATCGCACGGGACCTGCGGATGCCCGCCGGTGTGGCCTTTCGGGATGGAGCGTTGTACGTGTCCGCGGTGGACCGGATCCTGCGCTTCGATTCCATCGAGCAGCGGCTCGATGCCCCTCCACGACCCGTGGAGCTTCCGCAACGCTTCCCCGATGAGGACCACCACGGGTGGAAGTTCATCGCCTTCGGTCCCGACGGCCGGTTGTACGTGCCTGTCGGAGCCCCCTGCAATTCCTGCCTGAGCGAGGACGGTCTGTTCGCCACGATCACCAGCATGACCGCGGATGGCAGGGACCTGCGCATCGAGGCGCACGGGGTGCGCAATTCCGTGGGGTTCGACTGGGACCCTGCCACCGGGCAGCTCTGGTTCACGGATAACGGTCGCGACTGGATGGGCGATGATGCCCCGGACTGCGAGCTGGACCGTCTGGAGCAACGTGGCCTGCATTTCGGGTATCCCTATTGTCACGCAGGCGCCATCCCCGACCCGGAGTTCGGCGCGGAACACCCGTGCAGCACCTTCACCGCTCCGGCCGCCCGGCTCGGGGCGCATGTGGCCCCGCTGGGCATGCGCTTTCTTCGGGGTGCCGCGTTCCCTTCGAGGTACGAGGGGGCCATGCTCATCGCAGAGCATGGCAGCTGGAACCGGAGCACCCCTGTCGGATACCGGGTGGTGGCCGCCTTTCCGGAGCCCGATGGCACGGCCCGTACGGAGGTCTTCGCCGACGGCTGGCTCACGGGGAACCGGGCATGGGGCCGGCCCGTGGACGTGCTGGTGGCCCCGGACGGGAGCGTGCTCATCAGCGACGATGCCGCCGACATGATCTACAGGGTGTGGTACGAAGACCCGTCCAAACGATAGCTTTACTATCACATGTAGTTGTATTTGTATCGTGAACAATAGCTTTGGCACGGCTGTTGATAGCTGACCGTCAACATCGCACCCGATGCAACGACTCGCCCAGCTGGACATGCACGTGCAGGAACGCGTGTTCCTGAAGGACCCCGCGACCACCGACCTCGGGCGGCGCATCATCGAACGGTCCATCGGCCTTATCGATGAGCTCGGCTTCGAGCGGTTCACCTTCGCCAAGCTCGCGCATGCACTGGGCACGGCCGAAAGCTCCATCTACCGCTACTTCGAGAACAAGCATCTGCTCCTGGTCTACCTGATCGGATGGTACTGGAGCTGGCGCGAGTACAAGCTCGTGTTCGACACGGCCAACATCCCCGACCCGAAGCAGCTCCTTGAGCGGGCCATCCGATCGCTCGCCGAGCCGGTGGAGGAACGAGGTGCCTTCAACCACGTGGACCTGCGCGCGCTGTACCGCATCGCCAAGGCCGAGAGCCCGAAGGCCTACCTGGTGAAGGAGGTGGACGCCCGCGGGCGTGACGGGCACTTCAGTTCGTTCGGCCGGCTGTGCGACCGGCTGCGTGAGCTCATCCTCGTGGTGCGGCGCGACCATCCGTTCCCGGCAGCCCTGGCCTGCACCATCGCCGAGGGTTCCCTCGACCTGCACTTCTTCCACGAGCACATCCCCGGGCTCTCCGGCTTCGGGCGCAAGGACCGCACGGCCGACTTCCTCCTCCACGTCGCCCAGGCCTCCATCGCACACCGCCCCCGCACATGAGCACACTGATCACCCCTTTCCAGCGGCTCGTGCGCTTGCTGAGCATGGACCGGCGGGAGCTGGGCTATATCTACCTCTACGCCCTGGTGAGCGGCGCCATCAACCTGACGCTCCCCTTGGGCATCCAGGCCATCATCAACCTCATCAGCGGGGGGCAGATCGCCACCAGCTGGGGGGTGCTCATCGCCTTCGTCACCGTCGGGGTGGCCTTCGCCGGGGTGATGCAGATCCTCCAGCTCACCATCGGCGAGACGATCAAACAGCGCCTGTTCGCCAGGAGCGCCTTCGACTTCGCCTACCGCCTGCCCCGCCTGCGCTCAGAAGCGGTCAAGGGGCGCTACCTGCCGGAACTGGTCAACCGCTTTTTCGACACCCTCACGATCCAGAAAGGCCTCACCAAGGTGCTCATCGACGTGCCGGTGGCCTCGCTGCAGATCGTGCTGAGCCTTGTCCTCCTCTCCTTCTACCACCCCTTCTTCATCGCCTTCGGGCTCTTTCTGGTCGCGCTGCTCTACGCCATCTTCCGCTGGACCGGCATGCGCGGTCTGCGCACCAGCCTCGAGGAGTCCAAGTACAAGTACGAGGTGGCCTTCTGGCTGGAGGAGCTCGGTCGCAACATGAACACCTTCAAGCTCGCCGGTCGTACCCGGCTGGCCCTGGACCGCACCGACCAGATCACCGCCAAGTACCTCCAGGCGAGGAACGGCCACTTCAAGGTCCTCCTTCAGCAGTATGGCGCCATGGTGTTCTTCAAGGTCATCATCACCGTGAGCCTGCTCATCCTCGGAGGTCTCCTGGTGATGGGCGAACAGATGAACCTGGGCCAGTTCGTCGCGGCCGAGATCATCATCCTGCTGGTGATGGCCGCCGTGGAGAAGCTCACCATCAGCATCGAGGCCATCTACGACGTGCTCACCGCGCTGGAGAAGATCGGTAACGTGACCGACCTGCCGCTCGAACAGGGAGGTCAGGTCCACATCCCGGCTTCAGCCGACGGCACCACCGGGATGGAGGTCGCCTTCCATGGCGTGGCCTTCCGCTCGCCCTGGACCGGTCAGGACGTGCTCGGCGGGATCGACCTCACCATTCCCGCCGGTCAGAAAGTGTGCCTGAGCGGACCCAACGGCAGCGGCAAGACCACCCTGTTGCAGATGATCGGCGGCCTGGTGCTCCCCACGGCCGGCACCGTCGTCCTTGACGGGCATCCGCTGGGCAGCCTCGACCTGGACCATGCGCGCAGCATGATGGGGGACAGCCTGAACCAGGATGAGGTGTTCAGCGGGACGATCCAGGACAACATCACCATGGGCCGTCCCTGGGTGACCACCGAGGACGTGCGCTCTGCCGCCGAACGCACCGGCCTTGCCGCCCAGATCGCCCGCCTGCCCCTGGGCCTCATGACGCCCCTGGACCCGAACGGGACCCGGTTGCCCCGCTCGCTCGTCAAGCGGGTCATCCTCTCCCGATGCCTCGCCTCCAGGCCGCGCCTCCTGCTGATCGAGGACGACCTGGCCATGTTCGACGTGGCCGACCGCGATGCGCTGCTTGGCGAGCTCACTGCCAGGGAGGCGCCATGGACGCTGGTGCTGGTGAGCAATGACCCCGCGGTGCAGGCCCGCTGCGAACGTCATGTCCACCTGGCCGGTGGGCGCCTCCTTGAACACCACCACGCCTAGGCCGCCCCCCGATGCTGAACATCTCCCCCGCCCCCGAGTGCGCCACACCCGAGCTGGACCGGACCAGCTTCGAGTCGTTCAGGAAAGTGCTGCCCGCGCGCGCCGGCAAGTTCTTCGGCCGGCTCACCGCGTTCGCGCTCATCCTCTTCATCACCGGTCTCTTCCTGCCGTGGACCCAGAACATCCGGGCGCGCGGTGTGGTCACCAGCCTGGCCCCACAGCAACGTCCACAGACCATCCCGAGCATCATCGCCGGCCGGATCGAGCAGTGGTACGTGCAGGAAGGCCAGCTCGTGGAGCGGGGCGACACCATCCTCCGGCTCAGCGAGGTGAAGCCGGAATACATGGACCCCAAACTGCTCGACCGCACCCAGGAGCAGATCATGGCCAAGGAGGCCACCGCCCGCAGCTATGCCGAGAAGGTCAACAGCCTGGACGCACAGATCGACGCGCTGAGCGGTGCGCTCACCATCAAGTTGGAACAGGCCCGCAACAAGATCAAGCAGGCCGTGCTGAAGGTGCAGAGCGACAGCATCCGCGTGGTGGCGGCACGCACCGAGATCAAGGTCGCCCAGGACCAGCTGAAGCGCGGCGAGGAGCAGTTCAAGGAGGGCCTGCTGAGCATGGTGGAGCTCGAACGCCGCCGGGTGAACGAGCAGCGCGCGAACGCCACCATGATCGATGCCGAGAACAAGCTGCTCGACAGCCGGAACGAACTGCTCAACGCCCAGCTCGACCTGAACGGCATCCGGCAGGATTACCGCGACAAGCTGAGCAAGGCCGAGAGCGAGAAGTACGCCAGCCTCAGCCAGATGTACACCACGGAGGGGGAGGTGACCAAGCTGCAGAACGACTATGCCAACTATAGCGTCCGCTCCGGCTTCTATTTCATCACCGCCCCGCAGCGGGCCTACATCACCAAGGCCGTCCGCCAGGGCCTCGGTGAAACGGTGAAGGAAGGCGAACCCCTGGTGACCTTGATGCCCGCCCACTTCGACCTGGCCGTGGAACTCTACATCCGCCCGATGGACATGCCCCTGATCCGCACGGGCAACAAGGTGCGCTTCATGTTCGACGGCTGGCCGAGCATCGTGTTCAGCGGATGGCCCAACACGAGCTATGGCACTTTCGGGGGCCAGGTGGTCGCCATCGACAACTCCATCAGTCCGAACGGCAAGTATCGGATCCTGGTCGGCCCCGATACCTCGGACACCGCCTGGCCCGAGGCCCTCCGCGTGGGCAGCGGTGCCATCGGCTTCGCCCTGCTCCAGGACGTGCCGATCTGGTACGAGCTCTGGCGACAGTTGAACGGCTTCCCGCCGGACCTCTACCTGGAACCCTCCACGCCCTACAACTCCTCGTCGAAAGGCGGGACCACCGCCCAGGCCGAGTCGTCCAAATGATGCGTGCAGCGCTCTCCATCGCCCTGCTGGCACCGTGGGCGGCCTTCGCCCAGCCGGGATCGCCCGTGCTTACCCGGGAGGCGTTGGTGAAGTTGGTGCTGGACAACCACCCCGTGGCCCGCCAGGCCGCGCTGCGCCCTGAGCTGGGTGAAGCCTCGGTGCGCAGCGCACGCGGCGGTTTCGATCCCGTGGTGCAGGCCGACCTGGACGAGAAGACCTTCGATGACAAGGACTACTTCCGCCTGCTCGATGTCGGGCTGAAGGTCCCCACATGGTATGGCATCGAGGTGCTCGCCGGGTTCCAGGAGAACACGGGCGACCTGCTGGACCCCATGCTGTCCACACCCAACGACGGGTTGATGAAGGCCGGGGTCAGCCTGGCCCTGGGCCAGGGGCTGCTGATGGACCAGCGCAGGGCCGCGCTCCGCCGCGCACAGGCCTTCCAGGACGCCGCGCTCGCCGAACAGGAACAGATGCTCAACGCCGTGCTGTACGCGGCCCTGGCCGATCATGTGGACTGGGTGGCCGCGCACCAGGCGCTCCGCATCGCGCAGGAGGCGGTGCAGCTGGCCCGCGATCGGAACACCTTCGTGCGTGGCAGCTGGCGGGGAGGCGACCGGCCCGCCATCGACACGCTGGAGGCTTTCCTGCAACTACAGGACCGCGAGATGCGGCTCGCCCAGGCCGAACTGAACGTGCGCAACACCGCCCTGCGCCTTTCCAACCACCTCTGGGACCCGGCCCTGCGCCCCTTGGAGCTGGACCCGACCACGCGGCCGATGGAGAGCGACCTTGCGAGCCCGGACGGTGCACCCTCCGCGGACAGCCTCGTGCTCCGCGCCGAGGTGGCGCACCCCCTGCTGCTGCAGGCGCGGGCACGCATCGACCAACTGGAGGTGGACCGCCGGCTGCGTGCCGAGATGCTCCGTCCACAGCTCGACCTGAAGTACATGGTGCTGGGCGATGCGCGCCGGCTGAGCGGCGAGGGTGGGCCGTGGCTGGATGGTGGCGACCAGCAATGGGGCGTCGGCTTTCGAATGCCCCTTCTCCTGCGGCGCGAACGTGGCGAGCTCAGCCTGGCCCGGCTGCGGGTGACGGAGGCCGAGCTGGGCCTTGAACGGGACCGCACGGTGATCGCCAACCGGGTGGCCGAACGCGCCAACGAAACGGGCACCCTGCGGCAGCAGACCGACCTCGGTGCGCTGACGGTGCGGAACTACGGGGTCCTGCTCGAAGGGGAGAACCGCCGCTTCGAGGTGGGCGAGAGCTCGCTCTTTCTGGTCAACGCCCGCGAAGTGGCCCTGCTGGAGGCCCGCATCAAGCAGGTGGAACTGGAGGCCAAACTGCGCAAGGCCTGGTTCGCCACCGACCTGGAGGCCGGCGTCCTGTGGCGTTCACTCACCGGACAAACCCCCTGATCATGTTGAGGATCTCCTTCCTGACCCGCGAGAAGGCCGACGCCATCGCACTGGCCCGCTCCCTATACAGCGCCAAGCTGGCCCTCTTCCTCACCATTGAGCAGCACACGGAGATCGAGCCTGTTGGCGATGCGATCATCGACACACCCTTGGTCCACCTCAGCGGCATGACGAAGGCCCTGCTGTACCGGCAGGTGGAGGAACATGCCCAGGCCGTGCTCGGTGACCGCCTCGTCCGCACCTGGGCGGAAGCGGTCACCAGCCTGGACCCCGCCAGCACCGAGCACCTCTTCCGCCTCGTGCGACCCGTGTAGACAGGCTCATCGGGTTCGGCCTGTCGGCCAGGGCCGGCGATCGAGCCACGGCGCACGGGCCCACGCCGAACGATACAGCACCGTCCAGACCAGGACGCCCGTGGCGACGCCCAATGTGGCTCCGGCCAGCACGTCCTCGGTGAAGTGCTGCGACAGGTACACCCGGCTGAACGCCAGCATCGCCGCTCCAGCCGCCCATAGTGGAGCACGGCGCGGACCGCGCTCCATCACCGCGAAGGCCAGGCTCATGGCGAAGGCGCAGGTGGCATGGCCCGAAGGGAAGCTGAAATGGTGGTTCATCGTCACCCCGTCGACCAGGTGGAGCAGCGGCATGTCATGCGCGAACATCACCGGACGGTCGTGGTCCGCGAACACCTGGCGCTTGAGCACCTGCACCACGATGGCGCTCAGACCGGTGCTCAGTCCGAGCATGAAGAAGGTCCGCCAGGTGCCCACGAAGAGCAGGATCACGGCGACCGCAGCAGGCACCAGCCCGTCCGCCAGATGTGTGGCCACACTGAACAGCGCATCGCTCCACGGGGCATGCCACCGGTTCACCGCCGCGTGCAGCGCCACCTGCTCGGTGCGCCAGACGGCGATCGCTGCTGGAAGCGCCAGCACGATGGACGCACCCACGAAGGCGGAGACGTTCCTCGATCGGTCCATGGGCCAAAACTAACCGAGGCGGGGTGCTACTTTCGGGCATGCGTTCCCCCGCCCTTTCCGTCGCGCTCCTGTGCATCCTCGGAACATCACCGGTCCGTTCACAATCGTTCGAGACGCGGTGGGGAACAGCGGGGTCGCTCGGCCTGGGTGCCGTTGCACAGGCCCCGGGCATGGTGGTGGGCGTATCCGCGTTGAACGCCGATCATGAGCGGACCGCGACCCTGGTAGCGATGAACGGGACGGGCCAGGTCACCGGGTCCGTGCCATTGCCCTTGGCCGGGAGGGTCTTCGGCCAGGCCTTCGTTCCCGCTTCGGGAGGCGGTGGATACCTGGTGGGAAGCATCATTCCCGACGGTGGCGACGACCACGACCTGCTGGTGGTGCGCATCACCGCGCAGAACGCGGTGCAGTGGGTATTGACCGAGGCCGCGCCGTACGACCAGCAGGTGATGGACGCTGCCGAAGGGGGCGGTGCCGGACTGTACATCACGGGGATCGACAACACGAGCGGTTCGCACGATGTGTTGCTGGGCCGCGTCTCCTCGGCCGGTGCGTTGCTGTGGACGACCGTGGAGGGCGGTCCGCTCGACGAGGAGGGCCTGGGCGTGGCCGGTGATGCGAGCGGAGCGTTGGTGACCGGCCGGCAGATGAATTTCAGCGGAGAGAGCGATGCGTTCTACATCGGGGTGGACGCCACTGGGAACGTGCTCTGGGCGTCGAGCTGGGGTGGCGTGGCGAACGACGTCGGCCGGGCCCTGATCCGGCGCTCCAACGGCACCTACGTGATGGCCGGCACCACTGGCAGCTACGGCAGCACCGATCAGTTGGGAAGGCGCAAGGACCATGTGTGGCTGATGGCCCTGGAAAGCGATGGCGACACGTTGTGGACAAGGGCCATCGGCGACACGGTGGACGCACGCGGGGCCTTCGCCCTGGTCGAGGCGGTGAACGGCGACCTTCTGGTGGCCGGTGAAGTGGGCCTCGACCATTCCACCGATGCGATGCTCATCCGCTGCACCTCCCTGGGCGCCCCGGTCTGGGAACGACGCTACGACGCAGGCCAGGAGGAGCAGCTGACCGGGATCCGTGAGGATGCGTCGGGCATCTGGGCGGTGGGCCGCAGCTTCGACGCGTCGGGCCTGCAGCTGCTGGTGGTGAGGAAGAACGCACAGGGGCTTTGACCGGCGTCGTTCACGATCCCCGGTGCATCGTTCGGCCAGCGGCTCCCCCGATCATGGTATAGGATGCGGCATGCATGGAGGGGCACCTTCGTCTTCACAGCCGAACCCATGTCCACCACAGGAAAACGCTTCACCGACCGCACCGGCGACCGCTCCGTGCGACGCATCCTTGATCATCGCACCCGCACGGTCCTCGACCGCGTGCTGAGCGAACAGCGGGGCCAGCGCCTCGAAGCCTACCTGATGGCCCTAGGTCAGCGCCGCACAGGGACCGTCCGCTGAGCTCAAGGCAGCTGTTCCAGCCGCACCGCGGTGGGAAGCGTGCCTCCGATGTTGAACAGGATCGGATCGCGATCATTGGACGAGCCGGCATATTTCACCACACCGTCCAAGTTCACATCCTCGCTCCAATACCCGCTGGTGGTCGCCGTAGGCACTGTGCCACCGATGCGCACCAGGATCGGGTCACGGTCATTGGACGCACCGGCGTACTTCAGCTGTGCATCGCGCAGCACGTTGCCGGACCACAGCGCAAGCTTGCCGTTGGAGAGCGTCGCCCGCGGGTCCGTGCCATGGACCAGCGTGGTGCCCAGGGTCAGGTCCACGAGCTTCTGGTCCTTGTTCAGCAGCGTGCTGGTCGCTGTCATCACGCCCAGATGGTTCCGGTGACGCACGGCCACGTAGTAGTTGTCCGTGGCCACATTGAAGAGCAGTCGGGGCAGGCCATTGGTCCCCACGATGTCGCCATCCCGCTGCAGCAGGGCGCTTCGCGTGGCCACCACCTGGGCCGGGTTGTTCTTGTTGCGCAGTTCCACGAACACCCAGTCCACCACCGCGTTCGCGCCGGTGGTGGCCAGCACGCCGGCGCCCACCGTCTCGCCTCCGCCACCGCCGGCGTGGGTGAACCCGAGCGCAGTGAAGGGCTCGGTGGTCGGGATCAGGCCATTGGTGCGGAGCGCGTCGCGCATCAGGTTGGCCTGGGTGTCGAACGCGCCCTGCAGCACCGCCCGCAGGTTCACGCTCGGCGGGCAGTCCTGCCAGCGCGAGAGCACGCTTCCCGGGATGATCGTCCGCGTGCTGTTCGTCGGCGTCTGCCAGTACAGGGCAAGGTGGTCGCCGCCGGAGCCTTCCTTGTGCAGCATCTCCACATAGTAGTAGATGCCCGCCTGCAGGGTGATGCCCGCGCTGGTCTGCTGGGGATACTTGGTGAACTCCGCCTCGTTCGTCCAGCCCGGCACCGAGCAGATCTGCTGCTTGTAGCGGGGATCGGCGTTCGGGCTCAGGTACACGATCGACTCATCATCGGATACGGCGGTGAACACGTAGGTGCCGGTGGTCGGGGCCAGGATGTAGCCACGCATGCGCGTGCCGTAGTTGTTGCCGTACAGGATCGAATTGGCCTGGAAGCTCGTGGGGTAGCTCGTGCTCGTGGGGTTGTCCGGATAGTTCGGGCTGGCCACCAGGGTGGACACCGTGGAGCCCGAGATGCCGCTCCAGTACTGGCGGAGCACGCTGCCGGAGGCCCCGATGCACTGCGGCGGGTCCAGGGTGATCACCGTGATCACCACCGTGGCCTGGCCCGTCAGCCCGTCATCATCCGTCACCGTCAAGGTCACCGTCCTGTCCCCCGTGTCCGTAAAGGTTTTCGCGGGGTTCATCTGCGTGCTGGTGGTGCCATCGCCGAAGTCCCAGAAGTAGCTCACGATGGTGCCGGGGTCGTGCGAGGCCTCCCCGTTGAACTGGACGTTCAGCGGACCGGCGCCGATGGTGACGTTCGTTCCGATCACCGCGATGGGTGCGATCGCACTGCATCGCGGATACAGCCAGTGGGTATCGGTGGTGCTCAATCCACCCGCATCGGTCACCGTCAGCTTGACCTCGTAGCTGTACGTCTCCCCGTCGCAGCCCACCCCGCTGATCACCGTGCTGGTCACCGGGGCTGCATCGATGGGCTCGGGGTGGGTGTGGGTATTGTGGTGCAACGTGGTGCGCCAGGCGTACGTGAGCTGGCCCTGGCCATGTTCGGTGTCGTTCACCGCCGCCTCGAGCAGGTAGGTGGTGTCCACGCCCACCGGGTAGGTGCCCCCATCGGCGAAGCTGGTGATGTTCACCACCGGCGGCGTGTTGTTCACGCTCACCAGCAGGGTGGTCTGGTTCGTCTGGCTGTTGTTGTCCGTCACCGTCAGGGTCACCGTGTAGCTCGTGGGGGTATTGGGCGGCGCGTTGAACACATGGCTCGGGTTCACGGCCGTGCTGGTCTGGCCATCGCCGAAGTTCCACAGGTGGGTCAGCGGACCCGACTCCGGATCGTACGAGGCGCTGCCCGTGAACTGCACGGTGAGCGGTCCCGGTCCGTACTGAACGTCCTGCGAGGCCACCGCCACGGGCGGAAGGTTCACCGCCAACGTGTAGCAGATGCGGCGGATCTGGTTCGTGGCGTAGTTCGAATAGTACAGACAGCCGTCCGGACCCTCACCCACCCACACGATGGCGCCCAGGTTCGAGCCAAAGTCATGGCCGCTCAAGGGCTGGTCCTGTCCATTGAACACGAACCGTTTGATCCAGGCACCGGGGTAGTCCGCGTGGAAGTACACGTTCTGATAGCCTGCCGGCCAGCCGTTGCCGCTGATCCATGTGCCGCCGATGGAGGCGTAGCCGCCGAACATGGGGCCCGGTACCGGCGAGTTCGGGTCGTTCAGGTCGGTCGCCGTGGCCGTGCTGCCGTTGAAGGTGGCCGTACGCGCCCAGTTCTGTCCGTGCCGCCAGTCGATCGCCGGACGGGCATGGTAGAACTTGTGGATGGTGTTGGGGATCTGCACCCCGCTGTTGCACGGGTTGGGATGGCCGTTCAGGTGGATGGGCGTGTCCTGCTTGCACAGGTCCTGGAAGCGGAGGTACGGGATCGTGCAGTTGATGCCGTCGTACAGTGGGTTGGGGGCGTCCATGTTGTACGTCAGCGTGTTCATGTAGCTGTTCAGCGGGGTCATGCCCTCGAACAGCGGCCATCCGAAGTTCATCCCGCCTTCGTAGCACACGTTCATGTCCTCCCACGTGTTCCACTGCACATCGCCGATGTAGATGGTGCCCGGATCGCCCGCGGCGGGATCGGTGCTGCCCGAACCGGGTCGCAAGGTGCAGCGATAGGGGTTCCGGAGGCCCAGCGCCCAGGTCCGGCTCTGCGGCGACCGCGGCTGGGCCGCGTTCCAGAACGGGTTCGACGCGAGACCATCCCCCGTGGCCGGGTCCAGGCGCAGGATCTTGCCGTTGAAGCTGTTCACCATCTGCGAACGGAAGGCGCCCACGTTCTCCGCCGGCCTGATGATGCCATCGGTCAGGGCCTGCTGCCAGTAGGTCTCCGAGGCGCTGCCCACGTCGGTGCTGGAGTAGCTCGCCCCATCGCCCACGCTCACCAGCAGCGTGCCGTCCGTGCCGAACATGATGGTGCCCGTGCTGTGCGATTCATGCAGCAGCGGCACGCCCGTGGACGGGCTCTCCCCCAGCAGCACCAGCCGGCTGCCGTAGTTCACCGTGTTGAACGTGGGCCCCACCGCCGTGTAGCGCGTCAGGCGCATGATGGTGGCATTGAAGTACTCGTTCGTGTTCGCGTTGTAGCTGCCCGTGCCGAAGTTCATCAGGTGATGGCGGTCCACGGCGTACAGCAAGTAGATGTATCCGTTCGAGAGGAAGTTGGGATCCAGCGCAAAGCCCAGGAAACCATGGTCGCGCCAGTCGCCCACCTCGGGGCTGATGTCGATCAACGGGTTGGGAAGCCGGACGCCGTTCTCCACGATCCACACCTTCCCCGCCTTCTCCCACACGTACATCCGGTCGTTGGCGTCCCACACAGCGCCCTGCGGGGCGTTCCATCCGCCCATCACCAGCACATCGGCGAAGCCCGAGGGCACGGATTGTGCGGGCGTGGTCAGCGCGGCGAGGAGGGAGGAACACAGGATGACCGTGCGGAGAACGAGCTGCTTCATGGTCGGGGTGCTAACGGGTGGTTTTTCGACCAAATGATCGAAAATGCCGACGAATCTACTTCGATCGTCGCCCACAAGTCAAGCGATCTTTACCCCATGTCCAGCCCGGTCCGCGTCCGCCTACTGATCCAGGGCACCGTACAGGGCGTGTGGTACCGCAAGCACGCCGCCGACGAGGCCATCCGCCTGGGCCTCACGGGTTGGGTGCGCAACCTGCCCGATGGCCGCGTGGAGGCCGCAGCGCAAGGTCCGCAGGAAGCGGTGGACCACTTCGTGGCCTGGTGCCGGCAGGGCCCTCCCCTCGCCCGGGTCACCGCCGTGGAGGTACACGCTGAACCCGTGCAGCACACCGCGGACTTCGTCATCCGCCGCTGACCGATGCGCCTCTTCATCGCCGCACCGATCCCCGACACCTGGCATCATCGCCTTCGCGGCCTCTTGACCGGGCTCGATCTCACCGGCTGGGCACCGACCCACCCGGCCGGCTGGCACCTCACCGTGCGCTTCATCGGCGAGCGCCGACCTGCGGAGGTCGACGCGGTCACCGCCATGCTGCACCAGGTCTGTGCCTCCACGGCACCGTACGTGCTGAACGCTTCGATCCTGTGCACCATGCCTGCGGAAAAGCCGGGCATGATCTGGCTGCGGTCCGCCCCGTACGGCGCCCACCGCGATCTGCATCTGCGGCTGTCCCACGCCCTCGACCTGCCGCCGGACGACCGTGAGCCCTTCTGGCCGCACGTGACCCTGGCGCGGAGCACGATCCGACCGCCTGCGCCGATCGTGGAGCGCACCGTGCCGGGAGACCTCCGCGTGGACCGACTGGCGCTCTACGAGAGCCGGCGCGAACCCGTCGGCATGCGGTATTCGGCGCTCCTCACCCTTCCCCTGTCGGGAACAGCTCCAGCTGCCCCTGCGGCGGAGGCCTGAACCCGGAGCTGTCCAGCGCGGGGAAGCTGCTCTGCCCGAAGATGCGCCGACGCATCACGGTGAACAGGCGGTGGATCTGCAGCGCGAACGGGCCTTCGCCGCGCAAGCGGACACCGGAGCGGGCATCGTGCATGCGTCCGCCGTGCAAGGCGCTGGTCTGGGCGATCACCTTGGCGGCACGCTCGGGGAAGTGGTGCTGCAGCCAGGCGCGGAAGATGGGCTCCACCGGGCCGTTGGTGCGCAGGACGGTGTAGCCGGCCCCGCTGGCGCCCGCATCCCGCGCGGCCCGCAGCAACGCGGGGATCTCCGGTTCGTTCAGTGTCGGGATCACCGGCGCGATCATGGCGTACACCGGGACACCTGCCGCAGCGAGCAGTTCCATCGCTTTCAGCCGGTTCGCTGCGGTGCTCGTGCGGGGCTCCAGCACACGGCGCAGGTCCTCGTTCAGGGTGGTGAGGCTGATGGCCACGGCCGCCCGGCGCTCACGGGCCATTTCAGCCAGCAGGTCGATGTCGCGCAGCACGAGCGCGTTCTTGGTGATCACGCTCACGGGCTGCCCGAAGCGCGCGCACACCTCCAGGCAGGCCCGCGTCAACCGCTCCTGCCTTTCCACCGGCTGATAGGGATCCGTCGCCCCGGAGAGCATGATGGGCTCGGCCTTCCACGCGGAGGCGCGCAGCGCCTTCTCCAGCAGCACCGGAGCCTCGCGCTTCACCAGGATCACCCGCTCGAAATCGAAGCCCGCGCTGTAGCCCCAGTACTCGTGCGTGGGCCGGGCGTAGCAATAGCTACAGCCGTGCTCGCAGCCCTGGTAGGGGTTGAGGCTCCAGGTGAAGGGCAGGTCCGGACTGTCCACCCGGTTGAGGATGCTGCGCGGGAAGGTGGGCAGCAGCTTCGTGGCCTGATCCACCCCCAGTTCGGGCTCGTCGATGCCGCTCCAGTCCGCCACACCGTAGTGGTGCCGCAGGAAGCGGTTCGCCACCTGGCGGTCCGCGCCTCGACCCTTGACGACCTTCCCGTCATCCATCGGGTGAGAAGGTAATGGGCCTTGCGGTCGCATGACGTGCGCCCCATGCGAGCCCACTACTTTCGCGCCCCGTTCCGACCACCCTGATGAAGCGCATACTTCTTCTCGCCCCGCTGGCAGCCCTGGGCTGCGGCACCGCCCCCACCGACCACCAGGCGCCGCCGCCGGCCGACACGCTGACCGCCTCGGCGGACACCGCGCTCATCCTGCCCGGCGAGACCCACTTCAAGAGCCTCAAGCAGCTCACCTTCGGCGGCGACAACGCCGAGGCCTACTGGAGCTTCGCCAACGACCGCCTGGTGTTCCAGGTGACCAATCCGGCGTGGGGCGATAGCTGCGACCAGATCCGCTGGTTCAACCCCTTCACCGACGACCTGAAGCAGGGGCCACCGACCAAGGTGAGCGTGAACGGGGGGCGCACCACCTGCAGCTATTTCCTGCCAGGCGACAGCTTGGTGCTCTTCGCCAGCACGCACGAGGCCGGGCCCGGCTGTCCGCCGGTGCCCGAGCGCAAGCCGGGCGGCGCGTACGTTTGGCCGCTCTACGACAGCTTCGACATCTACGTGAGCGACCTGCAGGGCGGCATCCGCCGCAAGCTGACGAACAGCCCCGGATACGATGCCGAAGGGACGGTGAGCCCGAAGGGCGACCGCATCGTGTTCACCAGCACGCGCGATGGCGACCTGGACCTGTACACCATGGCCATCGACGGCAGCGATGTGAAGCGCGTGACCACCGAACTGGGCTATGACGGCGGGGCCTTCTTCAGCCCGGACGGCAGCAAGCTGGTGTGGCGCGCCAGCCGGCCCAAGACCCCCGAGGAGGTGAAGGAGTACACCGACCTCCTGAAGAAGGGGCTGGTTCAACCCACCAACATGGAGCTCTTCGTGGCCAACGCCGACGGCAGCGATGCGCGGCAGATCACCAGCCTGGGCAAGGCCAACTGGGCCCCGTACTGGCATCCCTCCGGCAGCAAGATCATCTTCGCCAGCAACCACCTCTCCGAGCGCGGTTTTCCCTTCAGCCTTTACCTGATCAACGTGGACGGCAGCGGTCTGGAGCGCCTCACCACCAGCGACACCTTCGATGCCTTCCCGGTGTTCACCAAGGATGGGAAGCACCTTGTGTTCAGCAGCAACCGCAACAACGGCGGCACGCGCGATACCAACCTCTTTCTGGCCGAGTGGAAGGATTGAGGGCATGTGCCCATCCCGCCGGGTCGGGACCGGTCGTGCGTTGGGGGATCGCGCCGATCTTCGCGCCTTGGGCATGAGCGAGCGCAGGGGTTGGATCGATCGGCTGGCGACGCGGTGGAACGTGAGCCCGTCGCGGGTGCTGATCATCCTCGTCGTGTTCGCCTGCACCGGTTTTACGGTGATGTTCCTCAAGCGGCCCGTGGTGGCCTGGTTCACCGGAGGGGAACAGCGCGCGGTGTTCACCGTGCTGTACTACCTGCTGATCCTGCCCGTGTACAACGTGCTGCTGCTGGCCTACGGGGCGATCTTCGGTCAGTTCCGCTTCTTCTGGGCCTTCGAGAAGCGCTTCTTCGGCCGGCTCTTCGGCCGCCGTCCGCGTTGAACCGCAGGCCCGCCTGCCAGACGGCGCATCACCCGCCCCACCTCCTTCCCCACCGACTTCCTCACCCGGCACTCCCACAGGGTGAACACCGTCCAGCCCGCCTGCTGCAGCGCCCGGACCTTTTCGGCATCGCGTTCGCTGTTGCGGTCGAGCTTCGCATTCCAGAAACCGGCGTGGGTCTTGGGCCGGCGGGGTTGGCAATGCGGACAGCCATGCCAGAAGCAGCCGTGCACGAACACCGCCACCTTGCGGCCCACGAAGGTGATGTCAGGCCTTCCCGGCGCCTTGGCGTAGTGGAGGCGGTAGCCCGTAAGTCCCAACTCGCGCAAGGCCTTGCGCACCAGCAGCTCCGGTCCGGTGTGCTTCGCCCGGATGCGGCTCATGGTGGCGCTCACGCGCGGGTCCCTGGGCACGGGCGCGCGGCCGTCGCGGAGGTAGGTGCGGGGGGACACGCTGCAAAGCTGTGCAGCCGGCGGTAGCTTTCGGCCATGCGCACGGTCCTGCTGTTCCTCCCCCTCTTGCTCAGCGCTGCACCGCGGCCCGCCCAGGACAGCCGCTTTGCCCAGCGTTGGGTGGACCCCGGGAAGGAGGTCATCACCCTGCATTGGAAGGACGCCAAGGGACAGGTGCTCGGGAACATCGGCGCCCTGGAGCAGGAACTGAAGCGCACCGGAAGGACCCTTCGCTTCGCCATGAACGGCGGCATGTACGACCCGCAGCAGGCGCCGGTGGGGCTGTACGTGGAGGAGGGCCGGGAGCTGCACAAGCTGAACACGGCCACCGGTGGCACCGGCAACTTCACCATGCAGCCGAACGGCGTCTTCGGCATCGAGGCCGATGGCAAGGCCTTCGTGCGCACCACACAGGCCATGAAGCAGGCACCCACGCCGCGGTTCGCCACGCAGAGCGGTCCCATGCTGCTGGTGGACGGCACCATCAACGCCCAGTTCCGGCAGGGCAGCACCAACCTGCACATCCGCAATGGCGTGGGCATCCGACCCGATGGCCAATTGCTCTTTGTGATCAGCCGTGAACCGGTGAACTTCTTCGACCTGGCCACCCACTTCAAGGAGCAGGGCTGCACCCACGCGCTCTACTTCGATGGCGCCGTGAGCCGCGCGTACATCCCCGAGGAGGGCTTGAAACAGATGGACGGCGTGCTGGGGGTGATGGTGGCGGTGGTGGACCAGGGGATCCCGGTCCCTACTTCACCAGCACCTCCGTCCGTCGATTGAGCGCGCGCCCTTCCTCCGTCTCGTTGCTGGCCACCGGTCGGCTTTCACCGTACCCTGTGCTCGTCACCCGCGCTGCGTCGATGCCGTAGCTGGTGAGGAACTTCGCCACGGCCGCCGCACGCTGCTCGCTGAGCCGCTGGTTGTCCGGATCGGCGCCCACGTTGTCCGTGTGGCCCGCCACCTCGATCCGCATGGACGGATTGGCCTTCATGAGCCGCAGCAGCTTGTCCAGCTCGGTGTTGCTGGCAGGCAGCAGTTCCGCGCTGGCGGTGTTGAAGAAGATGTTGCGAAGGGTGATGCTGCTGCCGCTGGTGAGCGGGCTCAGCTTCGCCTCCAGCGCCGGCGGCACCCCGTCCTTCGCCGCCGCCACGCTGTAGTTGGCGCTGAAGAAGAGGTAGCCCTCGGCGGTGGCGTTCAGGGCATAGTCCCGGCCGGTGGGCAAACAGACCAGGAACTCGCCGTTGCTGGGATCGCTGTAGGCCGCCGTGGCCAGCTTGCCCGTGGTGAGGTCGTACAGCTCTACATCAGCCTCCACCGGCTTGCCGTTGGTGATGTCGGTGACCACGCCGCGGATGTAAGTGACCGCCTCGGGCCGGGCCTCGGGGTAGAGCTCGAAGCTGTACAGGTCCAGCTCGCCCAGCCCCCCGGCGCGATCGCTGGCGAAGTAGGCGATGCGCCCATCGGCGCTCACCAGGAGGCTGTTCTCGTCGCCCCCGCTGTTGATGGGCCAGCCCAGGTTCAGCGCGGGACCCCACACATCGTCCTCGCCCTTACGGCTCACGAAGATGTCCAGCCCGCCGAAGGCCGGATGGCCGTTGCTGCTGAAGTACAAGGTGCGCCCATCCGGGTGGATCTGCACGCTCTCCTCCTGGAAGGGTGTGTTGATCTGCGGCCCGAGCTTCTCCGGTGCGCTGAAGGTGCCGTCGTCCTGGATCCGGGTGACGAAGATGTCCATGTTCTGGATGCCGTCGCGCGCCTGCATGCCACGGACGAAGTAGAGCGTGCGGCCATCGCTGCCCAGGCTGGGCTGGCTCTCCCAGTTACGCGAGTTGACGGGCGCGCCCAGGTTGTCCGGCGGGCTCCAGCGGTTGCCGATGCGCCGGCTGATGAAGAGGTCGCAACTGCCCAGACCCTTGCGCCCGGCCCCGTAGTCGCCGTCGATGCCCGCGCAGGCGGTGAAGATGATGAAGCGTCCGTCCGGCGACAGGGTGCCGGCCCCTTCGTTCGCCGGGGTCACCACCCCGGCCACCGGCCGGGCCGGGGTCCACGCGCCATGCTCATCGCGGGTGCTCACGTAGAAGTCCTCCTGGTGCCCCCATGGCGAAGCCCCATCGGGCAGGTCGCGCGTGAACAGCAGGGTGCGGTCGTCGGCGGTGACGCAGGGGTAGTACTCGGCGTTGGGTGAGTTCACCGCCGGGCCCATGTTCTTCGGCTCGAAGGGCACCGGCTGCAGGATGGCCTTGGCCGCGAACGTGCAGTTGTCCATCCCGAGTTTGGCGCGCTGCCGCCGCACCGGCTCATCCTCCAGCTCCAGGTAGCTCTTGTAATGCCCCTCCGCCGCAGCGAAGTCCTGGTTGCGGAACTCGATGTCGGCCAGATGCAGATAGGCGTTCGGGAAGAAGCGCGGGGCGATCCCGATGGCCTCTCGGTACCACTTCATGGCCTCCGGATCGTTGCCCTTCATGTCGTACAGCTCGGCCAGTGCGAAGCGCGGTTCCACGAATCGCTCGTCGAAGGCGGCCGCCTTCTTCAAGCTCCCTTCCGCCGCGTCCCACTTGCGCGCGTGCATGGCGTCCAGCCCGTCCTGGTACAGCTTGATGGCCTTGCTCTCCTTGGTGGTGTAGCCGCCGGGGGGTTGGGCAAGCGTGGCGAGTGGCGAGTATGGAGTGGCGAGTGTGAGCACTGCGAGGCGCAGGCACCACACTCGCCACTCGGTGGGAAGGCAGCGTGCGCAGGCACTCACCACTCGCCACTCGGTGCGCAGGGCTTGGGCGCAGGAACTCGCCACTCGCCACTCGTGCACAGGCATTGCAGAAGGGATCAAGGGATGTTCAGGGTTTTGTGGATCTGGAGCGAGATGCGCCATCGCGGATCGGCCATGACCTTCTCCACGATGATCGGCATGACCCGCTCGCGCTTCTCCCATTCCGGTTGAAGGAACAGCGCGCAACCGGGGTCCACCTGGGCGGCATGCGCATCGGCCCAACCGAGGTCGTGGCGGTTGATGACGATGACCTTCAATTCATGGGCAAGGCGGTGGAAGCCGGGCACGGGTGCTTTGAACTTCTTGGGGCTGAAGCACACATGGTGCCAATCGCCCGTCAACGGGTGGGTACCGGAGGTCTCGAGGTGGGTGCGAAGGCCGCGGGCCCGCAGGGCATCGGTCAGCGGCTTCAGGTCGTGCATCAGGGGCTCCCCGCCGGTGACCACCACGATGCGGGCGGGATGCGAGTCCGCCTCGGCCGCCAGGTCCGCCGCCGTGCGCCGTGGATGCGCCGTGGCGTCCCAGCTCTCCTTGACATCGCACCAGACACAGCCCACATCGCAGCCTCCGAGCCGGATGAAGCAGGCCGCCTGACCGCTGTAGAGCCCCTCGCCCTGCACGGTGTGGAAGATCTCCATCACCGGATAGGTCGTGGCCGCGGTGGGTTCCGCGCGGGTGGTGATGGAGGCGTTCACGGCAGGACAAAAAAAGCCCACACAGGACCGAAGTTCAAAGAACCCATGGATCACATGAGCGGGTCGGACAGAAAGGGGTCAGTAATCCGCGTTGTGCCCGGAGGCATCATCGCCCGAAGGAGATGCGCGGCCCGCCTTTGCCCTTTGGATCTTCCGTCCCTGAGCAAATAATGTTGGTTCTGAGACTATAGGCCTGTGTGGGCTGGTCGTTGATCAGCGCACGGCTGAGAAAGAACGCATCTGCGCTACGAATGTATAGCGCGCGAACAGCCTTCTGCAACCACCGGTTGAAAAGTCATCTCCGCAACCACCTGCGACCGTTCCTGCAACACGAACTCCCGGGAGGGAACACAGGGGCGTGACCTCTCCCGCCCTGGCGGGATGCACGCCTGGCATCAGTCGCCCTTCTGCCCCACGAAGTGATCCTCCTTGTCCTCGAAGAGGATGTTGAAGGTGGTGAGGCTGCCGTAGCAGCGGGTGATGTACTGCTGCAGCTCCACCTTGTCCGCCTCGCTGAGCGCAGCGTGGGCGTTGATCTTCTGCTCCAGCACGCGGAAGCGGTCCCGGATCATGACGATCTTGTGGAAGAAGTCGTCGATGGGCACTTCCTTGCTTTTCAGTGTGGGGTCCTTCGGCCGCAGTTCCATCACCCCTCCTTCGTACCGGCGGGCCATGCTCACCGGGCGCTGCGGCATCTGCAGCTCCTCCAGCACCTCGCGCAGGGCGTCCTTCACATGCTCCAGATCGAGCGGCTCCTGGCCGATCTCCACGCCCGGGGCGATGGTGACCAGCCCCTCGAAGCTGCGGCTGATGGGCTGTTCAGCGTGCTCGCGGAAGAAGACGTGCACGGTGCGCGGATCGATGTCGTAGACCACGCCCACGCCCAGGGTCGGGTGCTTCACGCGGGCCCCGATGCTGATGTCGTGCAGTTCCATGCTCACAGGATGTCGCGGATGGTATAGGTGATGCCGTTGACGGTGGCCTGTTCGCCGACGCGTTTGCCGCTGAGGGCCTGGTAGAGCGGGGCCCTGACGGACAGGCCCAGGTAGGTGCGGCCCGCGGCCTCGAACTCCTCCACGCTGGTGGCGATCAGCAGGTCGCGCCGGTCGGTATGCACCACCGAACCGAAGGACACCACCTCGTGGATGGCACCGGCCTCCACCTGACCCAGCAGGGCCATGTCCCGCTCCAACTGCTCCAGTTGCTCACCCAGTCCGTTCATCAGCTCCACGTCGGCACCGCGGCGCCCTTCGCTCTGGCTGGCGGATTCCGCAAGGTCGTTCTCCATCGTCACGGACCGGAGGTCCTCCAGCCGTTCGCGGTGTTCGGCAATGGCCTCCTGCAACCGGCGGCGCGCGCCGTCGATCACCTGCTGCTTCACGTTCCTTCGGTCCATGATGTCCGTTCGGGTCAGGGTCCGGCAAGGTAACCAGCGGCACGGGTCACCGTGTTGACGGCGGACAGACCCGCGCCGGTGCTAGACTTGCAACCGCATGCCCCGCGTCCTTGTCCTCTTCGCCCATCCCCGGCTCGAGCGCAGCCGCACCAACCGCGCGTTGCTGAAGGCCATGCCTGTGTCCGAACGGATCACCCTGCGCGACCTGTATGAGCTGTATCCGGACATGCAGGTGGACGTGAAGATGGAGCAGGACCTGCTGATGGCGCACGACGTGGTGGTGCTACACCATCCGTTCTACTGGTACAGCGTGCCCCCGCTGTTGAAGCAGTACATCGACCTGGTGTACGCCTTCGGCTGGGCCTATGGACCGGGCGGCACGGCCCTGCGCGGCAAGGTGCAGTTCCATGTGGTGACCACCGGAGGGGGCCCGGAGGCCTATACCGCCGACGGATTCCACGGCCACACGCTCGCGGAGTTCCTGCTTCCGCTGAAGCGCACGGCCACCTTGTGCGGCATGCACTGGGCCCCGCCCTTCGCCGCGCAAGGCACCCATCGCCTGGGCGATGCCGAGCTGGAGCGCATCGCGCACCGCTATGGACGGATGCTGCACGGGTGGGCGGACGGCACGCTGACCTTGGATCGGATGACCGGTACGACGGACCAGCATCACCTGCTCAACACCATCCCCTGATCCATGGCCTCCTTCCTTGCTGATGCGGTGGTGTACCTGGGGGCGGCCGTGCTCTGCGTGCCGGTGGCCAAGCGCCTGGGCCTGGGCAGTGTGCTGGGCTATCTGCTCGCTGGCGTGCTCATCGGCCCCTTCCTCCTGGGCTTCATCGGGGAGGAGGGCAAGGACATCATGCACTTCGCCGAGTTCGGGGTGGTGATGATGCTCTTTCTGGTGGGGTTGGAACTGGAGCCCGCACTGTTCTGGCGCATGCGCCGGCAGGTGCTGGGGCTGGGCGGTGCCCAGGTGGCGATCACCGCCGTGCTGCTGGGCGCCCTGGCGATGGCCATCGGCCTGCCCTGGCAGGCCGCGATGGCGGTGGGCCTCGCCCTGGCGATGAGCTCCACCGCCATCGCGCTGCAGAGCCTCAAGGAGAAGGGCCTCTCACACACCGCCGCCGGCCGCTGCTCCTTCGCGGTGCTGCTCTTCCAGGACATCGCGGTGATCCCCATCCTGGCCCTGCTGCCGCTGCTGGCCGCCGCCGCTCCCGTGGCCTCCGGGGGCTCGTGGATCGAAGGGCTGCCGGGCTGGCAACGCACGCTGGTGGTGCTGCTGGCCGTGGGTGCCATCGTGGGCTTGGGGCGCACCGTGGTGGTGCCGCTGCTGCGCGTGGTGGCCCGCACGCGCCTGCGCGAGCTCTTCGTGGCCTCAGCCCTGCTGCTGGTGGTGGGCATCGCCCTGTTGATGGAGACCGTGGGCCTGAGCCCCGCCCTGGGCACATTCCTGGCCGGCGTGGTGCTGGCCAACAGCGAGTACAAGCACGAGCTCGAAAGCGACCTCGATCCCTTCAAGGGCCTGCTGCTCGGCCTCTTCTTCATGGCCGTCGGCGCGTCCATCAACTTTCCCCTCATCGCCGAACGCCCGGCCCTCATCGTGGGCGCCACCCTGCTGGTGATGGTGGCCAAGGCGGTCGTGCTGCTCGCCATCGGCCGTCGTGCGGGCCTGGGCACCGACCAGAACCTGCTGTTCGGCGCAGGCCTCGGCCAGGTGGGCGAATTCGCGTTCGTGCTGCTGGCCTTCATCACCCAGCTGGGCCTGCTGGACGGCACCTGGACCGATGGGCTGATGGCGGTGACCGCGCTCAGCATGACGCTGACACCGGTGGTGATGCTGTTCAACGACCGGGTGCTTCTTCCGCGTGTGGGCACCACCGAGGCCCCCGGGCGCGAAGCCGATGCCGTGGAGGAACGCAACCGGGTGATCATCGCCGGTTTCGGCCACTTCGGAAGCACCGTGGGCCGCCTGCTGCGCGCCAGCGGCGTGCATGCCACCCTGTTGGACAACGACAGCGATCAGGTGGACCTGCTGCGCAAGCTCGGCTTCAAGGTCTATTACGGGGATGCCACACGGCACGACCTGCTGGAAGCTGCCGGAGCGCACGAGGCCGAACTCCTGGTCTGCGCCATCGCCCCGGAGGCCGCGCCGGCCCTGGTGGACACCGTTCACCGGCATTTCCCCCACCTGAAGGTGCTCGTGCGCAGCCGCAACCGCATGGACGCCTACGAGCTGATGGACCAGGGTGCGCTCCACATCTACCGCGAGAGCCTCGACACCGCCCTTCGGCTCGGCGCCGACGTGCTGCGCGAACTGGGCGTCCGTGCGCATACCGCCCATCGGGCCGCGCTGCGGTTCCGTGCTTACGACGAGGCCGCCCTGAAGGAGCTGGCGGCCCGCCGGGGCGACACCCAGGACTACATCACCGGAGTGCGCGCCGCCATCGCCGAACAGGAGGAGCTGCTGCGCAAGGACATCGGCCTGGACCTGGACGACCACGACCACGCTTGGGACAGCCAGGAACTGCGCGAGGGCATCGCGGCCGCTCAGCGCAACACGCGCACCACCGGGTAGCGGCGATGCCCCGGTTCCATGTACGGCGAACGCTGGAAGACGAAGGCCAGCTGCGCCCATCCATCGGCCGCGAAGTCCGGGTCGGCCGCACGCCGCTCCACCAGCGCCGCGCGCAGGGACGGGTCGCGCTTCAACAGGTCCGCCGCCACATCCTCGAACACGTAGTCGGTGAACCACTCCTTCTGCTGCAGGATGGCATCGAAGAAGCCCCAGGCGAAGTAGCTGTCCGGCGCGTCGGGCTCCAATACCTCCATCAGGAACCGATCATGGCGTGTGCCCAGGGGAACGAGCAGGTCGCCGGCACGGGCATGCACCTCCTCCACCGCGATGGTGGTGCGGATGTCGCGGTGCAGATAACGCCCCTCATAGGGCTCGCGCGCCGTGCGCAGGTCGGCGATGTGGTGCACCTCGGCGCGCAGCACCGTGTCCCGCATGATCCGTTCGAAACGCACACCCGCCATGGCCAGCCGCTGCCCCACTTCACGCCAGGCCTGCGGCACCAGATAGGCCGCTGGTTTGTCCCGCACCGGGCCGGACATGTAGGTGTCGTACCAGGGCACGGTGGTGTCCACCGGGCGCGAACGGTCATAGCGCAGGCGCGGAAGGCCGCTCACCGCGCTGGGTTCCCACACCGTCGCATAGCCCTTCCACGGAAGCCGCTCAACACGGGTGGTATCCAGCTTCCAGTGCAGCGGGAAGCCCGAGGCGGCGGCAGTGTTGCGGGCGGCTTCGGCCCTGGCCCTGCGCAGCTCGGCCCCGTGCTCATCCAGCACGCCGAGCACGCCCAGCATCACCTGGAAGGTCGCGTTCACGCGGTCCGCATAGGGCTTCAGCATGTGGCTCTCGGCCAGGATGCCCACGGTGTTGAAGAGCGCCGCGTAGCCCGAGGTGTAGCGCGGACCGTCGTAGAAGGCCATCAGCCCGCTGTCCGGCACCTGCGCCATCGTCTCGAAGTAGGGGCACATGGCGATGCCCTTGCGGTCCATCCAGTGCTGCAGGCTAGGAACAAGCACCTGATCGAGGAAGCGCGCCACACCGGGATCGAGCTTCTCGCGACGGGTGGTGAGCAGCTCCATGACATACCGATGGTCGGCGCCGTCGCTCACGTGCGTGTCGATGAGCACATCGGGATCCCAGCGGTGAAGCGCCTGCACCAAGGCCTGCGTGTTGCGCGCATCGGCCTTCACCAGGTCCCGGTTCAGGTCGAGGTTGCGCGCGTTCGCCCGCTGCCCGTGCTCGATCGGGCCGTTCTGGTCCACACGGAACACCGTGTCGCGCATCACCGCGCCGCTCACGTTGTACACCGGAACGATGCAGACGGCCGTGTTGGCCGTGAGGCCCATCAGCTGGTCGCTGTCCAGCAACGCCCGGGCCAGCAGCAGGCTCGCATCGATGCCGTCGGGCTCGCCCGGGTGGATGCCGTTGACGATGAAGACCACGCTGCGGCCGCGCGCGTGGATACTGTCCGGTGAAAAGGGTCCCCCATCACTGATGACGAACAGGTGGATGGGCTGGCCCCCATCGTCGCGGCCCATCTCCATCAACCGCGCGGAACGTCGGCCTTCCGCCAGGGCCCGATACCGATCGATCACCTGTTCCCACGTGGGCGTGACGTCACCGGTGAAGGTCCAGCCCTGCGCGCGTACGTGGACGCTCCACACACAGAGCACGAGCGGAAGCGAACGGAGGATGAAGGTGCGGATCGGGTCAGGCATGGGCTCCGCGCCCGAAAGTACTTCAGTCGTGCGAGCAGACGCGGATGAACGAACCGACCGGAACAAGCGTGGCGACACGGAGCTGGCTGGGCCGACAGCTCGAAAAGCCCCCCGCACCCGCTGCCGATCGGTCAGGCCGTCCCCATCCATCAAGCCATCCAGGCAGCAGCGGAACCCGAGGTTCTGCCAACCGGGCAGGGTTCACGCATCGGAACCGACTTTGAGCGGCCTGGACGTCCCGACCCCGAACCCACCATGGACCTCAACAAATTCACCGTCCGCTCCCAGCAGGCCATCCAGCAGGCGCAGACCATCGCCACCGGATACGGCCAGCAGATGCTCGAGAACGGCCACCTGCTCAAGGGCATCCTGGAGGTGGACCCCGACGTCACCCCCTTCCTGCTGAAGAAGATGAACGTGAACGTGCCCGCGATGACGCAGGCGCTGGACCGCATCGTCGGGCTATACCCCAAAGTGAGCGGCGGGCAGATCAGCCTCTCGCGCTACAGCAGCGATGCGCTCACCAAGGCCCTCGCCGCGCTGAAGGAGTTCGGCGATGAGTTCGCCAGCGTGGAGCACATGCTCATCGGCATCCTGGACAGCGGCGACACCGTGAGCCAGCTGCTGAAGGACAACGGCGTCACCAGGAAGGACCTGATCGCGGCCATCAAGGAACTGCGCAAGGGCAGCAAGGTGACCAGCCAAAGCCAGGAGGAGACCTACAACGCGCTGAACAAGTACGCCAAGAACCTCAACCAGCTCGCCAAGGACAACAAGCTCGACCCGGTCATCGGCCGCGACGAGGAGATCCGCCGCGTGCTGCAGATCCTCAGCCGCCGCACCAAGAACAACCCGATCCTGATCGGTGAACCCGGCGTGGGCAAGACCGCCATCGCCGAAGGCATCGCGCAGCGCATCGTGAGCGGCGACATTCCCGAGGACCTCAAGGGCAAGCAGGTCTTCAGCCTCGACATCGCCGCGCTGATCGCCGGCGCCAAGTACAAGGGTGAGTTCGAGGAGCGCCTGAAGGCCGTGGTGAAGGAGGTGATCGCCTCGGAAGGGAACATCATCCTCTTCATCGACGAGATCCATACCCTGGTGGGTGCGGGCGGTGGCGAGGGCGCCATGGACGCCGCCAACATCCTGAAGCCCGCCCTGGCCCGCGGCGAGCTGCGCAGCATCGGCGCCACCACGCTCAACGAGTACCAGAAGTATTTCGAGAAGGACAAGGCCCTGGAGCGCCGCTTCCAGAAGGTGATGGTGGATGAGCCCTCTCGCGAGGACGCGATCTCCATCCTCCGCGGCCTGAAGGAGAAGTACGAGAGCCACCACAAGGTGCTGATCAAGGACGCCGCGATCATCGCCGCCGTGGAATTGAGCACACGCTACATCGCCGACCGCTTCCTGCCGGACAAGGCCATCGACCTGATCGACGAGGCCGCGAGCAAGCTGCGCATGGAGATCAACTCCAAGCCCGAGGAGCTCGACGAGATCGACCGCCGCATCATGCAGCTGGAGATCGAGCGCGAGGCCATCAAGCGCGAGAACGACGAGGCCAAGCTGGCCGAGTTGAACAAGGAACTCGCTGAATTGAGCGGCCAGCGCGACGGCTTCAAGGCCCGCTGGGAGAGCGAGCGCCAGCTGGTGGACCGCATCAACAGCGCCAAGGACAAGATCGAGGAGCTGAAGCACCAGGCGCAGCAGTACGAGCGCGAGGGCGACTTCGGGAAGGTGGCCGAGATCCGCTACGGCCGCATCCAGGAGACCGAGAAGGAACTGGAGAGCGCCAAGCAGGAACTGCTCGCGCTGCAGGCCGAGAGCAAGATGATCAAGGAGGAGGTGGACGTGGAGGAGATCGCCGCCGTGGTGAGCCGCTGGACCGGCATCCCCGTGACGCGCATGCTGGAGGCTGAGCGCACCAAACTGCTGAAGCTGGAGGACGAGCTGCACAAGCGGGTGATCGGTCAGGACGAGGCCGTGCGTGCCGTGGCCGACGCCGTGCGCCGCAGCCGAGCCGGCATGGGCGATGAACGCCGCCCCATCGGCAGCTTCATCTTCCTGGGCACCACGGGCGTGGGCAAGACCGAGCTGGCCAAGGCGCTCAGCGAGATCCTCTTCAACGACGAGCAAGCCATGACGCGCATTGACATGAGCGAGTACCAGGAGCGCCACAGCGTGAGCCGACTGGTCGGGGCGCCTCCGGGCTACGTGGGCTACGACGAGGGCGGCCAGCTCACCGAGGCCGTGCGCCGCAAGCCCTACAGCGTGGTGCTGCTGGACGAGATCGAGAAGGCCCACCCCGACGTGTGGAACATCCTGCTGCAGGTGCTCGACGACGGCCGCCTCACCGACAACAAGGGCCGGGTGGTGAACTTCAAGAACACCCTCATCATCATGACGAGCAACATCGGCTCGCACATCATTCAGGAGAACTTCGAAGGGTTGGAGCGCAAGAACGTGGAGGAGGTCGTGGAGAAGACCCAGCGCGAGGTGATGGACCTCCTGCGCAAGACCGTGCGTCCCGAGTTCCTCAACCGGGTGGACGAGCTGATCATGTTCCGTCCGCTGAGCCAGGGGGATGTACGCGAGATCGTGAAGCTGCAGTTGCACATGCTGATGCAGAAGCTGGAGGAGAAGGACATCCACCTCATCCCCAGCGAGGAGCTGATCGCCCACATCTCCACCACCGGCTTCGACCCGCAGTTCGGCGCGCGACCCATCAAGCGCATGATCCAGAAGGAGCTGCTGAACGAATTGAGCAAGCAGATCATCGCAGGGACCCTGGAGACCGGCAAACCGCAGGTCATCGATGTGTTCGACGGACGGATCGTGCTCCGGAAACCCGTGGATGCGAAGGAAGAGCGGAAGGCGAACGGGAACGGGAAGGCCAAGAAGTCGAAAGCGGAGGTATAAGTCATGGCACGCCCCCATCACCTCACCCGTACATTCGTGATCCCATGAGCACCGAAAGCCTGCGGAACGAGCTGATCGCATGGATCAGCAAGCTGGACGACCAAGGCCTGCTGAAGGCGTTATGGGGCTTCAAGAAGCTGCTGCAAGGCAAAGGCAACAAAGAGCCCCTGACGAACGAGGAGCGCGAGGCCATCGCCTCACGACTTGGACCCGTTGCTGGCGAAGCCGACCGTGCCTTCTGGCAGCGCATATCCGCCGCAGGCATGGAGCGCGCCTATGGTACCGACGAGCCGGACATCAGCGGGATCACCCTGCTTGAGCCCAACCCGGAATACGGCAAGTGAAAGCTGGTGAGGTGGTGCGCGTGGCGCTGCCACAGAGCGATGGGCGACACAAGCCACGCCCGGCCGTGCTCATTGCCGCCTTCCCTCCCTTCGGCGACTGGTTGGTCGTGGGTATCAGCGGCAGCGTTGGACTGGCCGTGCCTGACCTGGACATCGTGATCGACCGAGGGGATCCTTCGTTCGATATGGCACGGCTCGGCTTCCCCGGTGTCATCCGCTTGGGTCATGCGCATGTGGTGCCTGTTACTTGGATCGAGGGGCGGATCGGCAGCATCGACCCGGATACCCTTCGCCAGGTCCGCGAGCGGCTGGCAACGTGGATAGTGCAGCACGCGTAAGCGCAGGTGGCCGATCCCCTGGGCGTTTCGAATGCCCACACCTCGCCTGGCCAGGTGCGCATATGCGGGGTTATCGCAGGGCGTTGGTGATACGGGCCACCCGATCGAGGTGTTCGTTGTTCACCAGCGAGTAGATGATCGCCCATAACGCCACCACCGGCTTCGACCCGCAGATCCTGTCCCGCCCTGCGGGATCGGCGCGCGACCCATAGCGCATGATCCAGAAGGAGCTGTTGAACGAGCTGAGCAGCGCCGATCATCGCCGGCATATAGGAGACCGGGAAGCCGCAGGTGATCGATGTGTTCGATGGAAAGATCGTACTGCGGAAGCCTGTGGACGAGAAGGAGGCGGAGAAGGCGAACGGGAACGGGAAGAAGAAGGCAAAGGCGGAAGCCTAACGACACGCCTTATCTTCGTTAGGCCATGCATGCTTCAGAGCACAACCTCCCGGTCTCCATCAGCCAAGTGCTGGCGTGGATCAGGCAATGCTCCACCCAGGAGAAGAAGGTGTTGCTCAAGGAGCTTCTGGATGACACAGCGGCATTGACCATCGCCAGCGAACCGAGCCTGGGCAAGGACTGGGACGATGAGGAGGAGGACCAAGCCTGGGCGGGGCTATGAAAGGTGATGTGGTCGTCATCCCCTTCCCGTTCTCGGATCTGACCGGTAGCAAGCGGCGCCCAGCGCTCGTTGTCGCTGACTGGGGTGGCGATGACATCATGCTCTGCCAGATCACCAGCCAGTCCAAGCGGGATGGCCTGGAGCTGCCGCTCACGGAGGCCGATTTCGATAACGGTCGTCTTCCGATCGCCAGCAACATTCGGCCGAACAAGATCTTCACTGCGGATAAGCGCATCATCCGAAACGTCGCAGGAAGGATCAGTGATGCGAAGTACGAAGAGGTCGCCGAGCAGATCTTCAAGCTCATTGCCTGATCAGGGCAGCTCATCGCCGGCTCGTTGGAGACCGGCAAGCCTCAGGTGGCCGATCCCCAGGGCGTTTCGAAAGCTTTCACCTCGCCAGGCCAGGTGCGCAAGCCGATCGCGGAGAAGGAGTCCCGGCTCGAAGGCCGGGATAGCAACGGGAACGGGAAGGCGAGGAAGGAGAAAGCCAGCGCCTGACCACCGAAGCGCACTTTAAGGGTCTGTTAGATAAAGTGTGTCATCATCGTTATTGCTGATGATGTTGATGTTGTTGGGTTTTGAACGAGGGGGTCCGGGGGAGACTCAGAACCTGTTGATCGGTGTTGATCGCCTGTGGATCGAAGCGTGGGCCGAAGAGCAGGCGTAGCTCGGCGGCTATCTCCCTCCAAGCGAAGATGGGCTTGGCGGCCATTTTCTCCACGATGCGCTGCTGGGCCAGATAGAGCAGCTTGAGCAGGGCCATGTCGTTGTCGAAGACGCGCTTGGTCTTGGTGTACTTGCGCAGCTGAGCGTGGAAGCCCTCGATGGGATTGGTGGTGTAGATGAGCCGCCGGATGCGCTCGCTGTAGCGGTACTGGCTGGCCAGCAGCGGCCAGTTGGTGTGCCAGGAGCTCACCGCCTGCGGGTAGCGTTCCCCCATTTGTCGCTGAAGACCTCCAGGGCATGCAGCGCTTGCTGCTCACCAGGGGCCCGGTAGATGGCCCGCATGTCCTTGACCACCTCCTTGTAGTGCTTGTAGCTGATGTACTTCAGGGTATTGCGCACCTGGTGCACGATGCAGAGCTGGATATCGCTCTGTGGGTACACCAAGGAGATCGCGTCGGAGAAGCCGCTCAGGTTGTCGATGCATGCGATCAGCATGTCCTCCACGCCGCGTTGGCGCAGGTCGCCCAGCACGCCCAGCCAGAACTTGGCCCCTTCGCTCTGCCCCACGTACAGGCCCAGCAGGTCCTTGTGGCCATCGGGGCCAACGCCCAAGGCGGTGTATACGGCCTTGTTCACCACGCGCCCTTCCTGCTTCACCTTGAAGTGGATGGCATCGAGCCACACGATCGCGTAGCGCGCCTCCAAGGGCCGCTGCCGCCAGGTCTGTACATCGGCGATCACCTGGTCGGTCACCGCGCTGATCGTGGCCTCGCTCACCTCGATGCCGTACAGGTCCCGCACATGGTCGCTTATGTCGCGCTGGCTCATCCCAAGCCCGTAGAGCTTGATGATCTTCATGTCCAGCTCGGCGTTCAGCACGCGCTCGCGCTTGGGCAGCAGCACCGGGTCAAAGGTTCCCTCACGGTCGCGCGGCGTGGCGATCTCCACCTCTCCGTGGGCGGTCTTCACCCGCTTGCGCCCATGTCCGTTGCGCCGGTTACCTCCAGGCGGCTCCTCGGCCAGGTGAGCGCTCAGCTCGCCCCGTAGCGAGGCCTCCATCAGTCGCTTCACCAGCGGGGTCAGCACCCCATCGCTGCCGCTCAAGGGCTTGCCCAGTAGCAATTGCTTCATGGCCTCCTTCTCGAAGGCTTCGTAATCGAACTTGTCCGTCTTGTCCTCCATGGGTCAGGTGTTGAAGTTCGCAATCCGGCCTGACACACTTTACTGAACAGTCTCCACTTTAACATCCAACAAGGCAAAGAGGGCGTGCCCGAGCTCCTAGCAGCCGGGGTCGCCCTCTTTGCGTTCCTTCTGACATGACCTTCCGACTCAACGCCGTACCGATATCGCGTTGGACGCTACCTTCATCCGTTATCGCCCCCTCGCCCATGCGTATCCTGAAGCGCTTGTCATTCACCTTGCTCAGCATCGTGCTCGCAGCCTTGCTCGCCTTCTCGCTCAGCGTGTGGCCCGGCGCCATGGTGGTCCGGATCACCTTCAAGAAAGGCGGTGAGGAGATGCGGCAGGGACTGGTGCCCTTCGAGCGGAACGATGTGCATGTGATCCTGGATGAAGTGTACACGGCCGGCGACCCTGATGCCCGCATGGACATCTACATCCCGCAGCGGATGATGGGCGGGGATCACCGACTGCCCGTGGTGGTCTGGACCCATGGCGGCGGATGGATCGGTGGCGACAAGAGCGAGATGCGCGGCTACCTGATGCACCTGGCCCATGAAGGGTACGTGGTGATCGCCATCAACTACGGCCTGGCCCCGGAGCACCGTTATCCTGCACCGCTGCACCAGATCAATGCAGCCCTGGCCCATATCCGCGCGAATGCCGCACGCTTCCTAGCGGACATGGATCGGGTGTTCATGGCGGGCGACAGCGCCGGTGCGCAGCTTACTGCGCAGACCGCAGCGACCATTTCCAACCCGGACCATGCGAAGGCGGTCGGCATTGCCCCCACCCTGGGTCCCGGACAGCTGCGCGGGTTGATCCTGCACTGCGGGCTCTACGACATGCCCATGTATGTGCAGCGTGCCAACGACGCCGGCGGCATTTTAGGCTATCTGGCGAACATCCTGCCCTGGGCCTATCTCGGCGAGCGCAAGCCTGCGGAGGACGCATTGCGGGCGATGTCACCGATCCACCACGCCACGTCGGCATTCCCACCCGTCTTCATCAGCGGTGGCAACGGCGACCCCCTCACCGCGCACCAGAGCCGTCCCATGGCCACCCGGCTCGAGGAACTGGGTGTACCGGTGACCAGCCTGTTCTTCCCCGATGACCATTCGCCCGCATTGCCCCACGAATACCAGTTCCGTCTGGCCGAGCCCGAAGCTCAACAGGCCTTCGCGATGACGCTTGAGTTCCTGAAGGCACGGACACATCCACCTGCGTCCCGGTAGCCCCGTTGGTCCGACTCCTACGCACGACGCCGAGGCCCCTCCCTGGCGGTCCTCATCACTCACCACTTACGGAACGGTCAGGTCTGAGCTGGAACGACCCCGCCCGGACCTGTGCGGATAGCGCGCAGTCCAACGGACCCTGAGGAGCTGGCATCCACGGCGGATGATCAACCCGTTCCGGTCCGGTCGTCGGGGCCGATGCGTACGATCGCCGTTCGCACCAAGTCCATGGTGCGAAAGGTGCCGGCGGCCGCGGCCATCGGCACCTGCCTATTTTCACCGCATGTCCTCCCCCCTGCTCGTCACCAAGGCCGATGGGTCCGTGGTGCCCTTCGACGCGGAGAAGCTTCGGTCATCGCTGCGACGCTCGGGTGCCGATGATGATACCGCGGCCCAGGTGCTCAAGGACCTTCAGCCGCGGCTGGTGCCCGGCCTGAGCACGCACCGGATCTACCGGCTGGCGTTCAAGTTGCTTCGCAGGCACAGCAGGCCCAGCGCCGCGCGCTACCGCCTCAAGCAGGCCATCCTCGACCTGGGGCCATCGGGCTTCCCCTTCGAGCGCTTCATCGCCCGCATCCTGCAGCACGATGGCTACGCTGTGCAGGTGGACGTGCTGGTGGAGGGCCGCTGTGTGCAGCACGAGGTCGACGTGGTGGCTGAGAAAGGGCCTCAGCATTTCCTGGTGGAATGCAAGTACCACAACACGCCGGGCCGCGTGTGCGATGTGAAGGTGCCGCTCTACATCAAGGCGCGCTTCGACGATGTGACCGAGCGGTGGCGCGGCGAGCCCGGCAACGGCCATCGCTTCACCCAGGGATGGCTGGTCACGAACACGCGCTTCACGAGCGATGCGCTGCGCTACGGTGAATGCGCCGGTCTTCGCATGCTGGGCTGGGACCATCCGGCCAAAGGCAGCCTCAAGCATCGCATCGACCGCAGCGGGCTCTATCCGCTCACCTGCCTCAGCAGCCTCACCAGGGCGGAGAAGGAGCACCTGCTGGCCGCAGGGCTGGTGCTGGCCCGCGACATCATGGACCAGACCGATGCGCTGCGCCTTGCGCAGGTGAGCGGAACACGCGAGGCCCGTGTCATCCAGGAAAGCGAAGCACTGTGCCACAGCCTGCCGTGATGCGCCCGCTCAATTCGTCCACACCGCATACCCCTTCCGCCGCAGCTCCAGCGCGAGGCCTTTCTCCACCTCCAGCGCTTCGGCCCGGTTCAACGGTCCGATTTGCTGGTACAGGCTGGGACGCAGGTAGCGCCCGTACTTCCTCACGATGGCGCTGCTGAGGTCGTGTCCCTTCTTGCTCAGCGCGCCGGTCTTGTGCTGCTTGAACCGTTCCTGCGGCGTCTTGCTGGTCATGCCCACGTAGAGGCATTCGAGCGCACCGGTGTACTGCGGGTTCGCCGCGCGGAACTTCCAGTTCTCGGTGAAGACCTTCCGGCTGAGCTCGATGACGTACACCGTGTAGACCGTCGGCATGGAGCAAGGTTACTGCGCCGCGAGGCGGCCGGGAACGGGAAAGGGCAGAACGCTCCCGCGCCCCGCCCCTCCCCTGGGCCGGCGTTCGCCGATCAGTGGATGGCGATCTCCTTGGCCTTGCTCTCGGGCACGGCCTTGGTCTTGTTCAAGGTGAGCTTCAGCACACCGTTCGTGAAGTTCGCCTTCAGGCTGTCGGCATCGGTGTTGTCCGGCAGCACGAACGACCGGCTGAAAGACGCGTAGCTGAACTCCTTGCGGGTGTAACCCTTCTTCTCCTCCTCGCTTTCGTGCTTCTTCTCACTGGCGATGGTGAGCAGGCCGTCCTTCACGGTCACCTTCAGGTCGTCCTTCTTGTAGCCGGGCGCGGCGAGCTCGATGGCGAAGTGGTCGGTGTTGTCCTTGATGTTCACCGCCGGCATCTTCATTTCCTTGAAGAAAGGCCGGTCGAACACGCGGGCGGGCATCAGCCCGGCATCATCGAGGAAACCCTCCGGGAAGCCGAAGGCATCGTCATCGAAGAATCGGGAGAGCAGGGAACGGCGGGAGGGAATGAGCGTTGACATGGCGTCGATCGGTTAGTGATTGAAGCTTGCCCCGAAGGTGCACACCCGCTCAGCCCTTGTCCATGACGAAGGTCAAGGATCGACCGGCTGGCGGCTGAGCCCGCCTGAATAACGGGGCATCCCAGGGGTCGGAACCGCGCACCCGCCGCGCGGGATCAATCCCTGACGCAACGCACACAGAACCCAAATCTCTTGGAGTAGCCGGACCTGTACACACCTGCATTATTGAAGTAAAGAAAGCGGAACCAGGCGGACGCCGCACTACTCTCCGAGGCGCTCCACCAGTAGCCGTTGCCGCCTAAGCCGTCGAAGTGGCCATAGCCGCCGTAACGGAGGCCGCCGGGAAGGCCTGAGAAACCGCTCCCGTCAGTGGCGCCGAGATTGGGGGCGTTCCACAAGGTGGTGGCCTTCATTTCGCCTCCTGCATTCTGCGCAGCTCCTCGAAATCCCAGGCTGTTCAACTCGGCGCTCGGTATGCCCAAGAACTGCTCCAACTGATGCCACTCGGCATCGGTGGGCACATGCCAGCCCTGGGGGCAGATGTTGGGGTCGGCCGCAGCGTACCAGTTGTAGAGCTTACCATGAATGGTGTCGTTGGCCGCGTTGTTGCCGTGATCGCACCAGGCGCCGGTGTTGAGTTGGGCCCAGGTGGTATTGTCCGTGACGTTGGGGATTGAGATGCCATCGCGGTAGCGCGTGGTCTTGAGGTTCTCCGCCATCCAACACTGGCTGCCGATCTTCACCGTCCCGTAGGTGTTGCCATCGATGTCCGTCACCGAGGGGCTGTCCGGGCACACCAGCCCACGGGCAAGCTGAAAGAGCTCCGTAGCGGAGGACATGGGATCATCCTCGATGAAGGCGCTCAGCGGCCCGATGGTATCCGATGCATATCCGAGATAGCGAAGCGTGTCCCCCGGCTGCCAGGGAAAGGACGAGCTCTTCGGCCCGACGACCTGGAGCGGACTTGAACCCGCCCAGTGCAGAACACCCGGCTGCGACGTTGATGACAGGCCCACCATGCGCTGCACGGTCCGTTCTCCGTTCCAGCGTGCCACCGCATACAGCAGCCCGACCGGACCGCCGGCGAAGCTGAAGGTGTGCTGACCCGGCCCCACGCGCCGACGCAGATCCGACACCGTCTTGCCCACCGCGTCCAGCACGGTCAGCTCCAGCGCTCCTTCCCCGGCCACGGTCACCACCAGTTGCGTTTGCTCCTCGAACGGGTTCGGGCGCGGGGTGCTCAGCCTCAGTCCCGTCAACGCCTCGGATCCGGGCGATCCGATGGCCGTGCTGATGTCCAGCACAAGCACGGTGTCCGGTGCATGCAGCACCGTATCCCCGCCCTGGGTGAGGTTGATGACCCACACGCTGTCCAAGGGGATGTGCCCCCCGTTCAGCTCGGCGGTGAAGGTGAGGGTGACGCTCTGCGCGTGGAGGCCGGCGGCAAGCAGGGTCAGGGAGAAGGCGCCGAGGGCGGATCGGAAGGTCATCACGGCGAGGTTGGTTCATCCAAGGTAGTGGTCGTGCTCGAACACCGGGGCCGCGCGTGCGGGAGCCAGACCACAGCGCGCCCTTGCACCATCACGCACTGCACTCCACACCCGCGCACCTGGCGCCCGGCTCAGCCCGTTCATCCACAGCCCCACCGGCTGAGCATCAGGGATCGTGCGATCGATCGTGCAAAAAAACGGGATGCGCAACCGGCCCCGCGATCCCTGACGGGACTAGTTTGCCCCCCGAAGTACGAGCGAGAGACGAACGAAATGACCTTCACCGCCCAACTGGACGACCTGTCCACCACCCTGCGCCGCACGCGTTCGCGCCTGCTGGCCCCGATCGACCACCGCCAACACCAGCTCCCCACCGACCCCGAGGTCTTCGTGGAGGATGTGCTGCTATTCGTCATGGACCAATGGGCCGCCGACCTCCGCGAGCAGGGCCATGTGCTGGAGGAGGACGATGGCTGGAAGGACGCTGTGAACCACTACCCGCACTACGTGCTGCGCATGGCCGGTGGCGAACCGCTGGACCTGCACTTCACCGGCGCCTATCCGGACACGCTCCACCTCACCATCAGCAAGGCCGGCCGTCGCCTGACCCAGTTCAGTGATGCGCACGCCGTGCAGGTGACCCTGCGCCCCAGCATGGACCACACGCTGCTGCTGAACGGTCTGGTGGAGGGGCTGAAGCGCTACCACGCGCACTGATCGCCGCGCCGTCATGCGCACGCTCCTGCTCACCCGCCACGCCAAGAGCAGCTGGGACGATCCACGGCAGAGCGACTTCGACCGACCGCTGAACGCGCGTGGTGAACGCGACGCGCCGGCGATGGCGGAGCGCTTCGTGCGACGTGGCCTTCCTCCACCCCTGCTGGTGAGCAGCACCGCACGCCGCGCCTGGCAGACCGCGCAGGCCTTCGCTTCGGCGCTCGCCATCCCGGAGCGGGACATCGTGCCCGTGCCCAAGGCCTACCATGCGGTGGAGGACACGCTGCTGGACATCGTGCATGCGCTTCCCGACAGTGCCACCACCGTGATGCTCTTCGGCCACAACCCCGGCATCAGTGGCTTCGCGTACGTCCTATGCCGCGCCACCGGCGAGATGGCCACCTGCCACACGGTGTGCCTGGGACTGGACGTGCAGCGGTGGGCCGACGTGGGCCGCGGAGCGGGCCGTCTGCTTTGGGAGGACTTTCCGAAGCTGCACTGAGCGCCTACGCCACGGGCACCATCCAGCCGTAGGGGTCGCTCACGCGGCCGCGGCGGATGTCATCAAGCGTGCGGCCGATGTCGTTGGCCACGGTGCGCTCCTCCACGATGGGCAGTTCGAACACCTCGTCGCCGTGCGCGATGGTGGCGATGTGCGCGATGGTGGCCGCGGTGCCGGCCCCGAAGGCCGACCGCAGTTTGCCGGCGCGCGCCGCTGAGACCACCTCCTCCACGCTCACGCGCCGCTCGTCCACCGGCACGCCCTGATCGCGCGCGATGCGCAGGATGCTGTCCCGCGTGACGCCCTTCAGGATCGTGCCGTCCAGTGAAGGCGTCACCAGTGTGCCATCGATGTTGAAGAACACGTTCATCGTGCCGCTCTCCTCGATGTACTGGTGGGTGAGCCCGTCGGTCCACACCAGCTGGTGGAATCCCTTGTCCTGGCCCAGCTTGGCGGGATAGAGGCCACCGGCGTAGTTGCCGCCGCACTTCGTTTCGCCCGTTCCGCCCGGGAAGGCCCTGCTGTACGTGGTCTCGATCTTCACCCGCACGGGTTCCTGGTAATAGGCCTGCACCGGGCAGGTGAAGATGATGAACGTGTAGGTGTCGCTCGGCTTCACCCCGATGTACTCGTCGCTGGCGAACATGAAGGGACGGATGTAGAGCGAACCCTCCTTGTCCGTGGGCAGCCAGCCACGGTCCAGCCGCACCAGTTCCACGAGCGCCTCCAGGAAGAGCTCCTCGGGCAGCTGCGGCATGCACATGCGATGCGCACTGTGGTTCATGCGCGCGATGTTGGCCTGCGGGCGGAAGAGTTGGACACCGCCCTCGGGCGTCCTGTACGCCTTGAGCCCCTCGAAGATGGTCTGGCTGTAGTGCAGCACCAATGCGGCCGGGCTCATCACCAGGTCGGCGAAGGGGGTGATGCGCGCATCCTGCCAGCGACCGTCCTGGTAGTCCATCACGAACATGTGGTCGCTGAACACGCGACCGAACTTCACGTGGGCCAGGTCGGTCTCCGGCAGCCGTGAGCGCTCGGTGCGGTGGATGGCTATCTTTTGCCCGGTAGTGATCATGCAGCAGAAACCGTTGGTGCGTCCAAATGTAACCATCGCCCCCGGTGGACTTCCCGCATCGGGCGTGCTTCCTGTAACGCCCGACCCCCGCGAACTGTTGCAGCGGCATTGGGGCCATCACGCCTTCCGCCCCATGCAGGAGGAGGTGATCCGCTCGGTGCTGGACGGCCGCGACACGCTGGCACTGCTGCCCACGGGAGGTGGCAAGAGCCTCTGTTACCAACTACCGGCCCTCGCCCTCGGGGGGCTCACCATCGTCGTCAGCCCGCTCATCGCCCTGATGCGGGACCAGGTGGACCAGGCCCGCCGGCGCGGCATCGCCGCCATGGCCGTGATGAGCTGCATGGCCGGATACGAGATCGACAATGCGCTGGAGGATGCGGCGCTGGGGCGGCTGCGCCTGCTCTATGTGTCGCCCGAACGCCTCGGCACCGACGCCTTCCGCGGCCGCCTGCCCCGCATGCCCGTCCACCTGATCGCCGTGGACGAGGCGCACTGCATCGCCCAATGGGGCTACGACTTCCGTCCGGCCTACATGCGGATCCCCGAGCTGCGCGCCGTGTTCCCTCAGGCGCCCGTGGTGGCCCTCACCGCCACCGCCACTCCGGCCGTGGTGGACGACATCCAACACCGCCTGGGCTTCCGCGCGCCGAACGTGCTGCGCTCTCCTTTCCACAGGCCCGAGCTCACCTTCTGGTGCAGCCGCGGCGAGGACAAGCTCACGCGCCTCCACCGCATCGTGGACCATGTGCCCGGCAGCGGCATCGTGTACATGCGCGACCGGCGCGGAACAGTTGAGCTGGCGGGCGTGCTGCAGCGCATGGGCGTCACCGCCGGGGCCTACCATGCCGGGCTTCCGCACACCGAACGGGAGCGCGTGCAACGCGACTGGCAGGAAGGCCGCCTTCGCTACGTGGCCGCCACCAATGCCTTCGGCATGGGCATCGACAAGGGCGATGTGCGCACGGTGGTGCACCTGTCCCCGCCACCCGACCTGGAGAGCTACTACCAGGAGGCCGGTCGCGCGGGCCGCGATGGACGGCCCTCGTACGCCTTCCTGCTGGTGGACGACGCCGACGACCGCCGCCTGCGTGAACGCGTGGAAGGCGGCTTCCCGACCACGGCCGAGGTGCGCCGCACCTACCAGGCCTTCGCCGACACGCACCGCATCGCCCTGGGCAGCGGGTTGCACGAATCGTACACCCTCGACCTGCGCGACCTCGCCCGGCGCAGCGGCCTGAAGCCTGCCACCGCCCTCGGGGCGTTGAAGGCCCTGGAGCTGAACGACGACCTCGTCCTCAGCGAAGGCGTGCACACCCCGTCGCGCGTGCTGCTCACCTGCGGTCCGTCCACGGTGCACGGCCTGCGGTTGAACGACGCGCGCCTCGGTCCGCTGCTGGAAGCGCTGCTGCGCCTCTACGGTGGCCTGTTCGAGGCGCCGGCGATGATCGAGGAGGAACGTGTGGCCCAGGTGCTCTCGTCCTCCACCACCGCGGTGCGCGAGGGCCTGCGCGAGCTCCAACGCCTTGAGGTGCTGCGGTATTCGCCGCGCACCGACGATCCGCTGGTGACCTTGATGACACCGCGTCGCGATGCGCAACGCCTGACCTTGGATCCGGAGGCGCTCGATCTGCGCCTGCACCGCGCGCTGGAGCGCGTCGAGGCCATGGCCGCCTACTTCGCTGCCGAGGCCGGGTGTCGCGAGGCGACGCTGCTCTCCTACTTCGGCGAAGGGACCACCGCGCCCTGTGGACGGTGCGACCGATGCCGCAGCCGGTGCGGTGCCGATGCCACCAGCCCGGTGGACGGCCCGGATGCGGAACTGCTGCGCTGGGAGCAGGACCAGCGGTGAAGCGATGCGGCTGGACCGGAGCTTCTATGAACGGCCCGACGTGGTGGGCATCGCGCGTGACCTGCTGGGCAAGGTGGTGCACACCCGGATCGACGGTGCGCATGTCGCCGGCCTGATCACCGAGACGGAAGCGTACGCCGGAGCGGAGGACAGGGCCTCCCATGCGTTCGGCGGCAGGCGTACCGAGCGCAACGCGTCCATGTACGCGCGCGGCGGAACGGCCTATGTCTACATCTGTTACGGCATCCATCACCCCTTCAACATCGTGACCCACACCTCCGGTGTGCCCCATGCGGTGCTGCTGCGCGGCGTGCGCATCCTCGAAGGACAGGCCACCGCCGACGTTCGCCGCGGAAAAGCCGGCGCGCGTACGGACGGACCGGGCACCGCGGCACAGGCGCTCGGCATCCACCGGTCGCACGACGGCACCGACCTGCTGGGGCGGTCCATCTGGATCGCGGACGAAGGGCATGGGGTCGATCCCGCCGACGTGCGCATCGGTCCGCGCGTGGGTGTGGACTACGCAGGCCGCGATGCCCTGCTGCCCTACCGCTTCCGCATCGTGCGCTTGTGATGACCTTCGCGGCATGAGCGCACCCCGCATCGTCTTCATGGGCACGCCGCCCTTCGCCGTCTCCTCGCTGGAAGCCTTGCACACCGCCGGGATCCCCATCGCGGCGGTGGTCACCGCGCCGGACCGGCCGGCGGGCCGGGGACGACAGCTGCGCGCTTCCGCGGTGAAGGAGGCCGCGATCCGGCTCGGCCTGCCCGTCCTGCAACCGGAGCGGCTGCGTGATGAAGGCTTCCTGGAGGCGCTCCGCGCGTGCGGTGCCGACCTCTTCGTGGTCGTCGCCTTCCGCATGCTTCCGGAGGTCGTATGGCGCATGCCCCGGCTGGGCACCATCAACCTGCATGCATCGCTGCTTCCCCGGTATCGTGGCGCCGCACCGATCAACTGGGCGGTGATGCACGGCGAGCGCGCCACCGGGCTCACCACCTTCCTCATCCAGCAGGCGATCGACACCGGTGACGTGCTGATGCAGGAGCCGGTCCCCATCGGTCCGGACGAGACCGCCGGCGAGCTGCACGACCGCATGGCCGCCATCGGATCGGACCTTCTGGTGCGCACCGTGCGTGCGCTGGCCAACGGCTCGCTGGCGGCGCGCCGGCAGGAGACCCTGATCGAAGGAGGGCCGCTGCGCGATGCGCCGAAGCTCACCCCGTCCAACTGCCGCATCGACTGGTCATGGCCGGCATCGAAGGTGCACGACCATGTGCGCGGGCTCTCCCCGGTGCCCGGGGCGTGGACGGAACTGGTGCGGGCGGATGGTGTCACCGAGCACTTCAAGGTGTTGCGCTCGGAGCGGACGGGTGCGGATGCGCGGGGTGTTCCCGGTTCGGTGCACGACGCCGACACAGGACTGCTGGTCGTGTGCGGCGAAGGGGTATTGCGGCTGTTGGAGGTGCAGCCCGAAGGGCGTCGCCGAATGCCCGCGGCCGCGTTCCGCGCGGGTTTGCGCGGGTCGATCCACTTCAAGTGAGCGCCTGTCGCGGCTTCTGCTCCGAAGCGTTGAACCAACGGGTCATCAGGATCGGCACACCCCTGTTTCCGCAAACCCTTGCTGGGGGCGGGATTCCGGCGCACTTATCAACAAAACCCCTGATTTTTCAACATTCTCCGGGCACCCGTCCGGAAACCCTTGACAGGCGCGGGTCTCCGAATACTTTTGCGTCGAGTTCACAAACACTCACACAAACCTCCTTAACGAACATGGGACTGAACAAAGCTGAACTGATCGAGTCGATCGCCGCTGAAGCGAAGATCTCCAAGGCTGACGCCAAGCGCGCCCTGGATGCCTTCGTGAACAACACCACCAAGGCCCTGAAGAAGGGTGATCGCGTGGCCCTCGTGGGCTTCGGGACGTTCTCCATCTCCAAGCGCGCTGCTCGCAAGGGCCGCAACCCGCAGACGGGCAAGGAGATCAAGATCGCGGCCAAGAAGGTCGTGAAGTTCAAGGCCGGTGCCGACCTCTCCAACAAGGTGAAGTAAGCACCCCATCCCTCTTGAAAAGGTCCTCCCTCCCGGGGGACCTTTTCTTTTGCACCCATGGACGATCACGACCTGCTCGACCGGCTCGGCGCCTTCATCACTCCGCACAAGCGTGCGTTGTTCGACCGCCTGGCCCCGCAGCGCACCCGGCACGTGACCGTGGTGCTGGAGGACCTGCACCAGGCCCACAACGCCAGCGCCGTGCTGCGCACCTGCGACCTGCTCGGCATCCAGGACGTGCACGCCATCGAGTCGCGCAACCGGTTCACCGCGAACAAGGAGATCGCCCTGGGCAGCGACAAATGGACCACGGTGCACCGCTACGGTGGCCCGGAGGGCGCCATGCAGTGCATCACCGCCCTGCGCGAACGCGGCCATCGCATCGTGGCCACCACCCCGCACGCCGAGGCCTGGACCCCTGAGAACGTGCCCATCGACCGGCCCATCGCCTTCTGCTTCGGCACCGAGCTCCAGGGGCTGAGCGATGAGCTCATCGCGGCCTGCGACGGGGCGCTCCGCATCCCCATGCACGGCTTCACGGAGAGCTACAACATCTCGGTGTCCGCCGGGATCGTGCTGTACACCGTGATGCAGCGGCTGCGGGCGAGCACCGTGCCGTGGCGGCTGGATGAGCGGGCCATGGGTGCGCTGAAGCTGCAGTGGACCCGCGCAGCGCTGCATGATGCGCAGGCCATCGAGGAACGGCTGCGCGGCGATGCCGCCCACGGACCGTCGTCATTCTGAACACACGCGCGTGGACAAGTGCGTGCGCCTGTGACCGGGGCCCGCGATCGGGCACGGGTAGCTTCGCGGCGAACCCAAACACCACCCAGCATGGGCAAAGGCGACATCCGATCCAAGAAAGGCAAACGGCGGGCAGGCAGCCACGGCAAGAGCCGGCCGAGCAAGCGCAAGGTGCGCGCGACCGAGCGTGCGAAGGCCACCACGTCCAAGAGCACGGCGGCAAGCCCCGCCAAGAAGGCCGCCAAGAAGGCGGCACCGAAGAAAGCCGCCGCCAAGAAAGCCGCGCCCAAGAAGGCCGCCGCCAAGAAGGCCGCGCCCAAGAAGTGATCGTCCCGCTGCGCAAGGAAGCCCTCCGCATCGCGGGGGGCTTCGTCGTTCAGGGCTGAAGCCGCATGCGGCTCCAGGTGCCATCATTGAAGTGCTCGAAGATCAGGCGGTCATGCAGGCGGCTCGGCCGACCCTGCCAGAACTCGATGCGCACCGGACGCAGGCGCATGCCACCCCAGTGGAGCGGACGCGGCACCTCCGCCTGGTCCTTGAACCGCTCGGTCCACCGCGCGTAGCGCTCATCCACCTGGGCACGGTCGTCGGCCATCCGGCTCTGGTCGCTGGCCCACGCCCCCACCTGGCTCTCGCGCGGGCGCTCCCTGAAGTAGCGGTCGCTCTCCTCGGCGCTCACCTTCTCCACCTTGCCCTCGATGCGCACCTGCCGCTCCTGCTGAGGCCAGAAGAACGACAGCGCCGCTCGCGGATCGCGCTCCAGGTCCATGGCCTTGCGGCTGTTGTAGTTGGTGAAGAACAAGAAGCCCTGCGGGTCGAAGGACCTCAGCAGCACCACGCGACAACTGATGCTGAACGAGCCCGCCGTGGCGAGCGTCATGGCATGCGGCTCCGGCAGCCCCTCCTCCTCGGCGGCGCGCAGCCAGCGACCGAACAGCGCGAACGGATCGTCACCTGCTTCGCTCTCCAGGAGCACGGCCTTGCTGTAATCGATCCGATGGTCCACCGAGCGTTCGCGTTCCATGTTCCCCAATTGAGATGGCGCCGAAGATATCCGTTCGAAGCCGCAGCCCGGTGCGCACCGACCGCGATCGGACGTACCTTGACCTCCGCACACGATGGGCAGGGACCTCCTCGATCTCGATCCGGAGAGCACGGTGGCACCGGCGCGCGGCCGCCTGCTGATCAGCGAACCCTACCTGCCGGACCCCTATTTCCGGCGGACGGTGGTGCTGCTCTGCGAGCACAACGCCGAGGGCTCCTTCGGCTTCGTGCTCAACCGCCACCTCGACATGGACATCGGCGACCTGATGGAGAACATGCCGCCGATCCACACCCGCGTCAGCATCGGTGGCCCGGTGCAGAGCGGCAACCTCTACTACCTGCACACCTTCGGCGCCCGGGTGGAGGGCAGCCTGGAGGTGATCGACGGTGTTCACATGGGCGGCGACTTCGACCAGTTGCGCGCCCTGCTCACCACCGACCCGCGGCTCTCGCGCCACGTGCGCTTCTTCGTGGGCTATTCCGGCTGGGGCGAGCAGCAATTGGAGAAGGAGCTCGGCCAGCGATCATGGATCGTGGCGAGGGCCACCAAGCGGCATGTGATGAACACCCAGGTGAAGGACCTGTGGGGCGATTCGCTGCGGGCCATGGGAAAGGCCTTCGCTCCGCTGGCCAACTTCCCGGAGGACCCGGCGCTCAATTGAGCACGCTGCGCGACAGCAGGTCGATCACCAGCTGTGCCGTGCGGTGCATGTACCGCTTGGTGCGGTAGGTGGCCACCCACTGGACCCCGCGCACGGCGTTGGTGAAGAACAGCTCATCGGCCGCCAGCAGGTTCTGCGGGTTCAGCGAGCACTCGTACACCTTGATGCCGTTCGCGAGCGCCAGGTTGATCACCTGCATCCGCATCACCCCACCCAGGCAGCCGTCCGCCAGCGACGGTGTGTACAGCACCCCGTTGCTCACGATGAAGAGATTGCCGGTGCTGCTCTCGATGATGTTGCCCCGGTCGTTCTGCAGCAGGCAGTCGTCCAGCCCGCGCGCCTCGCTCCACAGGGAGGCCATCACGTAGTACTGGCAGTTCAAGGTCTTGTGCACGGCCAGTGCGTTCACCGGCTTGCGCATGTCGGGGTAGATGTCCACCATCAGCCCGCGCTCGTTCAGCGTGTACGTCGCTTCGGTCATCGGGGTCACCTCGATCGCGTACCCGCCCCGATGCCCGTCCGGGCGGTAATGACCCTGCGCATCGCGGAAGAGGGTGAGCCGGCAGCGGGCGCTCGGCGCGGCGTTGCGCTCGACCAACCGGACGATGGCACGCTCCAGGGCATCACGGTCGAGCCCGGGGGGCAGGTCGATGCGCAGCAGCTTGCATCCCTCCACCAGCCGCGCCCAGTGCGCATCAAGGAACCGCGGGCGACCGTTCACCACGCGGATGCTCTCGAAGAGGCCGTCACCATAGTGGAAGGCCCGGTTCTCCAGCGTGATCACCGGCCGGTCCGCCGGCAGCAGCTCCCCGTTGAGGTCGACGAAGCGTTCCATGTTCAACCGATGCCGGCGTGTTGCAGGGCCCTGGCAAGGCCCGAATTGGAGGGGATCAACAGGCCGCGCACCCCCACCGAGGCGGCGGCCTCGATGTCCCGCTCCCGGTCGCCCACCATCACCGAACCCACGGGGTCGATGCCGTGCAATGCGATGGCGCGCTCCATCAGCAGGCCCGACGGCTTGCGGCAGAGGCAGCGTCCCTTCGAGGGATGATGAGGGCAATAGAGGATGTCGTCCACGCGGGCCCCGTGCTGGAGGAGGTGGTCGTGAAGATAGCGATGCAGGCGCTCCACATCGGCCGGGGTGTACAGGCCGAGGCCGATGCCGCTCTGGTTGCTCACGATCACCACCGCCCAGCCCTTGCGGTTGAAGGCGGCCACCACCTCCGCCACATCGGGCAGCACCTCGAAGTCCTCCGGCCGCCAGGTGTGCTCTCCGCGCTCGCGGTTCACCACACCGTCACGGTCCAGGAAGAGGGCGGTCCGCAGGTTCATCCGGGGAGCAGGTCGGTGAGCGAACGGAAGAAGGCCGGCACCAGGGCCGGTCGCAGCACCACCACGAAGAGCACACCATGCAGCGCCCCCATCAGGTGGGCATCGTGCGCCACATGATCCCCACCACGGCGGTGCATGGTCCCTTCATAGATGAGGTAGAGCGCACCGAACACGGCCGATGGCAGACCGAACGGCAGCAGGAACAGGCCCACCTCCGCCGTGGGCAGGATGAGGATGTGAGCGAAGAGCACGGCGGACACCGCACCACTGGCCCCCACCGCACGGTACCGCGGATCGTGCCTGTGCCGTCCATAGCCCGGCACGCAGGCCACCACGGCGGCCGTGACGTAGAGGATGACGAACGACCAGGTGCCGGGGAGCGGGGTGAGCCCGGACAGGTAGCCCTCCACGAACGGCCCGAAGCCGTACAGCACGTACATATTGACGAAGAGGTGCGGCCAGTCGGCATGCACCACGGCGTGGGTCACGAACCGATGGAGGTCGTTCCGGGCATGCACCACGAAGGGTTCGAAGGCCAGCGCATCGAACAGGCGCCGGTCGCGGAACGCCAGGACGGACACCAGCACGGTGAGGGCCAGGATGACCACCGTTGCGGACATGCCGGCGAAAGTAGCGGCTCAGTACGTGTGGTCGCGGATCACCCGCCATCCTTGGGGGCCCTGCTGCCACAGCAGGCTGAAGCCCCCGCTCAAGGTGTCGGCGGACCGGAACAGGCTCCAGGTGCCGGTGCACCACGCGTGCTCAGGGCCCACTGCCAGCACCTCGGAGATGCCGAAGTGCAGGTCGCCCATCGCGGCCTTGTCGGTGTACCGCTCCAGGTAGCGCCGGGTCACCGCCTCCCGCCCGCACGTGCGCTCCTTCGCCGTGATGAAGCAGGCCCCTTCCGCATACCCGGTCATGAAGCCGCGGATGTCGCCCCGGTCCCACGCTTCCTCCTGTTCCGCCATCACCTTGGTCACGGCCGCCCGCACCTCCATGTCGTGGAAGTCCTTGGGCTCCGCCGAACAGCCCACAAGCCACAGCGGGAGGGCGAGCACCAGATGACGCATCGGGATGGTGTTCATGGGGCCATTGAAAAAGCCCCCGTGCAGGGGGCTTTGTAGCGCGGGAGAGACTTGAACTCTCGACCTCAGGATTATGAATCCTGCGCTCTAACCAGCTGAGCTACCGCGCCATCGGCCTTGGTCCGGCCTGCGCCGGGCGAAAGGGGCGGCAAATATAGCAGGCCTCCCGTACCGGCCCGAGCGCCGCCGTTCTTGCGTGGGCGTGGGGAATTTCTACCTTGCCCGGACCATGGCCAAGTCCCGCACCAGCACGAAACCGGCGCGCCGCGCACCCCGGCCCGCTCCGAAGAAAGCGGCGCCCGGCAAGGGACGGCCGGCGGTCCGATCCGTCCGGAAGAAGGAGGAGAAGAAGAAGAAACCGGCATCACGGCCTGGATCGGGGAAAGCCGGATCGGTGGCCCGGACACGGAAGGCGGCCCCCAAGCGGTCCGGCACCAAGAGACCGGCTTCGACGGTCCGGCGGAGCACCCCCGCAGCACCGGCGAAACGGTCGTCAGGAACGGTCGCACGCCGACCGGCGAAGAAGCAGGCCTCAAGGACGCTGCCGCGCAAGCCGGTGAGAAAGGCCGCCCCCGCTCGACCGGGCGTGAAAGGCAGGCCTGCCCCACGCAAGCCGGCGGCCCCGGTACGGAAGCCTGCACCGGTCAAGGCGGCAGGGACCGTGAAGGCCAGCACGCCGCGAAAGGCCGCACCGGCGGCGAAGCGGGCCGCCCCCGCCCCTCCGGCCCGCAAGGCGGCCGCAGCACCGAAGGTGGCGCAGAAGCCGGTGGCGGCGAAGAAGAAAGCCGCGCCCGCTCCCGCCAAGGCCACGACCCGTCCGGCCGCCAAGCCCGCGCCTCCGCCACCTGCCGCCAAGCCGGTTGCGAAGGCTCCGAGCAACGGCGGCACCAAGCCGAAGTCCGCAGCCCCGGCCAGGCCACCGGCGCCCCCGGTCCAGGCGGTCATGATGGGCGTGGAGCCCGCTGCGCAGCCGGCGCGTGCGCTGAAGCGAGCGTTGAAGGAGCGGTACCAGGCGGAGTTCTACATGCGTTCCACACCGAGTGTGCTGTTCGAGCTGATCAGTACCCCCAGCGGGTTCAGCGAATGGTTCTGCGATGACGTGAACGTTCGTGGGGACGAGTTCGCCTTCGAGTGGGGCGGTGACGTGCAGAAGGCGCTGTGCATCGGCCGCCGCGCCGGTGAGCTCATGCGCTTCCGCTGGCTGGAGGACGAGGACCCCGGGGCCTACTTCGAGCTGCGCATCCGCATCGACCCGATGACGAACGATGTGGCCCTGGTGGTGACGGACCACGCCTGGCCGCAGGACCTGGAGAGCGCACGTCAGCTCTGGGCCTCGCAGGTGGCGCACCTCATGCGGGTGATCGGCTCCTGAGGCAGGTACCTTTGCGCCCATCGGCCCCGCCGCCGTCCTCCTCGGGATGAAGCGCCTTCACCGCATGATCATCGCGGCCTACCTGGGCCCGCTGGTGGTCACCTTCGGCATCGTGCTCTTCATCCTGAGCATGCAGTTCCTGTGGAAGTACGTGGATGACCTGATGGGCAAGGGGCTGCCCTGGTACACCCTCACCGAACTGCTGGTGTACGCCACGGCGAGCTTCGTACCGCTGGCCCTGCCCCTGGCCGTGCTGCTTAGTTCGATCATGACCATGGGCGGGCTCGGGGAGAACAGCGAGCTTGTTCCGATGCGCTCGGCCGGCCTCCACCTGTTCCGCATCCTGCGGCCGCTGGTGGTGCTGGTGATGCTGCTCTCCGGCCTGTCGTTCCTCTTCTGCAACAATGTGCTGCCCGTGGCCAACCTCCGCTTCCACAGCCTGCTTTGGGACGTGACGCGGAAGAAGCCCGCGATGAACCTGCGGCCCGGGGTCTTCTACAACGGCATCGACGGACTGAGCATCCGCGTGCGGGACAAGGCCGAGGACGGGACCCTCTCCGATGTGCTGATCTACGACCACCGCGAGCCGTTCCAGGGGAACCGCACCGTGGTGCGCGCCCGCAGCGGCACCATGCAGCGCAGCGCCGATGGAGGAAGCCTTCTGCTGACCCTTCGCGACGGCCATTTCTACGACGCGCGCGACCCCTCCGGGCGCAAGGGAAGGACGGACGCCCTGGTGCATGGCACCTTCGCGACGGACGTGGTGCGGCTCGACCTGAGCGGGCTGGGGCTTCAGCGCACCGATGAGGACCTGTTCAAGGACAACTACAAGATGCAGACGATCGGCCAGCTGGCGCGCACCGAGGATTCGTTGACGAGCGCGTTCCGCGAGCGGGTGGCGATGCAGGAGAGCTACCTGCACAACGCCTTCCGCCCGCTGCGCGACAGCCTCCCGGTGGCGGGCATGCCGACGGCCACCTCGTCCGGCACGGGCTCCCTGCCGACGCCGGCCGTGCACGACCAGGCGATCGACATGGCGCGCGCCACCATGAACTTCCTGGAGCGCACCGACGAGGAGCGCAAAGGCAGCCTTGAGCAGATCGCACGGCACGGCGTGGAGTGGCACCGCAAGCTGATGCTCGCCATCGCCTGCCTGATCTTCTTCTTCATCGGCGCGCCCCTCGGAGCCATCATCCGCAAGGGCGGCATGGGCCTGCCCACCGTGTTCGCCATCGTCTTCTTCCTCATCTTCCACATCATCTCCTTCAGCACCGAGAAGCTCGTCATCAGCCTGAAGATGCCCCCCTGGCCCGGCATGTGGATCAGCAGCCTGGTGCTGCTCCCCATCGGCATCTGGCTCACCTGGAAGGCCGCCACCGATAGCCCCCTGTTGGACCGCGATGCCTATTATCGCGGCTGGTACCGGCTCAGAACCTTGCTGCGCGGCCGGCGTGATGCGGATCCTTCAGCTGTGCCATAAGCCCCCCTACCCGCCCATCGACGGCGGCAGCAAGGCCATGCACAACCTCACGCGGGGTCTGCTGGCCGCAGGGCATTCGGTGAAGGTGATGTGCATCCACACCCCCAAGCATCCCCTGGACATCGATGCGCTGCCCGACGACTACCGCCGGGCCACCGACATCGAGGGCGTGTTCGTGGACACGAGCCTCAACGTGGTCGACGCCTTCACCGACCTGATCACGGCGGACAACTACAACATCAGCCGGTTCTTCTCGCCGGACATGGACATCGCGCTCATCCGCGTGCTCAGCGCCCGTCCCTTCGATGTGGTGCTGCTGGAGAGCCTGTTCATGACCCCGTACATCGCCACCATCCGCCGCTATACCGATGCGCTGGTGGTGCTGCGGTCGCACAACCTGGAGCATGTGCTGCAGGAACGCATCGCCAGCGGTGAACGCAACTTCATCAAGCGGCCCTACCGCCGCTTCCTCGCCCGCCAATTGAAGGACTACGAGATGGCCGTGCTGGACCGGGTGGACGGTGTGGCCGCCATCAGTCCGTCCGATGCCGCGCATTTCGAGGCGCACGGCTCGCGCACCCCGATCGCCACCATCCCCTTCGGCGTGGACCCGGCCGAGCATGAGCGGCCGCTGCCCGGCGGCCGACCGGTGTTCTTCCACCTGGGCAGCATGGACTGGGAGCCGAACCTCGAAGGCATCCGATGGTTGGTGGCGGAGGTGTGGCCCCGCGTCATCGCCCGCCATCCGGAGGCGCGCCTGCACCTGGCCGGCAACCGGATGCCCGACGACCTTCTGAAGCTGGACCTGCCCGGTCTCCAGGTGAAAGGCCGCGTGAAGAGCGCCGAACAATACATCGCCGAGCGCCATGTGATGGTGGTCCCCCTGCACAGCGGCGGCGGTATGCGGGTGAAGATCATCGAGGGCATGGCCATGGGCCGATGCGTCATCAGCACCACCATCGGCGCCGAGGGCATCGCCGTCACGCATGACCACGACATCCTGCTGGCCGACACGGCCGCCGCCTTCGCACGGCAGATGATGCGCACCCTCGACGAGCCGGGCCTCGTGGCCACGATCGGGGCCAACGCCCGCGCCACCATCGTGGGCCACTACAGCGACGCGCGCATCATCCACGACCTGCAGGGCTTCCTTCGCAGCCTCGAACGCGCATGAGGCTGCTGGTGCTGCTCTCCCGTGTGCCCTATCCCCTGGAGAAGGGCGACAAGCTGCGGGCCTACCACCTGGTGAAACGGCTGGCCGAACGGCACGAGGTGCTCCTCTGCTGCCTCAGCGACCAGCTCATCCATCCCGACCACCTCGACCATCTGCGCAGCTTCTGCCACCACCTGGAGGTGATCCACCTGCCCCGATGGCGCATCGTGTGGAAGCTCGTCACCGCCGTGTTCTCCCGCCTGCCCTTCCAGGTGGCCTACTTCCACCATGCGGCCGCACAACGTCGCGTGGATGCGATCATCGAGCGCTTCGCACCGGACCATGTGCTCTGCCAGCTGGTGCGCACCACCGAATACGTGCGGTGGCACTTCACCCTGCCCAAGACGCTGGACTACATGGACACGCTGAGCAAGGGCATGGAGCGCCGCACGGAGACCTCCAGCCCGCTGCTCCGTCCCCTGCTGCTCACGGAAACACGCCGCCTGCAGGCCTACGAGAACCTGATGTTCGACCTGTTCGACCACCGCATCATCATCTCGGCCCAGGACCGCGACTACCTCTACCATCCGGAGCGCGCGCACATGACGGTGATCCCCAACGGGGTGGACACGACCCACTTCCATCCGATCCCCGGAGAACTGACCCATGACCTGCTGTTCACGGGGAACATGAACTACCCCCCGAACATCGACAGCGTGCTCTACCTGGTGAACAAGGTGCTGCCGCTGGTGCGCCGCGAACGGCCCGAAGTGTCGCTGCTGATCAGTGGTGTGGACCCCAGCCCGCGGGTGCGGCAGCTGGCCGAGGAGGACCCTTTGATCACGGTGACGGGCTGGGTGAAGGACATCCGCACGAGCTACGTGTCGGCGCGCGTGTTCGTGGCCCCCATGCAGATCGGCACGGGGCTGCAGAACAAGCTGCTGGAGGCCATGGCCATGGGCATGCCGTGCATCACCTCGGCCCTGGCGAACAACGCCGTGGGGGCCCCGCCCGGGGAGGGCATCCTCATCGGCCATGACCCTGCGAGCTATGCGGCCCACATCCTTCGCCTGCTGGCGGACGAGGAGGAGCGGCGGCGCATCGCGGCGAACGGCCACCGCCATGTGCTGTCCACCTTCGACTGGGCACGGGCCGTGGACACGCTGGACCGCCTGATCACCTCGCCCGTCCGCACGACCGCCCCCCTGCCGATCGGCTAACTTCGCAGCCGCTGCGGCCCAGTTGCCCGGCACCCTGGTGCATGAACGACATCCGTCTGGACCCCATCGAGGAGGCCATCGCCGACATCAGGGCCGGCAAGGTGGTGATCGTGGTCGACGATGAGGACCGTGAGAACGAGGGCGACCTGCTCACCGCCGCGCGCAACGCCACGCCCGAGGTGGTGAACTTCATGGCCAGGCACGGCCGGGGGCTCATCTGCGCCCCCCTCACCGAGGAGCGCTGCGACCAGCTCGGGCTGGGCCTGATGGTGCACGACAACACCGCCCTGCACGAGACCCCCTTCACCGTGAGCGTGGACGTGAAGGGCCGCGGCACCACCACCGGCATCTCGGCGCAGGACCGTGCCGCCACGATCCAGGCCCTGATCGACCCCACCACCACGGCGGCCGACCTCGCCAGGCCCGGACACATCTTTCCGCTGAAGGCCCGCAACGGGGGTGTGCTGCGCCGCACCGGCCATACCGAGGCCGCGGTGGACCTGGCCCGGCTGGCGGGCTTCGAGCCTGCGGGGGTCATCGTGGAGATCCTCAACGAGGACGGCACCATGGCCCGCCTGCCCGAACTGCGACGCATGGCCGACACCTTCGGGCTGAAGCTGGTGAGCATCGCCGACCTGGTCGCCCACCGGATGCGCACCGAAAGCCTCGTGGAGCGGCAGGTGCGTGTGCAGCTCCCCACCACGCATGGTGATTTCGAGCTCATCGCCTTCCGGCAGACGAACACCGGCGAGGAGCACCTGGCCCTGGTGAAGGGCAGCTGGCGGCCAGATGAGCCCGTGCTGGTGCGCGTGCACAGCAGCTGCGTCACGGGCGACATCTTCGGCAGCTGTCGCTGCGATTGCGGCCCCCAGCTGCACCGCGCCATGGAGATGATCGACGCCGCCGGGAAGGGGGTCATCGTCTACATGCAGCAGGAGGGCCGCGGCATCGGCCTGGTGAACAAGCTGAAGGCCTACAAGCTGCAAGAGGAGGGGGCGGACACGGTGGAGGCCAACGTGATGCTCGGCTTCGACATGGACGCCCGCGACTACGGGGTGGGCGCTCAGATCCTGCACGACCTCGGCGTGCGCAAGATGCGGCTGCTGACCAACAACCCGCGCAAGCGCACCGGCCTCATCGGCTACGGGCTGGAGATCGTGGAGAACGTGGCGATCGAGATCGACGCCAACCCCCACAACGAGCGCTACCTGCGCACCAAGAAGAACAAGCTGGGCCACCTGCTGCGCCTGGGCGACCGCGACTGATCAACGCGGCTCCTCCACCTTCTCCGGGACCGGGGTCGTCGTGTTCGCCTGCGGTCTCCGCCGACGCAGGCCGAGCATGCCCGTGAAGTTGCGCCAGAGCTCGCCAAGCGTGTCGAAGTCCTCGCGATAGGCCACACCGGCACCCTGGGTGGTGGCCGCCTGGTCCGCCTGGTTCAGGTTGCGGTCGTTGCTCTGGCTGAAGGCCTTCAGGCGGATGCGGCCGTCGTTGGTCATCAGGTACTCCAGCTGGAAGTCGCCCACCAGCTGATCGCGCTGCTGGGTGGCGCCGGACCCGTACTGCACGCCCACGTTCGTGCTGAGCACCAATCGCTCATCGAACAACTGTGTGCTCACCGCCAGCTCCAGTTCATCCTGCGTGAGCGCATCCCCCGGGCGGTAGTTGAACCCCAGGTCCACATCATTGCTGAGGCGGCTGAGCCAGTTGCTCACCTGGTTGCTCAGCAGCTCGCTGCCCGAGGTGCCCACCACATTGCCCCGCGACCCCGTGGGGCCGTTCGCGGCACCCAGCCGGTCCACAGGAAGGAAGCGGTTGAGCACGATGAGGCTGAACACCTGGCGGTTCATCTCGTCCGGTTCGCTCAGCACGCTGTTCACCTGGGTGCGGGTGCCTTCGTCCACCGAGGGCAGGCGCACATCGAAGCCGATGTCCGGGTTGGCCAGCCTGTCCTTGAGGCGCATCACCACCTCCACCGGCACGCGCTTGCCCAGGCCCTCGGCCCGCTCCGCAGGGATGATGTCCACCAGCGGCGCCCGCAGCTTGTACACGGCGTTCAGGGCGAGCTGGGCATCGAAGGGGTCGCCGTACCAGGTGATGTGACCGCCGGGGTCCACGTCGAAGCGCTTGTTCACCACGTTGCGCAGGGTGAACAGATAGGTGCCATCGACCACCTCCATGTCGCCGCGCATCGAGAGGTTGCCGGTCGGGCTCACCGACATCTCGATGTTGCCCCGGCCACGGCCGCTGAGGATGTCGCCCACGGTGGGGTCGAAGATGAGCTCGAAGCGGGCGTCCGGGGTCACCTCCACATCCAGGTCGAGGCGCACGCCGCTCAGGTCCACCGGCGTACGGATGGTGTCGAGCTCCAGGGAGCCCGCGTGAAAGCGCACGAAGTCGATCCCGCTCAGGTCGCGTGCGGTGCCCAAGGGCAGGCTGATGGAGGTGCCCGGCGCGGTGCGGCCGGTGAACACCACCTCGAGGTTGTCCTCGTATCCGCTCACCTGCAGATCGCCCGTGCCATAGGCCTTGCCGTAGAACAGCTCATTGTCGTTCACGGTGGTGTTCAGGCAGAGGAAGCGATCGAGCTCAAGCACCACGTCATAGTCCCAGTTGGCGAAGCCCTTGTGGTTGATGGTGCCCACCGCCCTGGCCGTCCGCCCTTCCTGGTCCTTCACCCGGACCAGGTCGAGCCAGAACCCGTCGGGCAGGATCCTCACCCGATCGCTCAGGCTGTAGAAGGTGTTGAGGTAGTCGATGCGCAGTCCGGCCTCATCCAACAGCGCCGTGCCCTCCACGCGCGGCTCCGACAAGGTCCCGCCAACGCGGATGTCCCCCGTCACCCGGCCCTGGATGTCGCTGACCCCCTCCGGCAGGTAGGGGTCGATGAAGGCCAGGTCGAAGGAGTCCAGCTCCAGGACCAGGTCCAGTTGCTCCTCTTCGGCGGCGGGCGAGACGCGGCCCTGGAACTCCAGCGCCTTCAACCGGCCGCGCTGCATCGTTCCGCCCACCTCCATCTCGCGCCGAGCGTTCCTCCATGTCGCGGCGAACGTGATATCCCCCACCGGATGCCTGTCCACCTTCAAGGAATCGATGCAGAGGTAGCTGAGCAGGCTGGGCTCGCCGAACAGGTCGAAGACACGGCCCTCCCCGCTCACCGCCCCGGACAACATGGGCCCCTTGTAGAACGGCCGCAGATGCGTCAGCTGCACACCGTCCACATCGAAGGCGAGCGCGCGCTCCGGGTCGGTGGAGAGCCATCCGTCCAGCGTGATGCGTTCCTCCTCGTTCCGCACCTCCAGTTGGCGGATCTCCAGACCGCCCTCGTGGACATGGAGCCGCACCGGTGCAGGGTTCGTCCATGCGCCCATGCCCAGGTGCAGGCGGCTGGGGAGCAGGTCGATCTCCACGTCGGTCCGTCCGTTCACGAGCCCGACCAGATGCAGGTCGCCCCGCGTGTCGTGCGTGCTGCCATCCCACACCATGCGCACCTCCAGTTCGTCCTGATAGGCCTTGCCCGAAAGGTCGATGCCCTCCAGAAAGGTGCTGTCCGTCAATTGCTGGCGGCGGCTTCGCATGCTGAAGACCAGCAGGTCCAGGGTCTTGTCCAGGATCATGCGCACCGAATCGCCCCCGATGGTGCCGTAGGCGATCCGCGGCAGATCGGCGGTGAGGGCCATGTCGAAGGTGCGGGTGTCGAACATGCCGGTGAACCGTGCTCCGGCCGCCAGTTCGAGACGCGGGACCACGCGCTTGAGCAGGGGCCCGGCCTCCTTGACCTGGACATCGAACGCGAAGCGCTGCTGCTCCTGGTCGTACCGCACCTCTTCAGCGAGCGCCGGAAAGATGCTGTACACCACGCTGGTGAAGGCGGCCGGAAGCCGTGTCGGCAGGAAGCGGCCCTGCACGTCGGCATCGACCAGGTCGGAGCGCAGGGACAGCACCGGTCCGCCATCCTTGCGTGTGCTCGCCACCGTGACATCCCCCAGCGTCAATACACCTTGATCGTCGCAATAGGTGAGGCCCTCGATCGCCAGGCTCCCCTTGAGGCTGTCCGGGGCCAGTTCGCCCTGGGCGCGGACGATGCCGCTCACCTCGCCCAGGTGCAGTTCCGGTGCGATGTTCAGTTCGAAGAGGTCGGCGCGCTCCAGGGCCGCGGTGAAGTCCACCTTCGGCCAGGCACCGCGCAGGTCGGCCAGGCCGTCGAACCGCAGCTTCACGTTGGGGTCGTCGCAGGTGAGCTGCCCGTTGAACAAGCGGCGCTGAAGGCGGCCGGAGGCGGTGATGCCCGTCAGGGGCCGGTCGTTGATGGTGATCAGCGGTACGCGGCCGTCCAGATCGGCCTGCATGGTGGCCAGGTCGCGGCCCCTGGCGTTCACCTTCACATCGAAGGCGATGGGCCCCACGGTGGAGTCGCCGGCCAGTGGCGCCAGATCGAAGCCGGTGGTGGACAGCGCACCGCGGAACCGGAACACATCGCTCACCGTGTCGCGGTCGTAGGACATGTCGGTGGCCAACACGCCCAGCGCCGTGCTGGCACTGCCATACGCGGTGAAGGCGGAAGCGAAGCCGGTGAAGTTGCCGCGGAAGGCCATGGGTCCCAGCACGGCAAGCTCGCGCGGCACGTCCATGACCCGTCCCTCCGGGAACGGGGGCACGGGCACGGTGGCCAGGTCGGTGGCGTCGGTGCGCAGGGTGCGTGCATCCACCACCATGAAGGTGCCGGCCAGGTCGGGCAGGCCGCTCATCTCCACGGAGCCCTCGAAGCGCGTGTGGCGCCCGTAGTCCAGCGTCAGCTCGCGCGCCTTGAGCTCGCGCACCGTGCCGTACGCCCGACCCCGCACGCCCACCCGCGCGGCAAGCCCTTCCAGATCCGGCGCGAACCAGGCGATGTCGCGCAGGTCCACCACCGAGCTGTCCAGTTCGGCCCGCATCTCCACGCGATCGATGTAGTCGTTGTAGTCCCTCCAGGAGGCCGTGCGCATCTCGTAGCGCCCTCGAAGCGTGCTGAACGGAGTGCGCAGCTCCAGGTGGTCCACCGCGATGCCCCGTCCGCTCACCGTGGCCCGGCCCTGCAGGCCGGTGCAGGCCAGCCCGCTCTTCTCCCGGAACGACACGTGGTCGAGCACCGCCCGGATGCTGTCCTCGATCACCAGCAGGTCGTGGCCGAGCACGTCGCCGGACACGTCCACGTGCTCGAAGTCGACCCCGAAGGGCAGCACGGGCGAGGCGGCGTTGTGGTGCGTGAAGCGCAGGTCGCGGATGGTGAAGGCATCGGCCTGGATGGTCCAGGGTGCGCCAGGTGGCGTGGGCTCCCCGGAGGAGAGCGCGGCGATCCACTGGGTGAAGTTGCTGGTGCTGTCGCCCACCGCCTGGCGCAGGTGCCAGCGCACCCCCTCCACGGTGACGCCGCGCAGGTGCACCTGCCGCCGCTCCGTGCCGACCCTCCATCGGCGCAGGTTGAGGCGACGCACGGCGAACAGGGTGTCGCCACGCAGGTCGCACACCAGCACGCCGCGCAGCTCGGCCGGACCGGTGAAGGTGAGGTGCACGCGCTCCACACGGACACAGCTTCCCAAGGCCTCCGACGCGTAGTCACTGAGCCGGCCGGCGAGCCAGGTCTGCACGGATGGAAGCCGAAGGGCGAACACACCCATCATGGCCGCCACCACCAGCAGGAGCAGCAGCCACGCGATCGCGCGAAGCACACGGCCGGACCACTTCAGGAACGGGGAGCTGCTCAGGAGGGGATAGTTTTGGGCGCGAACACGCAGATCGCGGGCCCGGATGGCGAAAATAGCGGAGCAACGGCCGGTGACCGGTCCCATGCGCATTCTGGGCATCGAAAGCTCGTGCGATGAGACCGCTGCGGCCGTGCTGGAGGATGGACGTGTCCTGAGCAATGTCGTCGCCGGCCAGGCCGTGCATGCCGCCTGGGGTGGCGTGGTGCCCGAACTGGCCAGCAGGGCGCACCAGGAGCACATCGTCCCGGTGGTGGAGGCCGCCCTGCGGGAGGCCGGCCTGTCCCCTGCCGCGCTCACCGCGATCGCCTTCACCCAGGGCCCCGGGCTCATCGGTGCGCTGCACGTGGGAGCCGCCTTCGCCAAATCCTTCGCCCAGGCCCTGGGGGTGCCGCTGCTGGCCGTCGACCACATGCGGGCGCACGTGCTGGCCCATTTCATCCGTGACACCGAGGACCGCCCGTTGCCGGAATTCCCCTTCCTGAACCTCACGGTGAGCGGCGGCCACACCTTGATCGTGCTGGTGCGCTCCGCCCTGGACATGGTGGCCATCGGCGGCACGCTGGACGATGCCGCCGGCGAGGCCTTCGACAAGGGGGCCAAGTTGCTGGGCCTGCCCTATCCCGGTGGTCCGCGGGTGGATGCCCTCGCCGCCCAAGGCGACCCGCACCGCTTCCGCCTTCCCCGTCCCGTTGTGCCGGAGCTCGACCTCAGCTTCAGCGGCACCAAGAGCGCCTTCCGCAACCTGGTCCTTCCCCTGCGCGGCCCCGATGGCCTTCTTCCGCCCGAACTGCTCCCGGACCTGTGTGCCACGCTTCAGGACGCCATCCTGGACCATCTGCTCCACAAGCTCACCCTGGCGGTGGAGCGCACAGGCATCCCGCGCATCGGCATCGCGGGCGGCGTGTCCGCCAACTCGGGCCTGCGCAGCCGCCTCGTCGAACTGGCGGCCACACGCGGGTGGACCGTTCACATCCCGCCCTTCGCCTACTGCACGGACAATGCGGCCATGGTGGCGATGGCCGGCGATCGGCTGCTGCGCGCGGGCCGCACATCCGGCGTGGACGTGGTCCCCCTTGCACGCATCCCCCAGCGTTGAAGCCGTTGGGGCCAGGCCCTACCTTTGTCGTTCATGGCCCGCCTTCCCCTTGTCCCCGTCGCGGCGGCTTTGCTGGCCTGCACGGCCGCTTCGGCCCAGTCGGTGGAGCAGTTGATGGCCGAAGGGGACAGCCTCGTCGCCCAGGAGCGCTACACCAAGGCCATCGATGCCTACTCGCGCGCCATCACCGCACGGCCCTCGGCGGACACCTATGCAGCGCGTGCGCGGGCCTGGTACGCCATGGACCGGGCCGACCGCTTTCTGCTGGACGTGGAACAGGCCTTGAAGGCCGACAGCACCCATCCGGAGGCCAACTACCAACGCAGCCTCTACGCCTTGCGCGGCGAGGATCACCGCACGGCGGAGCGGTACAGCGACCGGGGCATCCGTCATGGTGCACAGGGACGCCTCCGTGCCCAGTTGCTGCTGGTGCGTGGCGAGGCCCTCGCCGAGCTGCGCCGGCCGGAACTGGCGATCGCCGATCTGCGGGACGGCCTGGCCGTGATCCCCGATGACCTGGAGGCCAACCGCACGCTGGCCCGCATGCTGGACGAGACCGGCGACCACGAAGGGGCCCTGCTGGTGCTGGAGCGCCTGTGCACACTGGAACCACGCAACCCTGGACACTGGACCAACCGCGGCTTCGAGCTGTCGCGTTTGGGCCGATGGGGCGACGCGCTGGCCATGTTCGACCAGGCCCTTGCGATCGATCGGGACGAGCCCGTGGCGCTCAGCAACCGCGCCTATGCGCTGCTGAACCTGGGCCGGAACGAGGAGGCGTGGAAGGATGTGGAACGCAGCCTGCGCTTCTATCCGGCGAATTCCTTCGCACTGCGCACGCGCGCCTTGCTGCGGTTGCGCAAGGGCGATCTGGAGAAGGCCTGCGCCGACCTGTCCCTGGCCCGCATCCTCGGCGGGGTCAGCGATGTGGACGCGCTGATCCAGGAGCACTGCGGTGCCGTGCCCAACCGGCGCTGATCACTGCAGCAGCACGGTGGAGGTGGCCGCACGTCCGTCCGTCGTGCGCACCATCACGGCATAGGCGCCCGGGGCCCAGCTGGCCTCCACCAGGGCCCGATCACCGGCGGCACGCTGCATATGCACCCGACGACCCTGGGCATCGAGCACCTCAACGGCCTCCAGTCCGGCGCCCGACACCCGCACCTCGAACGTGCGCTGCGCCGGGTTCGGCCAAACCACCAACACCGGTCGGTCCTGTTCGGAGATGGCAGTGAAGGAGGTCTCCACCACCTCGAACACGTCCACGCCCGCTTCCACCAGGTGCCCGGGCTGATCGTCAGCCGTGCGGAAGAGCACCCGCATGGTGGCCGTGGGGGCCAGATGATCGGCGATGGCCCATTGCACCGGCTGCCAGCTGCCCATGCCCGGGCTGCCCGCCGTCACCGTTTCCACGGTCACCGTGTCCGTGCCATCGGTGAGCAGCACGATCAGCTCGTCGTTGGGCGCGCCACCTGTGCCGCCATCATTGAAGAACCAGCGGTCGTAGCGCACGGCGGGCAGGTTGAGCCCCGTGGCATCGAACAGCGGGGAGCTCAACAGCACCACGCCATCGTCCACGTCGTCATCGCCGGCGTTGCCGCCTCCGTTGCCGGTGATCATGGCGGCACCATGGCAGTCGTTCGGGTCGTCGGCACCGGGTGCGCAGGCATCGCCCTGGTAGACCGTACCGATGGGGTCGCCACGCTCCCATCCGCCGCTGCTGGCCGCGTTGACCACGCTCCAGCCGAGGTCCAGGGCGAAGTCGTCCGCGTAGCCGGGATCGAGGGTGATGGTGAGGGCCGGTGTGTTGGCGTCGATGGCCTGGGCCGGCAGGCAGGTGGTCCGCCAGCCCCAACGGCCTGCCGTCACCGCGTAGCTATCGTCGAAAATGGACGGGATGGTGAAGACGCCGTTGGCATCGGCCACCACCTGGGCATCGACCATCGCCCCGTCGAACTGAACGATGGCGCCCGGCACCGGGTCGCCGGTGCCCGCCTCCACCACCTGGCCCGTCGCATCGAAGGGCACCATGGGCTGCAGTTCGATATCCAGGAAGGTCACCTGTCCGGTCACCAGCACCACTGCGGTCACCGTGGTGGGGAAATACCCGGGTGCGCTCACCTGCAGATCATAGGTGCCGGCGGTCAACGTGCCGGTGGCGTACTGACCATCGAAGGCGGTGGTGTCCGTGGCGGCAAGGCCGGTGATGGTCACCGCGGCCAGGTTCACCGGGTTCGTGGTGATGGCATTGGTCACCGTACCCTCGAGCCAGCAGGCCCGCACGTACGTGGGCTCCAGAATGAACAGCCCCTGCTCGATGTCGGAAATGATCAACCGTCCCGATGGGAAGAAGGGATACACGCCCCAGGCCCCGTTGAAGCCGCCACCGCTGAACGGTGACGTGTCGTAGCTGCCGGTCTCCACCAGGTTCCAGGGCCGTGTGGCGTCATAGATGGCGACGCCGTAGGTGTAGTAGCTGGTCACCACGTAGTCGTTCAGCCAGTAGGTGTTGTGCGGGACGGTGTTGCTCCCGGGGTCGCTCTGCAGCTTGTCCACGAACTGGATGTCGGCCGGATCGCTCACATCATAGGCCCCCACGTAAGAGTCCTCGCGCTCATCGGTGGTGAAGAGGTACTGCCCGCTGTCGTCCAGCCAGGTGTTGTGCGTGAAGGTGTTCGGAGTGGGCTGGGTGCCCAGCAGCACGGGGTTCGCCGGATCGCTCACGTCGACGATGCTGAAGAAGCCATCGTTGATGTGCGCGGCGTAGAGCGTATCCCCGCGGGCGAAGCTGTCGTGACAGTACCAATTGTCGAACACGCCCACCTCCACGGGCGCCATGGGATCCTGCGTCAGGTCGTACATGATCACGCCGCCGTTGCCCCGGTTGGCCCCGTGCAGGTAAAGCCGGCCGTTCTCATCGATGAAGAGCGAGTGCGAGGTGTCCCAGTTGTCGCCCTGGAACAGGGTCACCGGCAGGGCGGTGCTCTGGGGCAGCGGGCTCAGGTCCACGATCAGCAGGCCGGCCGAGGCCTCGGTGGTGATGTAGGCATGGTCGCCCCAGGTCTTGATCTCGCGCCAGATGCTGTTGGGGCCCGGCGTGAAGAAGACCTCCACCGGGTTCGCCGGATCGGTGATGTCCACCACCGAGAAGCCGCCGGAGTTCTGCACGTTGTCATCCCCGTTCACCCCCACCAACGCATACTCGTTGCCGAACTCGTCGGTATAGCCCCACAGGTTGCTGAGGTCGCTGTTGCGCGCGGCCTGGTAGTCATAGTTGCCCAGGAGGTTGATGTTCACCTGAGCGGTGGCCGTGGAGAGGGTGCACACCAGCAGCAGACCGGCCAGCGGGCGATACGGGAACAAGTTCATGCGGGCAAGGTAGGGGTTCGCAGGGGGCCTCCCCCGAGCCGACCGTGGAAAGGCCGGTGCGATCGTTGGAAGGGCATCCAACGCCGATGGAAGGTCGTCGGTGCGCACCTGCGGAACACCTCTATCTTGCCGGCCCATCCGGAGACCATGCGCGACCTGCTCTGCCCCGTGGACATGTCCGAACTGGGCGGCACCGCCCTGGCCCATGCTGTGCGGCTCGCCAAGGCCTCGGCGTCCTCCGTCACCCTGTTGCATGTGCGCGATAAGCACGAACGGTCGGGCCCCGTCGGGGATCAGGTCCGCGCCGAACTGGAAGGGCTCGCCATGCGCGGTGCCTCCGGCGCTCCGGTGCGTGTCCTCTACCGCGATGGCAACTTCCTGAAGGAGATCGCCGCCGAGGCGGCCACCGGGCATGCCCTGATGGTGGCCGGCACCCACGGGCCGCGCGGGCTGCGCCAGAACCTGTTCGGTGCCGACATCCTCAAGCTGGTGCGCCATGTGCCCCTTCCCGCGTGGATCATGCAGCAACAGAGCCCGGCACAGCGCGTGGAGCGCCTGGTGATGCCCGTCTCCGGCCATGCGGAGATCGGCGGCCTGCTGGACGCCGTCACCTGGCTGGCGAAGCTCGACGGCACCGAGGTGCACATCTATCAGGTGATGCGCCCGAACGAACAACCCTCGGAGGTGCTCCTGTCCAACAAGCTGCGCGCGCTGCGCCACCTGGAACAGGCCGGCATCCGCACCGTGGAAGTGAACGAACCCCTTCAGGTGTTCTCCATCGGCTTCGCCGAACAGACCATCCGCTACGCCCATCGCGTGAACGCCCACGGGTTCGCCATCATCGCCGACGCGTCCGACGAATACCGCTACATCGCCGATGCCGAGAAGGAGCGCCTGCTCGTGAACGAGCACGCCATCCCGGTGCTTTGTGCGCATTGACCCTCGCCGCCGGGCTACCTTTGTCGTAGCCTGATGCGGACCCTTCGTGACCTGGTCGTCGTTGTGGCGTGCGTCCACGCCTGGCCGGCCATGGCGCAGTTCGGCGGTCTTCAGCCGGTGGATGGCTGTGCCGTGCGCCACGTGCAGGCCTGCGATCTGGACGGCGATGATGACCTGGACCTGCTGGCGACCAAGGAGGACGGTCTGCACTGGTACCGCAACCTCGATGGGCAGGGTGACTTCGGTCCCCATCATGTGATCCTGCCCCAGCCGGCCAACGTGCGGCTCATGGTGCGGCCCGGCGATGTGGATGGGGACGGCGACACGGACCTGGTGGTGGCCCGGGACAACGACAGCACCCTCTTCCTGCTGGAGAACCTCAACGGGCTGGGCGCCTTCGGTGCGCCGCAGCCCATCACCACCCTGCCGGCCCGCTTGCTGCCCGTCGGCTTCACCGCCCTCCACCTTGCCGACCTTACCGGCGACGGGCTGCCCGAAGTGCTCGCGCTCTTCGGCGGACACAACACCGTGTTCCGCTGCACCAATGCAGGCGGATCCTTCGCCCCGCTGGAGACCCTGCCGGACGTGCTCCCGGGCATCAGCTCAGGGCTGTTCGCCGTGGGCGACCTGGACACCGACGGCGACAACGACCTGCTGCAGCATGACCTCACGGGCACCTACGTGGTGTTGGAGAACAGCGCCGGGGATGGCAGCGCGTGGACGTCGGTGATCGCCTTCACGACCCTCTCCGATATCGAACATGAAGCGGCGCTCCTCGACCTCGACGGGGATGGTGACCTCGACATCGGGCTGCACGGGCCGCTGCTCCAATGGGTGCGGAACGAAGGCGCATGGCCCTCCTTCACCCTGCTGCCGCTCGCCTCCGGCAGCGATGTCGGCGAAGCGGCCTATGGGCGTCCGGGTTGCGGCGCATCGGCCTCGGTGGTCTACTTCCCCACCGACCCCGGTGCCCCGACGCGCTGGCGCCACCTGCGCAACGGCCTCATCGGATCCTCACCGCCCATCGCCCTCAACGATGTGCTGAAAGGGGATGGACCGCTTTGGGCCGACCTCGACGGAGATGGACGCGATGACCTGGTGGTCACCTATCCGAACGCGTTCGGATGGTACCGGAGCGAGCTCCCGCATGCGGCGCCGGACTGGTCCCTCAGCATGCCCGCGCTCGACACCCTGTGCTGGTTCGGGGGCAGCTACGCGCTCCCTCCGCCCCTGCCGGCGACCGGATCTTGGTCCGGCCCCTACGTGGCCCAGGGCCAGTTCCAGGCCTTCATGGCCCCACCCGGTGCCTATGCTCTTCAACATCTTGTGGTCGACACCACGGGCTGTCCCGTATCCGCGGACGCATCCCTGCTGGTGGTGCAGGCCCCCACCGTGCAGCCCCTGGTGGCCCCGATCCCCACCTGCCCCGAAGGTCCCGTGCAACTGGTGGCACGACCATCCACCGGCGTGTGGTTCGGGGCGGTGGACAGCACCGGTCTGTTGGACCTGGACCAGCGGCCCATCCTGGGCGAGGTCGTCTTCGTGCTGCAGGATGCCGCCGGTGGCAGCTGCGCGAGCGAGGGTTTATGGCTCGACCTGCCCGCACCCGCGCCGATGAGCCTGCTGGTGGATACCGCGATGTGCGCCAACGATGCGCCACAGACCGTGGTGCTCAGTGGCCCGTCACCGGGCACGGTCACCTTGAGCGGACCGGTGTTCGGCGCGCAATACGTGCAGCCCCACATCCTGGCCGTGCAGTTCGATCCGGCCTTGGGGCCCGGGACCTACGCGCTGGTGACCACCGCCGATGCCGGGGCCTTCTGTGCCGACACGCTCACCACCTGGATCACGGTACACCCCGAACCCGAGGTGCTCCTCACCCCGTTCGACACCTTGTGCAGCAGTTCGGGCCCCTACGCCCTGCACCACGCGCAACCGGCCGGGGGCCTGTGGAGCGGCTTCGGCGTGCTTGGCGGACACTTCGATGTGAGCACCCATCAGTTCGGCAACTACCTGCTGCACTACAGCTACACCGACGCCAACGGCTGCAGCACCGAGGCCTCCCAATCCATCACCGCCCTGCGCCGTCCCTCGGTGTTCGGCCCTGCCGATGGGTCCATCTTCTGTGCGGATGAAGGCATCCAGGCGTATCACGCGCTCCCGTTGGGCGGGCTGTGGTCCGCACCGCTCAACGGCGCCGATGGTTCGCTGGATCCCACCTTCATCGCACCGCTGCCGTACGACGGTGCGGCCATCTACACCTTCACCGATGCCACCGGCGGCCAGTGCAGCAACCTGCCCCGCACCTTCTCCGTCCAGGCCCGCACCGTTCCGGAGGTGATGGCCGGTGGTCCCTACTGCGACAACGGGCCCGCGGTTGAGCTCACCGGATCCCCGGCGGGCGACTGGGGCGGCGCGGCAAGCGGATCAGGCACCATCGGGCAGTTCGACCCCGCGGCCTCCGGCGCGGGGCTACAGGTGATCACGCTCACGGCGGCGCTCGTGGACGAGTGCCCGGGCATTGACACCGTCGAAGTGGTGGTGCTCGCCGCGCCGCTCGCCGCGCTCAACCTTCCGGTGGACAGCCTTGGCCTGCATCAACCCGCGCTGCCCTTGGCCGGTGGATCGCCAGCGGGCGGCACGTATGCGATCGACGGCCTGACCGTGCAGGAGTTCAACGCGCAGGAGCATGGCCTCGGCTGGGTGGTGGTGCAGTACGCCGTGAACGATGGGACCTGCACGGGGACCGCGGTGGACAGCATCTACGTGGACGACGATACCGGCCTGGGGCCGGATCCGTCCTCCGCATCCCTGCGGCTTTGGCCGAATCCGGCCACGGACCAGCTGCGCATCGATGCGCGGCCGCACCAGGCCATCGTGCGTGTGCTCGATGCCACCGGGCGCCCGGCCATGGAGCCAAAGGGCCCCTCGTTGCCGCTGGTGCTGGATGTCCACGCGCTGGCAGCCGGCCGGTACACGGTGGAGGTGGTCCGCGGTGACCACACGGACAGGCTGCCCTTGGTGGTCGTCAGGCCGTGATCACTCGACGGTGTACCGCCGCTCCTCCCGGATGAGCTTCACCGGGTCCTTGCCGCACCGGCCCTTGTCGCTGGAGGTGCTGCATGTCACGATCGCCTCGGACCGCACCAGGCACCGCGCATCGCAGCACACTTCCACCCGGTTGAGCACCCAGCGGTCGCCACCGCCGGGGCGCATGGGCACGATCGCGCTGTCCGCCGGCACGGTATAGATCACCGCGGTCTCCTTCAGCACATCGCCAGGGCATTCGGTGCCGGGCCGCCAGTGGCACAGCAGGTGCACCTCGGTCCGGCGCGTGTTGACCAAGTTCTGTGCATCGAGCTGGGCGACCGCACCGCAGCCGATCAGGACGGCGGTGAGCAGGGACCGGCGGTAGAGGCTCATGGCATCGGCTTGTGCGCCGAAGCTACAGCAGCAGGCCCGTTGTTCATCCCCAACAGGATGGGCCGTGCGGACCGGTGCCGGCGTCAGTCCAGCCCCAGGGTGATCTGCTTGCCAGGCTCGTAACCGATCAGCGGGTCCTCCGGCGACCGCTCCACCTCCTGAACGGCCTGCTGCCGCTTGAACCGCTTCACCGGGCTCTCCTCGAGGCCCTCCTCCTCGGGCGCCTCCAGGTTGCCGATCTCCTCATCGCTGATCAACATGCCCTGTACCTCCTCCAGCTCGGGGGTCATCGGGATGAAAGCCGGATCCAGGAGCTCCAGTTCCTTCACCTTGAAGGGCGTGAGGCGGTTGCCGAGGGCCTTCACCCCCTTCACCGCGATGAAGGACTCCAGGTCCACCTCCTCGTCGGGCCGGTCGCTGCTGCGCTTGTCGAAGCTCACCCGCACGCGCGGATGGCCCACCAGGCTGTGCACGGCCAGCCGGCTCTCCGGATGGTCCGTGATGAAGGACATGGGCTCGCGCGAGGGCTCCACCAGGAAGCGCTTCACCTGGAACTGCTGCTTCTCGCCCTCCCAGTACACGGCGCTCACCACCGCCTTCGGGTCCCACTTGACCACGGTGACGGCGTTGTCCGGGAAGTGCGTGCTGAGCACGAAGGGGAAGAGCTGGTAGCTGCCGTCGCTCATGATGGCCAGGATGCGGTCCTCGCCGGAGAAGCGGCCCAGGTAGCGCCCATGGCCGGTGTCGTTGAGGCGGCGCACCGTCTCGTCGAACCAGATGGGGATGGCGCCGAGCGTGCTGCCCCCGCGCTCCTTCAGCACCACCTTCTGCACCATGTAGCGCGTCAGCAGGTTGCCCTTGCTGCCCCGGCCCTTCACGGACAACTGGCTGAAGTCCACGTCGAACTTCGTTCTGCGCAGGTTGGGCCGCGGCCGCAGCGTGACCTGCAGCACTTCGGCGGCGCCATCGGGGTTGGCGCTGAAGTACTCCACCCTGCTTCCGGGCGCACCGCTGGTGAGGTCGTACTCCTTGTCGCGCGTGATGCCGGTGACGGCGAAGCGCTTCATGTAGTACGCGCCCTTGGGGCCGTCCTGGTACACCATGTGGTAGATGGTGCGCTCATCGTTCTTCTTCCACACGCCCACGTGCAGCACGCCCTTGCCGATGAACTTCTTGTCGGCCACCTTGGTGACGAGCATGGTGCCGTTCTCGCGGAACACGATGATGTCGTCGATGTCCGAGCACTCGTCCACGAATTCGTGGTTGCGCAGGCTCCAGCCCATGAAGCCTTCGGCCTTGTCCACATAGAGCTTGCGGTTGGCCACGGCCACCTTGGTGGCCACGATGGTGTCGAAGGTGCGCAGTTCGGTGCGGCGCTCGCGGCCCGCCCCGTACTTCTTCTTCAGCTCCTTGAAGTGCTCCACGGCATGGTCCACCAGGTGGGCCAGCTTGTCCTTCACCTCGGCGATCTGGTCCTCCAGGCCGCGGATGTGCTCGTCGGCCTTGAAGCTGTCGTACTTGGAGATGCGCTTGATGCGGATCTCGGTGAGGCGGAGGATGTCCTCCTCGGTGACGGGCCGGCGCAGTTCCTTGACGTGGGGCTTCAGGCCCTTGTCGATGAAGCTCAGCACCTCCTCCCAGGTCTCGGCCTCCTCGATCTTGCGGTACACCTTCTTCTCGATGAAGATGCGCTCCAGCGAACTGAAGTGCCATTGGGCCTCCAGCTCCTCCAGCCGGATCTCCAGTTCGAGCTTCAGCAGGCGCAGCGTGTTCTCCGTGCTGATGCGCAGCAGTTCCTTCACCCCCACGAAGCGCGGCTTGTCGTTCTCGATCACCACGGCGTTGGGCGCGATGCTCACCTCGCAATCGGTGAAGGCGAAGAGCGCATCGATGGTGGTGTCCGGGCTCACGCCGGCGGCCAGGTGGATGAGGATCTCGGCGTTCTCGGCCGTGTTGTCCTCGATGTGCCGCACGCGGATCTTGCCCTTCTCGTTGGCCTTGATGATGCTCTCGATGAGCGAGGTGGTGGTGGTGCCGAAGGGGATCTCGGTGATGACGAGGGTCTTGTTGTCCTCCTTGCGGATGCGGGCCCGGCAGCGCACGCGGCCGCCCCGCTCGCCCTCGTTGTAGTTGCTCACATCGGCCAGGCCGCCCGTGGGGAAGTCGGGCACCAGGTCGAAGGAGCGCTTGCGCAGCACGGCGATGCTGGCGTCGATGAGCTCGTTGAAGTTGTGCGGCAGCACCTTGCAGCTGAGGCCCACGGCGATGCCTTCCGCGCCCTGCGCCAGCAGCAGCGGGAACTTCACCGGCAGGAAGATGGGCTCCTTGTTGCGGCCGTCGTAGCTCAGCTGCCACTCGGTGGTCTTCGGGTTGAAGACCACGTCCTTGGCGAACTTGCTGAGGCGGGCCTCGATGTAGCGGGGCGCCGCGGCGCTGTCGCCCGTGAGGGTGTTGCCCCAGTTGCCCTGGCAGTCGATCACCAGGTCCTTCTGGCCCAGCTGCACCAGCGCATCGCCGATGCTGGCGTCGCCGTGCGGGTGGTATTGCATGGTGTGCCCGATGATGTTGGCCACCTTGTTGTAGCGCCCATCATCGAGCTCCTTCATGGCATGCAGGATGCGGCGCTGCACGGGCTTCAGGCCGTCGTACAGCGCGGGCACCGCGCGTTCCAGGATCACGTAGCTGGCATAGTCCAGGAACCAGCTTCGGTACATGCCGCTCACGCTGAACGCACCACCGGTGCCCGGGGCCAGGCCCGGCACACCGCGCTCACCACCCTCCTGCGCTGCACCTTCCACCGGACCTTCCTCCGCCCCGGTGCGCTCCTCCGACCCGTCCTGTTCGTCGTTCATGGCCATGTTCCACAGATCGTCTCGGGACGACCGAATGCGTTGTTGTTGGTGAGCCGCAGTTCCAGGCAGACCTCCTGGCCGGGCAGGTACTCCAGGCGATAGAAGCGCAGCGTATGCGAACCCGGCGGCACCTGCCCCACCAGCGTGCGCGTACCCTCCACGAGGTCGTGCACCTCCACCTGATAGCTGGCGGACGCCAGGAAGAGGCTCGCGTTCACCTTGAACTGCACCACCTGGCGGTAGAAGTTCGGCGGACCGAGCACCTGCTCCACGAAGATGGTGTCCAGGCTGAAGACCGCCGGCCCCGCGTAGTCAGCGTCGAATGGGTTGTTCGTCAGGGCCGCGAGGTCGATGTCGTCCTTGTAGCAGCCGGCCAGCCCCAGCAGCAGGGCGGCCATGATCGGCAGGTGGCGCAGGGTGCTCATCGCAGGGGGATCGTCAGTCCGGCCGCCCACACCCCACGTCCATCGGGGCCCGGCAGCCATACCAGCCCATCGAAGCGCACCTTCTCCCTGTCGTCGAACAGGGGCAGCGGGGTCCGGTCCGCGCGGCGGTACGACCAGATGGTGTAGGCCGCCGCGACGGCAAACACGCCGGTGCTCACGCCGAGCATCACCTTGCTCCGGCGGAAGTCGTCCTGATGCGCCGGGATGCCGTCGTTCTTCAGTTCGGCGATCTCGCCGGGGTCGGCGCTCGTGGTGTAGAGGTCCTTGTCGTCCCGCAGTTGTCGCCCGGCCTTGCGATAGTCCAGGTAGGCGGCCGTGGTCCATGCTGCGGCGCCCACCGTGGCCACCGTGGGCAGGGCCTTGTTCAGCCACAACCGCTCGCGGAAGCGCTTCACCTCCTGTTGGTGGGCCAGGAATTCCGCCGAATACGGCAGCCGCACGACCAGTTCGCGGCTGCTGCCGGCACGGACGTACACCGTGGTGTCCACGATCCGGCGGGTGGGTGCCCAGAGCTGCAGCCGGTGGTTGCCCTCCGAGAGGTCCAGCACGCGTTCCTGCATGCGGTGCGCGCCGTCCAGGATCACCTGGAAGTCATGCCCCGGATCCACCACCAGACGCAACTGGCCGGTGGTCTGGGCGATGGCCGGCTGGACGAGGAAGCAGACCGACCAGACGAGGAGGAACGCGGTGATCGGGCCACCGGCTCCTGCTTGTCCTGAGCGCCGAACCCCACGCGACGTGCGCACGGTCGCATGACCACCTGTGGAAACGTTCCGGTTCCGTTGCAGTGCCGCCGTTCTCATACCTCTTCCTCGACTTCGTCCAGTTTACGGGCGATGGCCTTCACCGGGTCCTCCGGCTTGTCGTTCACCACGTCCTTCTCCACGCGCAGGTTGCCGATGATGAACTCCTGCCGCTCGGGGGTGTTCTTGCCCATGTAGAAGTCAAGCAGCTGCTGCACGGCGGCCTCCTTGGTGATCATCACCGGCTCCAGCCGCATGTCGGGCCCGATGAAGTGCTTGAACTCGTCGGGGCTGATCTCGCCCAGACCCTTGAAGCGGGTGATCTCCGGGTCGCGGCCCAGCCGGGCGATGGCCTGTTGCCGCTCCTCGTCGCTGTAGCAGTACACCGTCTCCTTCCGGTTGCGCACGCGGAACAGCGGTGTCTGCAGGATGTAGAGGTGGTCGTTCTTCACCAGGTCGGGGAAGAACTGCAGGAAGAAGGTCATCAGCAGCAGCCGGATGTGCATGCCGTCCACATCGGCGTCGGTGGCGATCACGATGCGGTTGTACCGCAGCCCGTCCATGCCGTCCTCGATGTCGAGCGCGGCCTGGATGAGGTTGAACTCCTCGTTCTCGTACACCACCTTCTTGGTGAGGCCGTGGCTGTTGAGCGGCTTGCCCTTGAGGCTGAAGACGGCCTGCGTCTCCACGCTGCGGCTCTTGGTGATGCTGCCGCTGGCGCTGTCGCCCTCGGTGATGAAGAGGGTGGTCTCCTGCTTGCGCGGATCGTTCTTGGGGTCGCTGAGGTGGATGCGGCAGTCGCGCAGCTTGCGGTTGTGCAGGCTGGCCTTCTTGGCGCGTTCGCGGGCCAGCTTGCGGATGCCGCTCAGCTCCTTGCGTTCGCGCTCGCTCTCCAGGATCTTCGACTGCAGGGCCTGCGCGGTCTCCGGATGCTTGTGCAGGAAGTTGTCCAGCTTGGTGGCCAGGAAGTCGCCCACGAAGCTGCGCATGCTCTGCCCGCCGGGCTCCACCTCCAAACTGCCCAGCTTGGTCTTGGTCTGGCTCTCGAACACCGGCTCGATCACCTTCACGGCAATGGCCGCCACGATGCCGGTGCGGATGTCGCCCGCCTCCCAGTCCTTCTTGAAGAACTCCTTGATCACCTTGGCCACGCCCTCGCGGAAGGCGCCCTGGTGCGTGCCGCCCTGGGTGGTGTGCTGGCCGTTGACAAAGCTGTAGTACTCCTCGCCGTAGTGGTTGGCGTGGGTCATGGCCAGCTCGATGTCGTCGCCCACCAGGTGGATGATGGGGTACAACGGCTCGCCGTCCATCTTGGTGGTGAGCAGGTCCAGCAGGCCGTTCTTGCTCTGGAAGCGCTGCCCGTTGTACACGATGGTGAGGCCCGTGTTCAGGTAGCAGTAGTTCCACAGCAGCCGTTCGATGTGCTGATCGCGGAACTGGTAGTGGCGGAACATCTCGGTGTCCGGTTCGAACACCACGCGCGTGCCGTTGGCCTCGGTGGTGGGCTGCAGCTTCTCATCCTTGCGCAGCACTCCGCGGTCGAACTCCGCACGCTTCATCTGCCCGTCGCGCACGCTCTCGATGCGGAAGTAGGTGCTCAGGGCGTTCACGGCCTTGGTACCCACCCCGTTCAGGCCGACGCTCTTCTTGAAGGCCTTGCTGTCGTACTTGGCGCCGGTGTTGATCTTGCTCACCACATCGATCACCTTGCCGAGCGGAACGCCGCGGCCGTAGTCCCGCACCTCCACCCGGCCGCCGTCGATGCGGACCTCGACCTTCCTGCCGTGGCCCATGACGTACTCGTCGATGCAGTTGTCCAGCACCTCCTTCAGCAGGATGTAGATGCCGTCGTCGTAGCTGCTGCCGTCGCCCAGCTTGCCGATGTACATGCCCGGCCGCAGGCGGATGTGCTCCTTCCAGTCCAGCGACCGGATATGCTCTTCACCATAGTTCGTCTCGCTCATCGTGCTTCATCGCCCATCCGGCCCGGAGGGCACCGTCCAACGCGGTGGCCGTTCGGGCCTGAACGCCGGAGATCCAACAGGGACAAGGGTTCCGGCGGGGCGCCACGAAGGTAACCCAGCCCCGGCAGCCCCGGTCGGCCGATCCGGGGAACGGTTTTCAACGATCCGGCTCAGTTTTCAACAGACCGGGCGGTCGCGGCCTGCAGCGGCGCAAGCCAGCCCACGGTCAAGGCCCCGAAGGCCTGCCTTCCGCCATGAAGGGACACATCGGTGGACCCGAACTCCACCCCGCCCACAAGACCGAGCAATAAGCCGCGCAGCGGCTGGTAGCGAAGGCCGGCCTGGAAGGCGGTCACCAGCAAGGCGCGATCCTTCACGGACGGCTGCAGCACGTAGGTGCTGCTCGTCACTTCCGTCCATTGGGGGACCCAGCCCGGGTCGTAATGCGTCGTGGTGGTCTCCACGGTGCCCACCTCCTGTCCGGAGGCGACGAAAGCCAGCCGCACCGCCGGTCCGGCGGTGACCGCCAGCGGTCCTGTAGCCTGCCACCACCCGTGCACGGCCAGACCGCCCTGGAACAGCGGAGCGCTGAAGCGCCCCGACCATCGGCTCACGTCGCTCCGCAGCGAGGATGGCGCCGTGTGCGCGCTCTCCGAGCGGATCATGGCACGCTGGCTTCCCAAGCACACCTCCGGACCGATCAGCAGTCCGCCGCGGCCGCCCTCCGGCCGGACGAGCACCGCGAGCCCCGCACGGAACCCGAAGGCATGGATCCGATCGCTCCCCATGAAGGTGCGACCATCTCCGTCCCGATAGCCCGGCACCAGCCCGCCTTGCACCAATGAGGGGCCCACCTCCAGCAGCATCGCGGGCTGCGCGTCCGCCACGGTCATCCAGGTCGCCGCGGTCCACAACAGGACCAGCTGGCGGAGGCCGGCGCGTCGTCGCATGGGCATGGAACGCATGACCACAGCGATCATTACGGCAGCTGCTGCGTCACCGTCCCGGTCGGCACCGTGCCGCCCACGTTGCTCAGGATCGGGTCGCGGTCGTTGCCGGTGATAACCGCGCTCCTGACCTGGGATGAACCTCCGACAAGGCTTCATCCGACGAACCTAACCCGACGACCATGAACCGCCACCTTCCCCTGACCGCGGGCATTTTGCTCCTCGCGCAGCTTCACACCCATCGCCTGCCGGCACAGGAGCAGCTCCCACCGCACGAATACGAGGTGCATCCGGAACTCCTCAACCCGGACGCATTTGAGCAACCGACCGGCGTGCTTGCAGGACCGGCTCAAGCGATCCTGGATCGCAGGATCCAGCCCAGCATGCTGGGTGTGCAGGAAGAAGACCGGGCTGACCTGCGGTACCTCGGGAAAGTGAACCCCGTTCCGTCCGCAGTGGATTCTCTGAAGCGCATCCTGAACGAGGCCACCGAGCATCTCGGCTGGCGTGAGGGAATGCCCTTGCCGGAGCCGGTCGACCCCAAGGCCTCCTCACCCTCTGTAGGATTCTCCTTCGATGCGAACACGATGACCACGGTGACCCCGCCGGATAATGGACTGGCCATCAACGACCAGGATGTGCTGGTCTCCGTGAACAACGGCGGCCTGCGGATGTACCGGTATGATGGCACGCTGCTGGCCGATCACACGTGGCATGGATTCACCGGCTTCGCGCAGTGCTTCGACCCTCGGGTGATCTACGACGCCGAAGCCGATCGCTTCGTCATCACGGTCCTTTCCGGCACGCACTCATCCACCTCACGCCTGCTCCTGCTCCTCTCCAGTTCGATCGACCCCATGGCACCCTGGCACATGTACGACTTCCCTGCTTCGCAGCTCACGCAGCACATCGGCAGCGGGAACTGGATGGACTTCCCCGCCGTGGGCTTGTCCGACAAGGACCTGTTCGTCAGCGTCAACCTGTTCAGCAACAACAACGACATCTTTCAGCGGTCGGTGATCTTTCAGGTGCCTCATGGGCCGGCCTATGCCGGAGGGGCCTTCACCTACCTGATCTGGTCGGTGCCGACGAGCCCCTTCAGCGGATACCATGTCACGCCGGCCCCGAACGGATGGTCCGGCCGCTTCGGAACCGGGCAGTACTTCGTCGAATCCCGGCATGCCGGAGGCGGGCAGCTCCGGGTGCTGCGCATCACCGACCATAGCAACGGTTCGCCGCAGCTTACCCAACAGCTGGTGAACGTGACCGGGTACTCGCTTCCGGCAGACGCCCATCAACCGGGATCCATCAAGCGGCTCAAGGTGAACAGCTGTGCGATGCAGAACGTATTCCACCTCGATGGCCACCTGCACGGCGTGCTCACCACCGCCAGCAACGCCTCGATCGCCAAGGTCCGCTACATCCGCATACGCTTATCCAACATGTCCACCTTCAGCACCACCTTCCATTCGAGCGCGGAGAACAGCCTGGCCTATCCATGCGTGATGCCCTACAGCAACTACGCCCAGGGCGGACCCGACAGGAATGTGATCGTCGGGATGCTTTCCAGCAATGCCACCACCATGTATCCCTCCATCCGTGTGGTGAACTGCGACGATGCCGGCACCTGGTCGAACTCCGTGACGGTGAAGGCCGGACAAGGACACATCGCCTACACGACGAACAGCACCCAGCGCTGGGGGGATTACATCGGTATGTGCCGTGAGCATACCGCATCGGATGAGCCACGGGTGTGGATCGCCGGCGCATACGGCACCTCTTCGCACGTGTACCGCACCCGTATCGCCCAGATCGGCGCGATGGGGTCCATGACCGGACTTGACGATCTTCCACACGAAGAACCCTTGACCGAGGCGCATGTGCATCCCAACCCGGCTTCGGAGCGGGCCGTGTTCGAGTTCATCGTCGAAGAGGCACGACCCACCCAGGTCATCCTGCTCGACCCACACGGCCGCATGGTCAGGGATGTGTTCGCGGGTCTGCCCCGTGCGGGCAGGAACCAGATCGCCTTCGACGTCTCCGACCTGCCTGCCGGCCTCTACCTCATCTGCAGCCTCATGGATGGGGCCGTCCAGCACAGCGAACGCATCGTGGTCCAGTGACCCCGACGGCGCGCCACGGCCGGAGGTTGGCCTCCGGCCGTGACGTTCACGGCAACTGCTGCGTCACCGTCCCGGTCGGCACCGTGCCGCCCACGTTGCTCAGGATCGGGTCGCGGTCGTTGCCGGTGCCGGTGTACTTCACCTGCCCATCGAGGGTGACATCCGCCGGCAGATAGCCGGAGGCGGTGTTCGTGGGCACCGCCCCCCCGATGGCCGTCAGGATGGGATCACGGTCGTTGCTCCCGCCGGTGTACTTCACCTGCGCATCGCCCACCACATTGCCCGACCACAGCAGGGTCCGACCGTTCGCGCTCTTGCGTGCGTTGGTGCCCCAGGTGGCCGTGGTGGCCACGCTCAGGTCCAGCGCGGTGGCCGTGGCGCTCAACGCGATCGGCTGCGCCGTCATCACCCCCAGATGATTGCGGTGACGCACCGCCACGTGGTAGCTGCCCGCGGCCTGGCAGAAGCCCAGCGGCGAAATGCCGTCCACCGCCACCACATCCCCGTCCCGCTGCACCAGCGCGGCCCGGGCCTCAAGCACCTGTGCCGGCACGGTCGCCGAACGCAGTTCCACCAGCACCCAATCCGTGATGGCGTTGGCGCCCGTGACCGCCAGGACCGATGCGTTGGTGGTGGTGGCACCCGTGAGCGTGTGGCCCAGCGCCGTGTAAGGTTCAGTGAGGGGCAGAACGCCCTGCCGCCGCAGGCTGTCCACCATCAAGCTGGCCGCGCTTCGCCACGCCCCGTCCAACAGCACCTTCGCCGCGAGCACGGTGGGCGGAGCCACCTCGCAGGGCGGCGTGCCGGTGGTGAAGGAGCCGGGCTGCGTCCAAAGCGATGTGCCGCCCTGCCCGCCGATCGTGCCCTGGCAGACCGAACGCACTTGGAACTGATGCGCCGTGCTCCAGGCCAGCCCGGTCAGCGGCAACGTGGTGCCGGTAACGCCTGGAACAAGGGTCCACGTGGGTGCCGTGCTCTCCTTCCATTGCACGTCGTAGCCCGAAGCGCCTTGCACGGCCGACCAATTCAGCGTGGCGCCATTGTACGTGATGCCCGTCACGGACTGGCTCTGCGGACGGTCACAGGTGCTGGACTGGGCGGTGATCGACAGGCTGTAGCACGCCACCGGATCGCTGGCCCCGTTGGAGCCGAAGACATGCACGACGTACGCGCCGGCCGCCGCATTGGCGTAGTTGATGAACTCGCTGTTCGTGCCGCTGTTCTGCGCAAGGGCCAGCTGGTTGCCTCCGGCCCCCAGCAGCCGCACGTTGTAGTTCGCCGGCAGACCGGACAGGAAGATGCTGATGGTGCTCGTGCCCGTGATGCTGAACCCATAGTGATCGGCGTCCGATGCCGTGGCGATCAACGCACTGATGTTCGCTGGAAGCACCACCTGTGCCGCTGTGGCGAAGGTCTCGTTCGGCTCCAAGGCATCCGGGCAGGGCGCCGGGGTGGTGAACACGGTGCTCGCGCTGAACGCCGAACTGGACGCTCCGCAATCGCTCTGCACTTGGAATTCGTAAGCCGTGGTCTGCGAAAGCCCGGTGAGCGCATAGGTCGTGGTGGTCAGCCCCGGGATGGTGGTCCACGTGCTGGCGGCCTGTGGTTTCCAGCGCAGCGTGTAGGACGTCACGCCGAGGTTCGACCAGCTCAAGGTGGCCGCGTTGCTGGTGAGGTTGGTGACGCTGAGCGTGCCCGGCGGATCGCAGCTGCTGCCGCATTGCGCCAGGCAGGTCGCCGCGTTCACCCGGTTGCGGATCACCGCCGCGGGCTGCGGACCGAAGCCGTTGTTGAAGTTGATGCCCACCCCGCCCACCAGGTGGCAGTAGCTCATGATCGTGCCTCCGCCCGCCGGCAGCGGACCTGTGGCGCAGGACCCTTCCGTGTAGCCCGCCGTGGGACCACATCCGTCGATCGCCGTGCCGTTGCCGTTCCACACGCAGGCATGGGTGTGCGCCGAGCCCAGGTTGTGCCCCTGCTCGTGCGTCACCACCTCCACGCTCCAACTGTACGTGGGCACGTTGCTGTAGCTGCTGTTGATGTCGCTGTACGCCATGCGCGACGAGGTGCTTCCGCACAACGAGTTGATCCACGCGATGCCGCCCCCACCGCTGTAGCCCAGCAGGTGCGCCAGATCGCCGTTGAAGCTGGTGCGGAACGCGCCGAACTGGTTGAGGTAGTTGCTCGTGCTCGGGCCGGTGTATGGACTGGGCACGTCCCACACGAACACCTCCTGCAACTGCACGTCCACCCCGTCGTTGTCGAACAGGATCGCGCTCTGGTTGAAGAGGCCGGTGACGTAGTTGGTGGTGGCCACCACGCCGCCTTTGTCCTGGAAGATGGGGTGGTCCACCTCCCAGTAGAACTTCACGCAGCGGATCGTCCGGTCATCGGCATCACCCTGCAGCTCGCCGGCATGGTAGTGACCACCCGTGTACTCCGCCCCACAGTTCATTGGACGCCGTTCACGCAGGTCGTGCTCGCGATACACCACATGAACGTCCTCGTTCTTCAGCCGCCCCAGCACGAGCGTGCCCTGCGCATCGCGCACCAGGCCCATCAGCTCATCACCGTACACGCTGAGCCCCGCCACGGAGGAGTTGTCACCCATCACCCGTCCCCTGTAATGCACCCCGGGGTCGACCAGCACCGTCCCGTGTGAGGCCGTGGTCACCGTGAACCCGTCGGCCAGCGGGGCCCACCGCTCGAGCTCAAGCGTCAGCGGTCCATCCGGTGTGGGCAGGGTGAAGCGGAAGGTCGATGGGGCATCGTTCCGAAGGGCGATGGCGGCCTCCCGCGCCACATGCAGCGTCGTGGCTCGCGTGCAGGCCTGTTGCCAGAGGGCGGTCGTTCGCGCATCCTCCGCCGCGGCCTGGACCAGGGTCCTTTCCGGAAAGGCGGCCCCGCGATCGTGAAGCGCCTGGATGCGAGCGGCCACCTGGCCGATCCCGGGATCCTGGGCCGCAAGCCCGGCGGACAGGAGTGTGAGCTGGAGCAGAAGAGCGCGGCGAAGCAGCATGTATGCAAGGTAGGGAATGGAAGCGCGGCCTTCTGGTCGAACCGCCCGGTGCTACGGGGCTGTGCACCGGGGCCTCCTTGGGGTCGACGGACGTGATGCTGTCGAGGAGCCGCACCTGATAACCGGGGCCACGCGGATGGAATGCACATCCAGAAACCAGCGCCATGTGCACCCTCCGCCCCATCGCCTCCCATGCCGAGGTGCTCGACTACCACCGGTTCCGGCATGCCATCTATGCGACCAGTGACCAGCGCGAGTTCCTCGCCGGACCGGAGGGCTTCGACACCGACGAATACGACGCGACCGCGCTGCACCTCGGCTGGTACGAGCATGATCGCTTGGTGGGCTGTGTGCGGTTGCTCAACCCGATCAAGGCCCGGCATCCGCTGCACCTCTTCAAGGACCTGGGCGAAGGCCCGCTCCGGGATGCCGCACTGGATCTGGTGGCACAGGCCAGGAAGGACGGGAAGCCCGTGAGCGAAGTGAGCCGCCTGTGCCTGGCGCGGGAGAAGCGCTCGCTGGCCACCACCCGCCGCTTCGTGCTGGCCATCATCGCCACCGCACACCGCTACGGCCGCGACCATTGCGTGTTCACCTGCGATGCGCCGCATGCCGCCTTCTGGCAGCGCATGGGCTTCGCGGTGGTGGACGGCTTCGCAGGGTACGCCCGTCCACGCGGCATGCATCCCGGCTACCTCCTGCGCGGCACCTACGCCGATCTCCTGAAGAAAAACCGCGCTGACCTGCAGGCCCTGGGCTTCCTGATGCTCGGGTCACTGAAGGTCGCCGCCTGAAACACCCCAACACCATGCGCACCCCATCCTTCCCCCTCATCCTCCGCACCGCCCATGGACCGTACTTCTTCAATGCCCGCACGCTGCTGCGCATCGACGCCGAGGACAAGGTTGCCCGCATCACCACCACCGATGGCCAGCACACCGTGGTGCTTCACCCGCTCAGCGACCTGGAGGATCGCCTCTGCTGCGGGCAGCGCATCGGCGACCTGCTCTTCGCGCGCACCCATCGCAGTTGCATCGTGGCCCTGCACCATGTACAGGCGGTGGACCCGGAGCGGAACCTGGTGCTCGATGAACAGCTCGTGGTGCCCATGAGCAAGCGGGCCTGGCCGGAGTTCACCCACCTGCTCGGAACTCTTCGCAGCTGGCTGCTGTGACCGGTCCGCTGACGCCGGCCATGCCACGCTCGGTCCGCCATTTCGCCCGCTGCGCGGAAAGCCCCGGCCCGACGGTTTTCCAGGCGGCCCAGCGGATAGACTTGGGCACGTGATGCCTGCGATCGATAACCGGACGAGTCCGCGTGGAATAGACCCTTGAACAACGCCCTACCCCATGATCACCCTCACCCGCATCACCGATCCCGGCAAGCTGGAGGAGTACTTCCGGTTCCGGTACAGGATCTACAGCGAGAGCCGGTTGAAAGGGTTCCTACCTGAAGGTAATGGCACTGACAAGGATGCATTCGACGAGCGGGCAGACCATTACGGATGGTACATGCATGACGAACTCGTAGGCTGTGTGCGTTTCGTGCAGCCAGATGCACATGAAATAGCCATCCCCATGCTTGGCTACATGAAGGACAGCACGGCAATAGCCGTCCATAGCTATATCAACTCACGTAGGTCGAAAGACCAGAGCATGGTCGAGCGAGCCGGTTCTGCCTAGCACCTCAATACCGCGGACTTCGTAACGCACGCGAATTCGTGCTCGCCATGACCCGCACGTTGCATAGGGCGGGGATCGATCATGGACTCTTTGGCTGTCATTCACACCATGTTGCCTTCTACGCATCAATGGGCTTCCGTCCATTGGCAGGTGCGGAAATGATCGATTGTCCTTGCGCTGATTTCAAGGGTACATGCATGGAATTCGTGTACGACCAAGTAGTGCGGTATAACGAACGTGCTGTCGATGATCCCATTGCCGAACAAGCACGTGTTCCGCGTAAAGCGGCTTGATCGATAACCGAAAGAGTCCGCGTGGAATAGACCCCTGAACAACGCCCTACCCCATGTTCACCCTCACCCGCATCACCGATCCCGGCAAGCTGGAGGTGTATTTCCGGTTCCGGTACAGGATCTACAGCGAGAGCCGGTTGAAAGGCTACGTGGCCGGAGCCGATGGACAGGACAAGGACCGGTTCGACGAACGCGCTCATCACTATGGCTGGTACTTGAACGGCAAACTCGCCGGCTGCGTGCGCTTCATCGAGGCGGATGGGAGTGCAACGCCCATCCCGATGCTCAACTACGTGGCATCCGAAGCTGCGGATGCCGTGCGCGCCTACATCGCCGAGCGCCGGTCGCTGGGCCAGCCCATGCTGGAGGCCAGCCGCTTCTGCCTGGTACCCGAACACCGGGGGTTCCGCACCGCGCGCGCCTTCGTGCTGGCCATGGTGCGGACCATGGCCCCACAAGGCTTCAGGCACGGCGTGTTCGATTGCGATGATGCGCATGTCCCGTTCTATCGCCTCTGTGGCTTTGAGCCCTTGGCTGGAGCGGTGCGTTTCCGGAAAGCCATCAATGAACGAGCCTGGACCTGCCTCACCTACGACTACGACCGCATCGCCCGGAAGCAGGGTTGGGACCAGCCTTCACCGGGGTTCAAGCGGCCTTGCGGGGTACAGATGGCGGCGTAGGGCTCAACCAATTCCAACCACATAAATGAGCCATGAAAGACTCACTATTTCCCCACATTCTCGATGGCTTGAAGCAGGCCATCGAACGCAGCAGATTCACAACAACACTGGTCATCATCGCCTGTGTGCTTTGCTCCATCGCCTACTGGAACGGGAAGGAGACCAGTTGGGGGCGTGCCCGCATGAACCGCTATATGGTCCTCGCCGAACTCGACACAATCGTCCGCAACGCAAGAGCCGCAGATCCTGATCTGTTGAGCTTCAAACAATATGTGCTATCCATACATGGTCCTAGCTTCTTGAAGGATTCCGCAATACTACAGACGAATAGGCCCGATGTCTTCAGCATCGCGCTTAAGCGCCTACACAGCATCCAGGCCATCTCAGATTCACTATACGAGCGAGCATCCGTGCCTTGGATCTCCACTGACTTCGTGGATCACATGGAATACTTGGACAGCATCACACCAATGCAGGCAGAATCCATGCGCCAGGCACTTATCGATCTGCCGAACGCTGCCGGAGAAGTCATCCATGCGCATGATGGATTCGAACAGACCAGACGTGCATACATCCGGGCCAACCTGTTCGTGGACCTCCCCTTCTTCGGACTAGCCTTTGACCTGAACGACCTCGCACTACTCTCTGGCCTCGGGTTCACTCTACTGCTGCTTGCTTTGGTGTACAACCTGCTCCGGGAACACCACAACCTGGAGACCCTCCTGGACTGGGTGAACTGCCTTCCCAGAACAACGAATGAGGAGCGTTGCACCCGACTCCGCATCTACCAGGCTGCTGCAAATTTCAATGTGCTCACCATGCCACCACAGCTCTTAGGCTGCAACGGATGCACGGATGCCGGACATGATCAGATCAAGCGGACCATGCGATTCATGTTCCTGGTCCTAAGCAAACTGATCTACTTGGTACCGGTAATTCTACACGCTATGGTCCGACAGAACGACATCGACACCCGATCTCACGGAATCGCCCTTCAGCCTGAGCGCCTGCATGAACTCGAGATCCAAAGCACCTTCTTCTTGGTGACCATTAGCATACTTACGGCGCTGGCCATGGTTTCCGCCACCCGGATAGAGCTCCTCTGGGTCACATTCGCAGGCAAGGTGCGCCCAGGACCGAACGATCCCCCCAAGCCGTGTTCGCCGCCGATCTAGTGCCCAACAGTCTTCAATCCGCGAACCCGATAACCGGATCATCCATGCTGGTATCTACCAATAAACAGCCCTCACCATGACCAAGCTCCCCTCCACCCTGCTCTTCCTGGCGCTCTTCTACGCGCTCCCGCTGGCCGGCGCACCGGCGCTCCTGCTCAGCTGGCCGGTCGTTGTCCTGGCCTTCTTCTGCACCGTGCTCTTCCTCAGCCAACCCGCCTTGAGCATGGAAGAGAGCAAAGCGCACAAGGCCACCGATGGCTGGACCATCTGGCTGATCCTCGGCGTCAGCGGCCTGGGCCAGATCCTGAGCGTGCTGGAATGGGCGTACGTGCAAGGCGCCCCGCAGGTGCTCGATGCCTGGGTGATGAGCGGTGTGGCCCTGATGGCCGGGGGCACGGCCTTCCGGCTCTGGGCCATCCGCACCCTCAAGACCAACTTCGCCGCCACCGTGCAGATCAAGCCCGGGCAGCAGCTCATCACCAGCGGCCCCTACCGCTGGCTGCGCCACCCCAGCTACACCGGTGCCTGGCTGGCCATGATCGGTGCGGCATTGCTCATGCACAGTTACCTTGGCCTTGTGCTGATGGGGCCGGGCATGCTGCTGGTGTACATGCGCAGGATCGCCGTGGAGGAACGGGCGCTGGAAGCAGGCTTCGGCGAGGCCTATGTGAACTTGAAAGCACGGACGCAACGATTGGTGCCGTGTATCTGGTAGATCGGACCGTACCCGGCCACCTCAACACCCAAACCACCATGGAACAGAACTTGCGCACCCCGCTTGCAGCGTTCCTCTTTGCGATCGCGCTTGTCAGCGCACAGGCGCAAGCGCTTAGCGATAGCCTCCTCGCACACTTCCCCTTGGACGGGAACCCGAACGATGTGATCGGCGGTCTTGCGCCGACCGACTCGGCGGGTACTCCATCCTTTTGTCCGGACCGCTTTAATGCAGCGAACGGTGCCGCGTGCTTCGACGGTTCCAGCTTCTGGAGCTATGGGGATGTGCTCGATATGGATACCAACGACTTCGCAGTGTCCTTCTGGTTCCAAGCTGATACTGTACCGCAATATCCGGTGGGATCCAGGATCGTAAGCAAGGGAGGTACGGTCTCTGGTACCACGGTTAATAGTGGCTGGGGCACCTTGATCAATGGTTTTGGAGGGGATTCCGCTCGGATCGAGTTGTTCACCGGCGACGCGAACAGCGCTGTAGATACGGTTGAGTCCGCCTTCGATATCGGTGCATGGGTCCACGTACTCATGAACCGTTGTGATACCTCGTTAAGCCTTTATCTGAACGGATCGCTCCTGGATCAGCGCTATTCGGCGCCTGATCGCGACCTGAGCGCGAACATCGTTTTCGCCATCGGGGCGTTGGACAGGAGCCCATCGCAGGACCCGGACGGTTCATTCTTCCAGGGTGCCGTGGATGACATCCGGATCTTCAAAGGCCGCTGCCTGAGCCAGACCGAGATCGATACGTTGTACTATGGGATATCTGTGCCCGTTTCGGACTTGCCGCGCGCCCTGGACCTGAGGATCCAACCTAATCCTGTGACCGATCAATTGGTCATCTTGACGAGTCTGCCGTTGGATGGCTCTTCGGTATTGAACATTACGGATGCCATGGGAAGGGTGGTCTCATCCAAGGCTCTTGGATGGCTCCGTACTCCCCCAGCCGCAGGAATCACGGTCAATGTCGCCGGTCTGATGCCAGGCACCTACTGGGTTAGCCTGGTCGGAACAAGGTACAAAGCCTTTGGGCGATTCATCAAACTCTGATACCCATGAAGAACACATTGATCCTGCTCAGCGCGCTCTTGTTCTACTGCACCGCATCGGTCGGTCAATCGCTGAACGACAGCCTCATCGCACACTTTCCGCTGGATGGTAGCCCGAACGATGTGATCGGATTGCTCACTCCGACCGTGACCCACGGCACCCCCGGATCCTGCACAGACCGGTTCGGCGACCCGAACGGCGCCGCTTGCTTTGACGGTGCCAGCTTCTGGAGCTATGGAGATGTGCTGGACATGGATACGAGCCGGTACACCATCGCCCTCTGGTGCCGCATCGACAGCATCACACCGAATGCGACCCATCACGATTACCCTCTTGCGAAGGGGACTACGGTATCCGGAACGCCTCCCCTGTCCGGCTACTCATTCGGTTTCAGAGACGATTTACCAGACACCATCAGCGCGGCTGCGATGTTCGGCAACAACACGCAAGCTTTACTCATCATGGACCATCCCGTAAGCTTCGGTGCATGGTACCATTACACGATCAGCCGCTGCGCCGAGGACGAGCTGAGCTTCTTCGTGAACGGGGTGCTTGTCGCCGCCGATCAGCTCGCACCGAACAAGAACCTATCCACCAACATCCACTTTTCGATCGGAGCTGCCGATCGTGCGCCTGCTGACCCGCCCGCTGGATTCTTCCGAGGTGTCGTGGACGATGTACGCATCTACAAAGGCCGCTGTCTGAGCCAAGCTGAGGTCGACACTTTGGCACTCGACCTTCTTTCGGTTGGATCGACACCCATCAAGAAGGACCAGCTCGGTCTTGAACTCAGCCCGAACCCCGCCACCCAAACCCTCCGCATCGACCTGACCGGCTCCGAGAAATTTACAGGCCCTGTGCTCGTCCTGAACGCCCTGGGGCAGGCGGTTCCGATCACCAACGGCTCCCTTGGACAGACCGGCACTGGCGTCCGCTCACTGACCGTTGATGTTTCGGGGTTGCCGAATGGTGCTTACTTCGTGGTCGTGGCCACGGAAAAAGGCAGAGTGCATGGGAGGTTCGTCAAGGAATAGCACCCCGCCTCTGTGCTTCTTGATGTGCCTGTATGGCTTGGTGGCGTGTATCCCAGGTGATACTCACGAAGTATCCAGAAGCGCCGAATCAAGCAGACCGACGTTGTCCGTCGTACTCGGCCAAGTGGTGATCAAACCGCGATATCCACCGCATGGTTCAGTTCCCGATAGGGCCGTGAACGAATTTGCGACCGAGGTTGATTCACTCTTTCGGAACAAACGGTTTGATGATCTGCTGGGCCGAAGGGATGATGCGGTCACCCTTGTTAACACGATCTCCAAGAGACTCGACCAGGACAGCCAAAGGGCGTTAGGGATGGCGTGCATGAAGATCCATGGGAGCACCGGCCTCTTGCAAGGCGCTGGTGCAGCGACCGACTTCTTACAAGAGATATCCCAACGATGGGATGAGGTATGGCCGGCGAGCGACTCGATGGGCACGGAGTTGATCGTGACCTTGGGTAATGGGTACAATGCGATCGGCGAGATGGAACGAGCCATGCGGAACTATGCGACCGCCTTCGAACGGGCTCGAACCGCGCGAGATTGGATGCGCGCCGGCGCACATGGGCGCGCACTCGCGTATGCTTATCTCAGAGCAGACCAACGTGATAGCGCTCGCGCCGCCTTCGCCCGGGTCATTGCATTGCATGCGTCCTCCACATCACGGGATACGAACTTCTGGGCCGGCACCCTCCTCGCTTCCACTGAAGCGGAACCGGACAGTTTCTTAATCCGACTCGAACAGGTTCGTCGGCTACTGCCCGGTGTGCACAACCCTCAGGTGATCAGCATCTACTATAGCAAGCGAGGCCAATATCTCGCCGGAAACTCGCGTACGACGGCTGCCAACACGTGCTTTCACCAGGCGGTGCTGGCGCTTGACACAGTGCGTGTCAAAACGATCGCACAGGCGGAAGGTCTGGCCGTCGAACTCCACAATACGGCCTATGCGTTCCGGAATTTAGGGGACTCAGGCCGATCCGAGCATTATGGCACGAAGGCCGTCGCGCTCAATGAAGCGCTCATGCGATCCGATGACCCGTTGGTCGCGCGGAATGCCCGCGACCGCCTGGCCGGAACGTTGGAGGCCATGCCCTTGGCGGATAGTTGCAACGCCCGGTACGGTGTCGGACCGGCTCGTCAAAAGAGCGTGCTCAGGCTTCGTAGCACCCTGACCCCGGTTCATGAGGCCCTTCTCGCAAAGACCTTCGCGAACATCGCCGCAGAGTATTACACCTGGGAGCCGACCTCCTTGGACTCCATCTCCAAGTACGCACAACTGTGCCTTGATGGCCCATGCGGCGGGGAGACCATCAGGGCTCTCCAGCTATTGGCCTTCTGCCAGACGATGGAGGGCCAACACATGGCCTCGCTCGAGACGGTGCGACAAGCCTGTGCGATCATGGCCGACAATGACCACTTCGAATGGGACTCGCTTGAACGAACGAGTTTTCCGCTCTCTCTTTGGAGCATCGAAGGTCTGGGGGACCTGGAGGAAGTGCTGGAACTTCTACAGCGGGATGTAACCTCCATTCGTTCCGCCCGGCTGCTCGAGCGCCTCTCGGCTCGTCAATCCATGATGATCGACAGCCTCTTCATGGTGGAAGGCATCGACCTATCCAAGCTCATCAGATCTCGCGAGTTGATGACCGCACGGCTCATGCGGAATGCATGGCCGGCGCCAAACGAAATACTGCGGCCCGGGCTTGCGGACAGTGTGTTCGCCTGGATGGATGACGACAAGGCCATGGCCTTCCGGCGTGATCGCTACCTGATTCGACAAGCTGGTCGGTCGGAGCTTCGAGCGTTGTTGAGCGCAGCCAGGGAGCAGCGAGAATCGTTGGCTCAACAGGGTGCCACAGAGATCCATCCGGACGTCCTGAGGTGCTCGACACGGATCGATTCGATCGAAGCAGTTCTTGCACAAGCAACTGTACCCGCTAGTGCACCGACACACGTGGACGTGGGGCTCGCCGGAGAACTGCGTGCACGCCTTGATCCGGGCACAACGGTCATCGCCTACCGCCTGACCAAGAACGATGTGTTCATGGCGTGCCTTGACCCGGACACGGTCATGCTCCATCGAGCATCTCGTGACGCGGATCTCAACCGTGCGTTGAACGCCCTGATCAACGGCCGCAGCGGCATCGATTCGCTGTCAGGCCTTGAGCTGAGCGCCAAAGCATCACTGAGCAACCTGATCCCTGAGCCGTTCATACGGCCCGGCCTGAAGGAGTTGGTTTTCCTGCCCTCGCAGGAGCTCTGCTACCTGCCCATGGAAACGCTGCCCGTTGATGATGACGGCACGACGGTCCTTGATCACTGTGCGGTCCGCTATGCACTGTCTGCTTCCACCCTGCTTGAGGAGCATGCCATTCCTCCCCTTACCGCTGAGCTTGACGTGTTCGCTTTTGCCCCGAACTATGGCTCAGGGACGCTGTTGACAAGCGATGAACACGTATCGCGTAACATGCTTATGCCTTCCGAGCAAAGGGGGCGATCAGGACCGCTGCTCCATAACGAGGATGAAGTGCGCTCCATATCGAGTACCGTAGGATCGATACCGTTCCTTGCCGGCCATGCGGATGAAGAGGCCTTCAAGACCACATTGGAGCAGGACGGCGTACTCCACCTGGCCATGCATGCGTATTCCCATGCCCAGCCGGCCCGATCCGGGCTTGTGTTCCGCGCATCAGCTGACGGGACCGCAGATTCGAGGGGAAATGACCCTTCAGACCAAGAAGATGGCGTCTTCCATGCCTATGAACTGTTCACCCGGCCGGTGAAGGCCCCGCTGGTCGTGTTGAGCGCCTGCGAAACAGGACAGGGGATCCATCAGGACGGGGAAGGCGTGCGTTCCCTCGCCCGCAGCTTCATGCTCGCCGGTGCACGCTCCACGGTCTCCTCCCTCTGGAAGGTCGACGACCTCGCCACCAAGGAGATCATGGTGAAGTTCTACGAGAAGCTGGCCGAGGGCCTGGGTAAGGCCGATGCGCTGGCCGAGGCCAAGCGGTGGTACCGGCGCACCTACCCCAACGAGCCGGCGAGCAAGTGGGCGGCTTTCATCCTGATCGGGGACAACGAACCGGTGCGGTTGAAGAAGCGCTCACCCATCCGGCCGTGGATGTGGGGAGCTGGGGTCTTGGTGGTGCTGGCTGGCGGCGCGTTCCTCTGGCAGCGGTCACGCCGGGCAGCGGCCTGAGCCCTTCACAGCGCCTTGAGCAACGAGGCGGCCATGGGCGAAATGGCACAGCCGGCCTGGCTGGCCTGCTGGAGTTCAGGTCGGGCCTTGTCGCTGTTCCCCGCCACTAGGTGGGCGGCACCGAGCAACCACTTTCGCTCGGCCTCCTGGCATACGGCCGTCCGAGGTACCTGCAGCAGCGCGATCGCCTCAACGGGCTTGTGGTCCAGGATCAACTGACGGGCCTTCATGAGCGTATCGGCATGCGCACTGGCTCCGATCGAGTCATCGCGGACCGTGGTGGAGAATTCCCGGACCTCGGCCATGGCCAGCTGCTGGGGATCGGGACCCTGTAGAAAGAACAAAGCGCCTGCTCCCAGGAGCAATGCCACGCCCGCCGCGGCCGCCCACCATCTCATGCGCCCGCGATCGATCGGGATCACCGGTTTCTCCGCTCCACCCCCGCCGGTAGCGCCCCGCTCCTGCTCATCCGAAACGCGCTGCACCAGGTCGCGGAAACGCAGCTCCGGGCTGCGCTGGAGCGTTCCGGCCAAGGTGCGCTCCATCTCCACGTCCTGCCGGAGCTGTTCGTCGGTGGCCAGCTCGGCCTCGAACGCGCGCAACTCCTCCCCCGCAAGCTTGCCACCCACGTAGGCCTCGATGCGCTCCTGGCGCCGGATGTCATCCTGCTCAGCCATCGCTCGGGTCAGGGCCTTCCTGCTTGTAAAGTTCGATCCATTTGGCCTTGCAGCGGTGGCGCTTCACCTTCACGGAGCCCAGGTTGGTCATGGCCAGTTCGTGCATGATCTCCTGCTCCGGCCGGGCATCCAGGTCGGCCTGGAAGAGCTTCTGGCATTCCGGGCTGAGCTTCTTGAACGCCCGCCAGGCCCGCTGCATGTCCGCCGATACCAGCTTGTGTTCCTCCATGGCCGTGATGAGGTCCTCGGGTGTGACCGGGTCCGTGGGTTCATTCCCCAAGCCCCCCTCCCGGTTATCACCCACCTTGCCCTTGCGCCGCCTGAGCTCCTTGAGCCAGAGGTTGCGCCCCACGCTGTTGCACCAGGTACTGAGCTGTACGCCCGCTTGCTGGCGGTAACTGCCCATGCCCAACGCCTCCCACAGCACCACCACGGTCTCGTTGGCCATCATCACGCCCTCCTCGTGCGTGCCGCTGTTCTGCTTCACGTAGTGGATCAGCGCGGGCTTGATCTGCTTCAGGAGCGCATCCACCGCGCGGCTTTGGAGCAGCTGGTCGCTGCTCCGCACGGACTCGATGATCTCCGGGTCGGTCATGCGGGGACGGTGTCGCCAAAATAGTCCGGGATCGATAACCGGGACAGCTCCCCCGGAATGCACCCCTGAACCCGGATGGTCCGGGGGAGGGCGGATGCCGAAAAGCCCGGAGCGAGTAGGCGCAACAACCCTTCGGACATGAACATCAGAACCCTATCCATCCTCTGCCTTGCGCTTGGCGCCTGTACGAAAGAAGGTCCTGCAGGGCCTGCCGGACGGGACGGGAATGCCAATGTCGATGCCTACGAATTCAGCCTGTCCCTCTCTGCCTTCCATCACTACAGCTCCAGCCATGTTTGGGCGGAACCCGCACCGTCCTGGGTGCCCAACCTCACCCCGGACCAGCTCGCCTTGGTCTACATCTGGCTCGACCCGATCGATGGGGGATACGAATGGGTCCAGCAGCCGGTGATGCACTACTTCAATGCGGGCAACACCACGAACGAGTTCTTCCACGGCGTGGAGTCCGATGGTGACCTTTGGTTGTACATCCGGAACAGCACGGGAGGACAACCGTACTTGACGATGACCGGCTCCCTGCAATACAAGGTCTTCATCATCGAGAGCCGGATGGCACAGGCCATGGACGATCAGAGGGTGGACCGTTCGGATGCGGAGGCGGTGTTGGACTTCGCCGAACGGCAAGGGTACACGGTCACCTACCGCTGACCCCAACGAATGCCAAGCGCCCACGAAGCCCATCCAGGCTATCGTGGGCGCTCGCACTCCCCCCTACCTCAACCCCCGCTTCACCAGCAAGGGTTCCACGCTGGGATCACGGCCGGTGAGGTCGCGGTACAGCTCGGCCTCGGGCTTGCTGCCGCCCATGCTCAGCACGGTGCGCCGGAACTTGTCGCCGTTGGCGCGCGTCATGCCACCGTTCGCCTGGAACCACGCGAAGGCGTCGGCGTCCATCACCTCGCTCCACAGGTAGGCGTAGTAGTTGGCGGCGTAGCCGGTCCAGGCATGGCTGAAGTAGCAGCTGCGGTAGCGCGGTGGCACTTCGGCGATGTCGAGCCCGTACTTCTGCAAGGCGGCCCTCTCGAAGGCGTCCACATCGGTCACCAGCGGAGCGTCCGCGCTCAGGCTGTGCCACTCCAGGTCAAGGAGCGCGGCGGCCAGGTACTCGGTGGTGGCGTAGCCCTGGTTGAAGCGGCTGGCCTTGCGGAGCTTTTCGGCAAGCTCCGCCGGCATCACCTCACCGGTCTTCCAGTGCTTCGCGTAATGGTTGAGCACCTCGGGGAGCAGCGCCCAGTTCTCGTTCACCTGGCTGGGGAACTCCACGAAGTCGGTGCTGGTGTTGGTGCCGGCGAACTTGGGATACTTCTGCGCGCTGAGCATGCCGTGCAGGGCGTGGCCGAACTCGTGGAAGAGCGTGGTCACATCATCCCAGCTCAGCAGGCAGGGCTGGCCGGCGGCGGGCTTCACGTAGTTGCAGTTCTGCGTGATCACGGGCTGCTGGCCCAGCAGGGTGCTCTGGTCGATGAAGCTGCTCATCCACGCACCGCCGTTCTTGTTGTCGCGGGCGTAGTAGTCGCCGTAGAACAGGCCGATCGCGGTGCCCGTGGTGTCGATGATGTCGAACACGCGCACGTCCGGGTGGTACACCGGCAGGTCCTTGCGTTCCTTGAAGCTGAGCCCGAAGAGCTGGTTGGCCGCGAAGAACACGCCGTTCTGCAGCACGCTCTCGAACTCGAGGTAGGGCTTCACGGCCGCCTCGTCCAGGTCGTACTCGGCCTTGCGCACCTGCTCGGCGTAAAGGTCCCAGTCCCACGAAGCGATCTTGAACCCGCCCCCCTGCTTGTCCACGATGGCCTGCAGCTTGGCGGCCTCCTTGCGGGCGTTGGCGGCGGCGGCCGGGGCCATTTCGGCCATGAGCTTCAGCGCGCGGTCCGGGCTCTTGGCCATCTGGTCGTCCATCACGAAGTGGGCCCAGCTGGGAAAGCCGAGCAGCCTGGCCTTCTCTGCGCGGAGCTGGGCCAGGCGGGCGATGATCTTCCGGTTGTCCCATTCGTTGCCGCGGCCGTTGCGCGCAAGCGAGGCCTTCATGATGCGTTCGCGCAGGGCGCGGTCCTTCAGTTCGGCGAGGGCCGGCTGCGTGGTGGTGTTGCGCAGGTCGATGAGCCACTTGCCCTCCTGGCCTTTGGCCTTGGCTGCGGCTGCGGCGGCCTCGATGCCCTCGGGGCTCATGCCGTCGAGCTGCTTCACCTCGTCCACCACGATGGCCGAGGCCATGCGCTCCTTCAGGATGTTGTCCTCGAACGTCGTGGTGAGCCCGGCCTCCTCGCCATTGAGGGCCTTCATGCGCTCCTTGCCGGCCGCGTCGAGCAAGGCCCCGGCGCGCACGAAGCGGGCATGGTAGCGCTCCAGCAGTCGGGCGTCCTCAGCCAGCATGCTCATGCTCGCACGCTGATCGTACACGGCCTTGATGCGTTGGAAGAGCTTGTCGTTGAAGGTGATCGCATCGGCGTGCGCGGCCATCCGGGGGGCCAGGTCGGCCTTCACGGCCTGAAGGCTGTCGTTGGTGGCGCTGCCGGTCATGTTGTAGAACCAGTTGGTCACCCGGGTGTAGGCGCCACCGGCGCGCTCCAGGGCCACGATCGTGTTCTCGAAGGTGGGGGCCGCCGGGTCGTTCACGATGGCGTCCACCTCGGCCAGGTGGCGCTTCATGGCCTCCAGGATGGCCGGACGGAAGTCGGCATCGGTGACCTTGTCGAAAGCGGGGGCGAAAAAGGGCAGGTCGCTGCGCTCGAGCAGCGCGTCGGCAACGGCGGTCTCCATGGTGCTCGTGGTGGGTTCAGGGGCTTGGGAACAGGCGGCCAGCAAGGCCATGGCCGCGATCGGTGAAAGGGATCTGTACATGGGTTCCAACAAAGGGGTCGCAAGGTAGATCCATCATGGGCGCAGCCATCCCGGGACGGATGGTGCTCGTGCTGAAGGCAGCGGACGTTCAGCACTTGTCGCGGGCAAGGATGCCCATGACCCTGTGCTGAAGGGATGCCTTGGGAGGGCTGTGACAAGGAACAGGCGGGACGCCTGCTCGGCTTTCTACACGTTGAACAGGAAGTGCATCACATCCCCGTCCTTCACGACGTACTCCTTGCCCTCGGTGCGCAGCTTGCCTGCGGCGCGGCAGGCGGCCTCGCTCCCCAGGGTGATGTAGTCGTCGTAGCCGATGACCTCGGCGCGGATGTAGCCCTTCTCGAAATCGGTGTGGATGACGCCGGCGGCCTTGGGGCCCGTGTCACCCTGGTGGATGGTCCAGGCCCGCACTTCCTGCACGCCGGCGGTGAAGTAGGTCTGCAGCTTCAGCAGATGGTAGGCCGCACGGATGAGCTTGTTCACCCCCGGCTCGTCGAGGCCGATGTCCTTCAGGAACATCTCGCGCTCCTCGGGGGTCTCCAGGCTGGCGATCTCGGCCTCGATCGCGGCGGTGACGAAGATGACCTCGGCGTTCTCGTCCGCCACGGCGGCCTTCACCTGGTCCACGTAGCGGTTGCCCGTGGTGGCGCTCTTCTCGTCCACGTTGCACACGTACATCACGGGCTTGGTGGTGAGCAGCTGGAACTCGGCCAGCAGCGCGGGGTCGTCGTTGGCGGTGACCACCGTGCGGGCGCTCTGCCCCTTCAGCAGGGCCTCGCGGATGCGGGTGAGCAGCTCGAACCGGCGCTTGGCCTCCTTCTCCCCGATCTGCGCCTGCTTCTCCACCTTCTTGATGCGCGCCTCCACGGTCTCCAGGTCCTTCAGCTGCAGCTCGATGTCGATCACCTCCTTGTCGCGAACGGGGTCCACGCTGCCGTCCACATGCACCACATTGGGGTCGTCGAAGCAGCGCAGCACGTGCAGGATGGCGTCGCATTCGCGGATGTTGCCGAGGAACTGGTTGCCCAGGCCCTCGCCCTTGCTGGCACCCTTCACCAGGCCGGCGATGTCGACGATCTCCACGGTGGTGGGCACGATGCGCTGGGGCTTCACCAGTTCGGCCAGCTTGTTCAGGCGGGCGTCAGGCACGGTGATGGTGCCCACGTTGGGCTCGATGGTGCAGAACGGGAAGTTCGCCGCCTGCGCCTTGGCGTTGCTGAGGCAGTTGAACAGGGTGCTCTTGCCCACGTTGGGCAGGCCGACGATGCCGCATTTCAGTCCCATGGTCCGTTGAAAAAGCGCGCGAAGGTACCGCTTCCGCTCCGCGCTTGTGGTGCCGGCGGTGCGTTGCTTTGTGGACATGAGCTTGAACGTGGAAGAGGCCCGGGCGCAGTCCCCGGGCTGCACGCATCGCCTGCACTTCAACAACGCGGGGGCCGGCCTGATGCCCCTGCCCGTGGTGGAGGCCGTGAAGGCGCACCTGGACCGGGAATCCCTCCACGGCGGATATGAAGCCGCGATGGAGGCCGCCCCGCTGCTGGAGAACACCTATGCGGCCCTCGCCCGGCTGCTGAACTGCGGCACCGACGAGATCGCCCTGCAGGAGAACGCCACCCGCGCCTGGGACATGGCCTTCCACAGCGTTCCGCTGGGTCCGGGGGATGTGATCCTCACGGGCCACGCGGAATACGTGAGCAACTGGCTGGCCATGCTGCAGGTGTCCCGACGCACCGGGTGCGCGGTGCAGGTGGTGCCCAACGGCCCCGACGGGGCGATCGACCTGGACGCCCTGCGGCGGATGCTCGACCACCGGGTGAAGCTCGTGGCGCTGACCCACGCCCCATCGAGCAACGGCCTCATCAACCCCGCCGAGGAGGTGGGCGCGATCGTGCGCGGCAGCGGCGCCCTCTACCTGCTGGATGCCTGCCAGAGCGTGGGCCAGCGTGTGCTGGACGTCGAACGGATCGGCTGCGACCTGCTCTCCGCCACGGGCCGCAAGTTCCTGCGCGGGCCGCGGGGCACCGGCTTCCTCTACGTGCGGCGTTCCGTGCTCGACCGGTTGGAACCGCCCTTCGTGGATCACTTCGCAGCGAGCTGGACGGACCGCGAGCACTTCGCCTGGCGCCCGGATGCCCGACGCTTCGAGGACTTCGAGCACAGCGTGGCCTGCCGCATCGGGCTCGGGGTGGCGGTGGACCATGCGCTCTCCTTCGGGATGGACGCCATCAGCGCGCGCACGGCCGCGCTGGCCGCAGACCTGCGCACAGGGCTTGCCGCGCTACCCGGTATCGCCGTTCACGATACCGGTATGGTACGGGGCGGCATCGTCACCTTCACGATGGAAGGGCATGACCCTCTGGCGCTGCAGGCGGCTTACGCCGACCAGGGGATCAACGTGACCGTCGCGCGCCACGAGATCGCCCGGCTCGACCTGGAGGAACGCGGGATCGACCGGGTCGTCCGCGCTTCGCCCCACTACTACAACACCGTGGAGGAATTGGACCGCTTCCTGCAGGTGACCCGGCGGATGGTGGAGCGTTGAGGCCGCCCGGGTAGCTTCGCCCGCATGTCCCAGATTCCCCAGCTCCTCGGCGCCGCGCTGCTGCTCATCGCCTATGCCCTTTCGCAGACGGGCCGCATCCGCAGCGACTCCCTGCCCTACCTGCTGCTCAACTTCCTGGGCGCGCTGCTGCTGGCCATCGACGCCATCCGGGCGGTGCAGTGGGGCTTCATCATCCTGGAGTGCGCCTGGGTGCTCTTCTCGCTGCCCGGTCTCCTGAAGGTGCTGCGGCGCAGGGGGACCGATGCGGCCTGATGCGACGGGAACGAAGAAGGGCGCCCGAAGGCGCCCTTTTCGATCCGCGGACCCGTAGGGATTCGAACCCCAAACCTTCTGATCCGTAGTCAGATGCTCTATCCAATTGAGCTACGGGTCCGGCTAAAGCGGCTGCGAAGATAACGGATCCGCATAAAGCCGATCAGGGTTTGTAGTACTTGAGCGCCTCGGGCATGTAGGCCTCCAGGTCATGCACCCGGGTCTCGTCGCTCGGGTGGGTGCTGAGGAACTCCGGCGGCTTCGCCCCGCCCTGCGCCGCCATCCGCTGCCAGAAGGCCGGTGCGGAGCGCGGGTCGTAACCCGCCATGGCCATGAACACCAGCCCCATCTTGTCCGCCTCGGTCTCGTGCTTGCGGCTGTAGGCCAGCATGCCCAACTGGCTGCCGATGCCGTACGACTGAAGGAAGAGGTCCCGCGTGAGCCCCGGTTTGGAGGCCGTGAGCGCCTCGAGCGTCATGCCGGCGCCTTGGATGGCGAGGGCCTGGCTCATGCGTTCATTGCCGTGCCGCGCGATGGCGTGGGCGATCTCGTGCCCCATCACCACGGCCAGGCCCGCCTCGTCCTGGGTCACCGGAAGGATGCCGGTGTACACCACCACCTTGCCGCCGGGCATGCACCACGCGTTCACCGTGGGGTCGTTCACCGTGTTGAATTCCCATTGGAAGCCGGCCACCCTCTCGGATGCCCCCACATCGTTGAGGTAGCTGGTGGCCGCCTGGGCCAGGCGCTCCCCGATGCGACGGACCTGCGCCGCACGGCCATCGGTCGCGGGCAGCACCTGGTTCTGCTGCAGGAACTCCTGATAGGCCGTGAGCGACATGCCCATCATCTCGCTCTCGGGCAGCAGGTTCAACTGGCTGCGGCCGGTGATGGGCACCGATGAACAGCCCGAGGCCATCATCAGGGCCGCGAGCAGTGAGGCGCGATGCGGCGGCATGGTCACTGGATGGTGGCGGACAGGCCGCGGTCCAGCAAGGCCACGCACATGGGCTCCAGCGTGTCAAAGGTGCCGCGCTTCACGCTGCACTTGCCGCTGTAATGCACGATCCAGGCACATTGCTCGGCCTGGATGGGATCGTGCCTGCAGATCTCCACCAACGAGCCGATCACGTGGTCGAAGGTGTTCACATCGTCGTTGTGCAGCAGCAGTTCGCGCTGCGGGCCATGTTCGCAGAGCAGCTCAACGAGCAGGGCCTCCTCATGTTCGGTGACGTGGGCCATCGGGGTCGGGATGGCGCGAAAATAAGCGGTCGCACCGCCCTATGGCGTCACAAGGGCAGCGTCCACCAGCACTTCGGTACCGAACCGCTGCAGCAGTGCCCGCGCTTCGGCCACCGGGATCCGCCTGCCGTTCAGGTAGGCCGTGATGAAGGCGTCCTTCACCCCCTTGGCCACCGCATCCTCGCGCCGCGTGCGCACCACGTCCAGATCGCGGAAGATGCCGGTAGTGTACCGGATGCGCCCGCCGGGGATGGCCTCGCTGTTGAGCGGGGTGATGTTGAACAGCTTGTCCAAGGCGACCGGCTTGGAGTAGACACCGACCTGTACGGTGAAGAAGAGGCCCTTGACGGTCTCCACCTGCCGGGCCGGTGCGGCGGCAGGGTCGTTGTAGTAGGCCGTGGCGTCGGCCGGCGGGCTGAACTGCGCCATCACCTCGGCGGCCGTGGCCGGGTAGTTCGCCAGTTCCTGGACAGCAACCGTGGGGGCGGGCTGCAGGTCGGAGGGTCGTTGCACGGTGACCTCCGGTGCGGGCGTCGGGACCGGTGCGGGTCGCGTGGCTTCCGGGGTTGGGCCCTCCGCGATGGGACGTGGTGCCGGCGTGGTGGCGGTCAGGTCGCCTTCACCCTGGGCCAGGCGCCGCGCCTCGGCCAGGGTGATCCGCTTGCCGTTGTAGAAGGCCACCACGAAGGCATCCCGATAACCGCGGCCGCGCACGCTGACCTTGGCCTCATCGGCGGTCGCGAAGCGTGTGAAGAGCCCGGCCGTATAGCGCACCAGCCCGCTGGTGGTGCGTTCGCCGGTCACCGGCGCCAGGTCGCTGAACACCTGCTGCGGCACAGGGTCGCGGAAGGCGCCGATCTGCACACTGAAGACCAGGCCGGCCGGCAGCGGCTGCTCCATCGGGATCGGCGTGGCGCGGGGCAGCGGGGTGGCCGCCATGTCGAACACATCGCGTCGCAGCGGCTCGGCCGTGACCTCCAGGCCGCGGACACCATCGGACGAGGAGGCAGGTGCCATAGAAGGCGCGGTCGGAAGCATCGCCGTGCCCGCCGATGCCGGATCGCCCTCGCGCACTGGAACTGTCGTCGGCGCGCTCACCGGTCCGGGGACCTGACCCGCACGCACCTCCGCCATCAACGGTTCCACACGGCGCGTCCGCTGTTCCAAGGCCATGATCTCCGAGGCCGTGTCGATGTTCAGCTGCTGCAGGTACAGGGCCGCCTGACCATCGTTGAGCGAGGCCGCGCTCTTGAGGCGCTGGGCCACGGCGCTGAGCGAATCTCCCCGTTGGGCGAGCACGATCGAACGGGCGCGCAGTGCGGCCACCTGCTCCCGCCCGGCCTCCTGGCCGGCCGACGGGGCGGTGCGTTCCAATTCGTCCGCCTCTCGCGTCAGCGCTTCGGCGAGCTGCTTCATGCCGGCGGACTCCTCCGCGGCACTGGTGCCGGCCTCCTGCTGTTCCATGGCCTTCACCTTGGCCTGGAAATAGCGGCTCCGGTCCACGTTGTCCATCACGAGCAGATGCTCCTCACCGCTGAGGTAGTAGTAGGTCCTCAGCTTCTCGGCGAACGCCTTGGCCTCGGCCACATCGCGCTGCCGTTGCTCCAGGACGCGGGCCTCCTCGGCGGTGAGCAGGGAGGCCTGATGCAGGGAGTCGGACAGGGTCTGCAGGCGGATGGCCTCCCGTTCCAGCTCAGGCCTGACCTTCTTCCTTGCGAGGAGCGCACTGTCGCGCACCGCCACGGCACGGTCGGCCAGGGCGATGGACCGCTGCTGGTCATCCGCCGAACGGTCCAGGGCGGCCTTCGCCTGCTCCTGCAGGACCGTCTCATCCTCGAGCAGGAGCTCGCTCACGCCCACGGCGGGCATCGCGTCGCTGGCCAGGAAGGTGGAGTAGCGCACCTGACCGGACGGGTCGAGCGGGGCCGAACGGGTCGGAGCGGCGGCATCCGCGCCTTGCTCCGCCCCGGCGGCGACCACCGGTTCCACAGCACCTTCGGTGGAGGGCGCATCCAGCCCGTCGGCGGTGTCCACGGTCGCGCCCCCGGCACGCACCACCGTATCCGATTGTGCAACGGCCTCGGTCGGCGGGACGGTCTCCAACCCCGTGTCGTCCGCGCTCACCGGTTCCTCCTGCGGGGCCACGACCGCCGTCCCAGCGCCGTCATCGGTCCGTGCGCGGTCGGCTCCCTGTGCCAGGGTCGCAGGCGCACCGAACATGCGCTCCTCCACCTGCGCCATGGTCAGCGGCTCTCCGCGAAGGAAGCGCTCGCTGGTGATGTACGCCTGCGCGGTGATGGCCCGATCGACCGCGGCCAGCGCCTGCAGTTCGGCGGTGTACGCCAGGCGATAGAGGCTGTCCCGAGCCAGGATGTCCTCCGTGCGGTCGGCAAGCTTCCGCAGGCGCTCGCCCTCCGCCGCGTAGGTGCGGGAACTGCCCTCCTCGGAGCGGGCAAGGGCAAGCACCGGCTCATCGGGTGCAAGGCCGAGAGGGGCCACCTTCGTGGACAGGAGCTTCAGGCTGTCACGTCCGGCCTTGAGCTCCTCCCGCGTGATGTAGGCCATGCGCTGACCCATGTCCGTGCGCAGGATCAGCTGATCGTCGATGGCCCGGTCGGCCTCCTTGCGGATGCGGTCGTAGGTCTTCCCCTGCACCGTATCGAGCATCGCCTCCAGGGAGTCGATCCGGACCTGGAGCAGGTCCATCTCCGCCAGGTCCTTGTCACGCAGGGCCACGGCCTCGCCCACCTCTGCGGACCTCACCTCCAACTTGCTGGTGTACACCGCGGTGGGGCGCCCGGCGATGGCCACGTACCGTGCCGCCTCCGTGCCGGACATCGCAGCGGACCCACCCACGGCCTCACGATCGATCCCGGAGACGGGAGCGGCGGTGACCAGCAGATCGCTGCGCATGGCTTCCGACCGCAGGCGTTCGGCGCGGGACTCCTCGGCGGCCTTGAGCATCCGCAGCCGGTCCACCCGGGGCAGCACGTCCGCGGAGCGGGACGGTTCGCGTTCGATGATCTTCAGCTGCCGCTGCACCTGCACGTCGATGCTGTCCACGAGGATCGCGCTCAGATCGCTGAGCGCGGCCACACGCTCGTCAAGGTCCTGGACGGCCTGCAGGCGGGCCACATCGGCCGCGTGGCCCGGGGTCAGCAGTTCGATGAGCTGTTCATCGGAAAGCCCCGCCGGCAGGTCCAGGGCGGTGCCGCCGACCACCGCCACCTCGGGGCTGTCGACCGGCTGGATGGTGGACTCCGCAGCGATGCGCGCTGCGGCGACGGCCGCATCGAGGCTGTCGATCCGCGTACGCACCTGGGTGATCCGGGCCGTGACGCGTTCACGCTCCTGACGGTCGCGCGTGGCCGCCCGCAATTGCTGCAGTTCGGCGACTTCGTTCTCCAGCACGAAGCGCTGCTGCTCGTTCGTCATGGCCGGCTCTTGGGTCTCCGCCCGCTCCGACCCTTCCACGGGTGCAACGACCTCCTCGCGGATCTGCTGCGGCGTGGGCGGCCCCTGCGCCTCCGGCGGTGCTCCAACGGCACCGTCGCTCGTCACCTTCGGTTCGCCTGTGGAAGAGGTCGACGCATCCTGCGGCTGCACCGGGGCTGCCGCGATCGTGTCGTCGGCACCGCCTGAAGTCGTCGCTGCGGCGATCGCGTCCGTGGGCTGTTCGGCGGCGGCATCCGGTGTCACGCTCCCTGACAGGGGAACGGTCCTGTCCGGGGCCTGCTCCCTGGGAACCTCCTGCGCCGCGGCTCCTGCAGCGGTGGAGGGGCGTTCTTCGGGGACCGCCCCATCCTGGGCGGTGATGCCCTCCGGCTGCATCACTTGCACGGGCGCGGCCTGTGGCTGCTGTCCTGCGGGTGCGGCGATGGTGCGCGCCGAGGCCTCCTCGGCCGCCGTGCGCTCCGATGAGGTCGACGTGGTCGCCTCCCGTGGTTCCGCTGCGGCGAGGGCCTCGTCCAAGCGCCAGTCGTACCGGGCTGCGGGCTCCTCGGCCAGCTGCGCGGCCGTGGCGCCGCTGTAGCGCTCATCCACCGCCAGGCCGCCGATGCGCTGCACGTTCTGCGCGATGCGCCCGGCGAGCGCTTCCACCGCGGAGGCGTCCAGTTGTGCGGCCGGGCGCAGGTCGGGTCGCTTCACCAGGCCCGCCACCAATTGGCCGCGCGTCCGCATCGTGGCCACCTCCTCCTCGGCCGCACGCGCCCGCTGGTAGGCCTTGGTGACCTCCTGCCCCAGGTAGCCGAGCTGTTCGCGCTGTTCGGTGAGCTCCCGCGTGATCTCGTCCTGGCGGGTCTTGCCCTTGGCGGTGGCCAGCTCGCGTTCGAGCCTGCCGATGCGGTCGCGAAGCTCGCTCTCCTCGCTGCTCTTGCTGCGGGCTGCGGCCATGGCGCGTGTGGCCTCGAGTTCCTTCTCGGTGGCCTCGCGCCGCACCCGCTCCACCAGATCGGGTGTCGCGCCGGAGCCCTTCGCGGCCTCCTCGAGCTCGCGGGCCTTCACCAGCAGGGGCAGCGTGCGTTCGGCCTGCTTCGCGTTCAGCGCATCGCCCAGTTCGGTGGCCAGTGTGGCCGTGCGCTGGGCCCGCTGTGCGGTGGCCATCCGCTCGGCGTCGAGGTCCTGCCCGGTGCGCATGGCCGCGCGGGCCTTGGCGTTGGCGTCGGTCGCGCGGGCGCGGGCCAGCGCCGCATCACGCATCAGCCTGTCGCGTGCCACCGTGTCCGTGGTCAGCACCGCCTGCTTCACCAGGTCGTCCGCCAGCGCGGCCGAGCGTTCGGCCTCCTGCACGGCCTCCTGGGCCAGCGTGAAGGCGGCGCCTGAACCATCGGCCAGGTCCATCAACCGCTGCTCGTCCTGCAGTGCGGACTTCTGCAGATCGGCCACCACGGAGGCCGCCGTGCGGTCGCCGGTGAAGCCCGCTTCGTTCATCAACTGGTCCGTGCTGCGCGGCGCCTCCTCCTGGGCGACGGGCGGTGCGGCCGTGGCCTGCCCCACATCCAGGCGGGCACGACGCTTGATCTCCTCGAGAGCCATGGCCACGAGATCGCCCTCCAGCGCCTCCTCGAAGTAGTTGCGGATGAGCAACCGCTCCTGGCCGCCCTGGTCCTCCAGCTTCAGTTCCTGGCGATAGGCGCGCGGGCCATCGCTGCGCGGCACCTCCACGATCCCCGCATGGGTGCGCCCCGAGGGGCCCGCCTCCACCAGGAACCGGTAACGGCCACTGCGCGGCAGGCTGATCAGGTAGGTGCCGTTGATGTCCGTCCGCACATCGGCGACCACCTCGCGGGTGAGGCCGTCCTCCACCACGATGTGCGCCTTGCGGTCCTCCGGATCGAAGGCCGAGGCGAAGGTGCCCTTCAACACGGTGAGCACGACCGGCACCTGTTCGGTACTGACGCGGTACACGTGCAGCATGTTCTGGCTGCTGCTGCGCGCCGACGCGAAGCAGGCCTGCCGGCCCTCCCCGTCCACGATGTAGAACAGGTCCTCGTCGGGCGTGTTCACGGCGAAGTCGAGGTTCACCGGTCGCCCGAAGGCGTCCATCCCCCGGTCGTAGGTGCTCTTGAAGATGTCATAGCCCCCCATGCTGTTGTGCCCCTTGCTGGCGAAGTAGAAGCTCTTCCCATCGGGATGCATGAAGGGGAAGTCCTCGTCCTGGTCGGTGTTGATGAAGCCGGCCAGGCGCACCGGTGCGGCGAAGGTGCCGTTGGGCAGGAGCTCCGTGCGGTAGATGTCGCGACCGTTCTTCCCGTCCCTGCCGTAGCTGCCGAAGTAGATGGGGCCGGGCTTGTCGGGCAGGTAGATGAGCGAACGGCCGGTGTACTTCCTGTCCAGGGGCGTCTTCAGTTCATCCGGGGTCACCACGATGCGGCCGCCGATGCCTTCCAGGTCGTAGTAGCGGAAGAACTCGCGGTCCTCCACCTCCACCTTGCTGCTCACGGTGATCTCCTTGAGGCTGCTGAGGAGCTGCTGGCCGTTGCGGCACTGCTGCTCCAGGCCGTCCACGGGATGGGCGGCGATGGCCTTGGTGTCCCCGGTGCCGCGGAACCGCTGGTAGGCGTTCAGCGCGTCGGTGAAGCGGTAGTTGAGGTGGTAGGCGCGGCCCAGCCAGTACCAGGCGAGCGCCGGCATGGCCGGGTCCTCGGCCGCGTACTTCAGGAAGCCGACGGCCTTCTCGCGGTCGCCGCCGCCGTGGAGCACGCAGGTGCCGAAGTGATAGTTCAGGCGGCGGTCGCCGGGCTCCAGGCTCACCAGCTGCGAGTACAAGGGCAGTGCCTCGGCGAACCGCTCCTCGGCGAAGAGGGCGTCGGCCTTGGCGCGCAACTGCTTGTCGCCCTGTCCGTGGGCGAGGAAGGCAGCGCACAGCCACAGCGGGAGCACCGCGAGGCGGGTCATCATCGAAGAGCGCGCCCTTATACCGCTTGGAGGGGTCGGCGGTTTCATGGGCTTCCGGCGTTCCGTCCGGCCAGGTCCAACCGGTTCTCCTCTCCGCGCCACAGGCGACCGATGTTCTGGCGATGGGTGTAGAGCACCATGAGGCACAGCACCACAGCGAAGCCCACCTTCACCGGACTGGTCTCCTGGAACACCAGCACCACCGCCAGAGGGTAGATGACCGCCGCGGTCATCGACCCGAGCGAGACGTAGCGGGACAGGATGAAGACGAGCGCGAAGGCCCCCACGCAGAGCAGCGCCGCGCCGGGGTGCACGGCGAGCACCCCGCCCAGGGAGGTGGCCACGCCCTTGCCCCCCCGGAAGCCTGCGAACACCGGATAGAGGTGCCCGAGCACGGTGACCAGCACGAGCGTCACGCGGAACCACATCCACGCCTCCCCGTCCACTTCCAATCCGGAGAGATTGGGCAGCACGCGCACGGGCATGAAGCCCTTGAGCACGTCGATGAGGAGCACGGGAACACCGGCCCGGGGGCCGAGCACGCGGAAGGTGTTGGTGGCGCCCGCGTTGCGGCTGCCGTGCTCGCGCACATCGATGCCATGGAAGGCCCGGCCCCACCACACCGCGGTGGGGATGCTGCCGATGAGGTAGGCGAGCACCACGCTGAACGCTCCGTACACCCAGGGGAAGTCCATGGTTCAAAGCCCGAATCGGTCGCGGAACTCGTCCACCTTGCGTTTGTTGGTGAGGATGAACTGGTAGGCCGGTTCGTCCTTCCTGCTCTCCAGCACCCGTTTGTCGTCCTTCAGTTCGCTCAGCATCGTGTTGAACTGCTGGTCGCTGCTGTAGGCATAAAGGTAGTTACGCGCGTACTGGAAGAAGTAGTAGGTCTGGTCGTCGAGCATCAGCAGGATGGTCATCGCATCGCCACTGCGCTTGCGCTGCAGCTCCACCTTGCCCTTCACGTAGCGGAACACGGGCTTCTTCAGCACGGTGCCCACGCCGATCGGGCCGCGGCTCAGCCAGCTCTGCTCCACCTCGTCCCAGTAGAGGTTCACGTCGCAGAGGTTGATGGCCTTCACCAGTTCGTCGGGCAGCTTCTTGATCTCGCCCTTCAGGCTGAGCTCGCTGATGAGCTTGTCGCTCTTCTCCAGGCCGAGCACTTCGCGCAGTGACCGTTCATACGGGGTCTTGGTGATGTCCACCTGCTTCTGGTCGGGATAGGCGAGCATCTCGCTGGTCATGCGCTCCAGGGCGTTCTCCAGGAAGAAGAAGTCGGCCATCATCACCACACGGGCCGTGGTGCTGTCCGGTCGGTGGAGCAGCGAGCCCACATTGTCCACCGCCACACGGCCCAGGTTGAGGCCATGCCGGATGCGGCCGTCGCCCTGCACGAGGCAGTCCTCGGTGCCCAGGCTCACCAGGTCGCCCGGCAGGCTGCGCTGGCGGATCTTCTCCTTGTTGCTCACCACATAGGCCTTCTTCGCCTTGTCGAAGAAGAGCAGTCCCTGGGCACTGATCACCGGGGCGTCCTTCCGGTCGCGCTTGCGGCTCAGGAAGGTGCCGTAGGTGGTGAAGGGGTCCTCCGTGGTGAGGAAGACGCCGTTGCCGATGGCCTGGCCCTTGTCGTCCAGCAGCGAATCGCTCACCGGGATGAAGACCTCGAGGGGGTCGATGCGGCCGCTGAAGCGCATCCAGTTGCGCTCCAACCCGGGGCATCCATGCTGCACACGGGTGCTTCCGGTGAAGGTGAGCTCCTTGATGCTGGCCTCCAGCAGCACATCGCCGAAGAAGTCGAACGCGGGGCTCAGCTGGAAGCCCTCGTCCTCCAGCACCCGGCCACGGGCATAGGTCTGGTAGGCGGTGTCCACGTTCACGTTCTGCAGGCGGATCGTGTAGGTCTTCTTGTTCTCGTCGACGTAGTCGTACTGCCCGGTGGCGCTGTACTCACGCCGCTTGCGGATGTCCACCGTGGCGTCGTAGATGCGGTGGTGCTTGGTGACGAAGTTGGCGGTGACCACCGCGTTGGTGAGCGGGTCCATCTCGGCGTTGCGGCGGATGCGCACGCGCATGCTGTCCGGTGTCACCAAGGCATCGGCCACCTGGATGTACTGCACGTCGTTGGCGGTGATGAGGTGGCGCTTGAGGTCGTACCGCGCCTTGGGCGCCATGAAGGCCAGCGAGTCCTGGTCGGGCCGGATGCTGATGAAGTTCGATCCGGAGAGCTGCAGGTCCTCGGAGGCGGCCGCGGCCGTGCGGTCGCTCTCCAGCTCGATGTCGCCCTGGTCCATGTACCACTTGAAGCGGTCCATGTAGCAGATGTACTGGTTCACCGGGAACTCCACCTTGGTCTCGTCGCCGTTGCTGACGAACTCGCCAAGGCGCTCGTCAAGCTTCACGGTGGCGTTCACGTTGTCCGTCCGGAACGCGATGCTGGCCGTGTCCCCCTCGGTGAGCCGGAAGTCGCTGGTGTCCGAGTGCAGCTGCATCGTCTTGAAGTCGAAGAGGTCCGCGCGCAGGGTGGCGTTGGTGAAGTCCACGAGCCCGGCGCCGGTCATGCCCTTGGGGCCAAGGTCCGTGTGGCCGTGCAGGTAGGCCTGCCCGTCATACATCACCATCGGGGCGCGGGTGGAGGCGGCGAAGAGGTTCTCGCGCTTGGGTTCGAGGCGCACGAAGACCTGCCCGCCCTTCACACTGGGCACGTTGAGCGCCGCAGTGCTTGCGGCGTTGAACAGGGTGTCCGCCACACCGAAGGTGCTGTCCGGACAGAACACGAACGCCTTCGAGTTGGCGATGGTGGTGAGGTAGGCCAGCTCGCCGTCGCCCTGCAGGCCGTTGAAGTTGAGGGTGATGGTGTTGTCGAACTTGGAGCGCTTGCCATAGAGGGGCATGCCTCCGTCGCCGGTGGACCGCACGAAGCCCAGGGCATAGTCCGGCTGCAGGCGCAGTGGCTCCTTGATGTCCGGGAAGATGCCGGCGCTGATAAGGGTGCCGGGGAAGTACAGGCCCTCGTTGGTGAAGTTGTCCAGGCTGTCCAGCTGGAAGGGATCGCTGCGGTAGTAGAAGCGGTCGCGGTCGTACACCCCTTTCTGGATGCGGGGGTTGTCGTAATAGACGAAGGACTCCTTGGCGCTGTTGAACTTGGGATACTGCGGGTAGTTCTTCTGCTGCAGTCCGCTCTTGTTGGTGGGCGCATCCACCTCCAGGGTGCCGCTCACCTGCTCGAGCACGTTCCGCACCCGCACCCAGCCGGTCTCGCCGTTCTCGTCGGGCTCGAAACTGTCCGCGTAGAAGCTCACCGAGTCCACGTTCAGCAGGTCCATCGTGAAGGGCTCGTAGTGGAAGTAGTACTCCTTGCCATGGTACTGGAGCTTGCCGGCCTGCACCATGCCGCCGAAGGTGAAGTCGCGGCCCTTCTTGATGGTGATCTTCTGCTCGCTGGGGAAGATGCGCACGTCCTGCGAATCGCTGAGGATGATGCGCGATACGCCCACCAGCGCCAGGTCCCAGTTCAGCAGGTTCAGGGTGGCGTTCACCCCGTCCTGCCCCTTGCTGTTGAACTGCAGCACGTCGTAGTCCACCTTGCCGGCGCTGGCCAGGATGTGCTGCTTGAGCCGGGGCTTCACATGCACATCCTCGGTCTCGGGGTCGTAGTCGAGGTAGCCCTTGTTGGCCATGTCGATCAGCAGGGGCACCACCTGGTCCTTCTGCATGCGCGTGCCGCTGGCGAACTCCTGCGCGGAGAAGTCCATGCTGGCCTGCTTGGTGAAATCGTTGAGCCGCACCAGGGGATGGATGGCATCGATGCCGAGCATCGCCATGTACCGCTTCTCCTTGAAGTAGTTGAAGCTCTCGAAGCTCGCCCGGTCCTGCGTGCTGCCCTGCAGATTGCCGAACTGCACCACCGGGTCGCCCTGCTTCCAGGTGAGCACCTCGAAGTACATGTCGAGCTGGTGGTAGGTGTCGTAGTACGGCGCCTTGCTGAGGCCCTCGTCCTTCTTGATCAGGGTGAGAAGCTTCTTGTCCTTCAGGTAGCGCAGGCTGACGCTGGGGTGATGGATGCTGTCCTTGTCCACCACCAGCCGCACGCCCACGTCCTCGCTGGTGATGCGCTCGGGCTCGATGCTGTAGGCGAGGCCCTGGGTGACGATGAAGGGGCGCTTCTCCCGGTAGAAGGTGAGGTAGGCGGGCTCCTCGCGGGTGCCGTAGCCCTGCAGCTTGGCGCCCTGCATGCTGAAGCCGCCCTCGAAGTCGATGCCGTCCACGATGTCGCGGATCTTCATCCTGCGGTCGTAGCTCTCGAAGCGCGGATAGCTCGCGTTGTCCTCGTCCACATTGGCCAGCACCTTGTCCGTGAGCCGGCCCAACAGGGTACGTTCGAAGTAGGGGTCGTTGAACTGCACGCTGTCCACCTCGAAGGTGCTGCTCTTCATGCGCACCTCGTAGGGGCCGTTCCACTCGGCGAAGGTGGCGGTGGGCTTGAGGCCCGCGCGCTGCCAGGTGACCTTGCCCGCGCGCCCGCGCCACAGCTCCTGGGTGGGGTAGTAGGTGCCGCTGGTGCCGATGATCACCGCGCTGTCCCCCTTGGCGAAGCAGCGCAGGTCGGTGCGCTCGAACACGACCTTCGGCACCGAGTCGTAGGCGAAGGTGAAGCCGGTGCCCGAGGCCTGCCACCGCGTGCTTGCGCTCTCGTAGATGGTGCGGTCCCGGAACAGTCCGGCGCACATGGTGATGTAGCTGCTGAAGTTCTTCTTGCGACCGCTCTTCACCAGTTCGTCCAGGCTGGTCATCCACGCATCGAACTCGGCGGCGCTCCGTCCCCCGTTGGCGAAGGCCGCCACCGCACCCAGGTAGTCCTTGAAGTGCGGATAGGCCTCGAAACGTTTCTTCTGCATCGCGTTGGCGATGTCGATCACCCGCCTGCGCTGGCCATCCTGGTAGTAGGTGCCGTTCCACACGGGGGTGAAGACGGTCTCCATGAAGGCCTTGCCCTCCTTCTTATCGGCCTCGATCAGCAGGGCGCTCACCTCCTGGAGGAAGGCCGCCGGGTCCTGGGAGAAGGCCTTGGTCTGGGCCATCGCCGGCCGCAGGAAGGCGACCAGGCCGAAGAGGGCGAGGACGAGGCGCGGGACGGTGTACGAGCGGTGCTTCATCATGGTCGGTGGCAGGCGAGCAGGGTCCATTCTCCGTGCTGCGCGGCGTCGCCATCGCGCAGCCCGGCCAGGCGCGCCGCAGCGCGCAGCGCGTCCGTGTCCGGGGCCAGGAAGCCGCTGAGCAGGAGGGTGCCTCCCGGCCGCAAGGCCTTGGCCAGCGCAGGCATGCCGCGAAGCAGCGTGATGCGCTCGATGTTGGCCAGGATCAGGTCCCAGCGGTCGGGCTCCAGGTCGTTGACGTCACCGCGCTTCACCGGCCATGTCCCGCAGCCGTTGGCGTCGAGGTTCTCGCGGGCATTGTCCACGGCCTGCGGGTCGTTGTCCACCGCCAGCAGCTCCGCGGCCCCACGCCGGGCGGCGAGGATGGCCAGCACGCCGGTACCGCAGCCCATGTCGCACACGGCCTTGCCCGCGAGGTCCATCGCCAGCATGGCCTCGACCATCAACCTCGTGGTGGCGTGATGCCCCGTGCCGAAAGCCATGCGCGGGGTGATGACGATCTTCGTGCCGAAGCCGGGGTCGGCGGGATGGAAGGCGGCGCGGATGAGCACCTCCTTCCCCACGCGCACCGGTTCGAACCCGGCCTCCCACACGGCGTTCCAGTTCGTGTCGGGGACCTCACGCTCCTCCAGGCTCACCTGTACATGGGCCCGGTGCGGGGCAAGGACCTGCTCCACCCCCCGCCGGTCGTAGCGCTCGGAACGGATCGCCGCCTTCACCCCCTGCGGGGTCTCCTCGAAGCTGTCGAAACCCAGTTCCGCCAGTTCCACCATCAGCAGGTCCCGCCAGGGGTCCAGCGGTCGGATGAGCAGGTCGATCTCCGTCCAGGGCATGGGGGTCATCCGGGGTTCTTCACGCGGTGGGCGATCCGCACCAGTTCCAGGAATGAAGGGGCGTCCAGGGAGGCACCGCCGATCAGACCGCCGTTCACATCGGCCCCGGCGAAGAGCTCGGCCGCATTGTCGGGCTTGCAACTGCCGCCGTAGAGAATGGGTACCCGATCGGCATGCTGCGGCACCAGGTCCCTGAGGCGGCCGCGGATGAAGGCGTGCATCTCCTGCGCCTGGTCCGCCGTGGCGTTCAGGCCGGTGCCGATGGCCCACACCGGCTCGTAGGCCACGATGAGCGTGGCAAAGGCGTCGGCGGGCAGTCCGGCCAGGGCCTCGTGCAGCTGGGCGCCCACCACCTCCTGATGCCGGCCGGCCTCGCGCTCCGCACGGAGCTCGCCGCAGCAGTAGATCGGGGCGATACCCACCGCCAGCAGCGCCTGGATCCGTGCATGCACGGCCGTGTCCGTCTCGCCGAAGTACTGCCGGCGTTCACTGTGCCCCACGATGCAGGCCTTCACCCCCAGGCTGGCCAGCATGCCGGCGCTCACCTCACCGGTGAAGGCGCCTGCAGGCGCCTCATGGCAATGCTGGGCGGCCACGCTGATGGTGGTGCCCCGCAGGTGCCCGACCGCCAGGTCCAGGAACGGAAAGGCGGGGGCCACGATGACCTCCACATCGGGGGGGAGCCCGGCGGCACCCTCGGCGAGCCGGGCCAGCAGCTCGGAAGCCTGGGGCCGGTCCTTGTTCATCTTCCAGTTGCCGGCGATCACGGTGCGCATACGGACATACCACCCCGTTTCGCAGGTGGTCGGACAAAGATGGGCGCGCGGTCCGGCGGGTCGCCCCACCCGTGGCCTGCGATATCAACAGCCCCCTGGGATCAACCCTTCGGCCGGCGGAAGTACTTCAGGGGGACCAGCAGCATGCCGAAGCACTCCCCGTCCTCGGGGCCCTCACGCCGGTGATGGGCGAAATGCGCCCTTGCCAGGCCTTGCAGGTAGCGGTTCTGGATCTTGCGGCGCCGACCCGGCCGGTTGTGGATCACCACCTCGTGCACGTACACGTAGGCGATGCCATAGAGGAGGATGCCGATGCCCACATAGAGCCGCCAGTCGCAGCCGCCCATCACACCGGTCTGCATGAACAGCCAGCTCGGGATGGCGAAGATCAGGGCGAACCAGTCGTTGCGTTGGAACCGGTGGCCCGGATCCGGCTGGTGATGGTCGCGGTGCAGGCCCCAGCCGATGCCGTGCATGATGTACTTGTGGGCGGCCCAGGCCACCCCCTCCATGGCCAGGAAGGCGCCGAGGACGCACCCGATGTGGAACAGGACCATCATGCCGGCACAAAGGTGCGACGGCGGCCCGCGATCCCGAACTTCGGCCCCGCTCCGCCCCCATGCCCCCATCGACCGACCGCCGCTGCGCCGTGATCGGCGCCGGTGTTGCCGGCCTGGCCGTCGCCATCCGCCTGGCCCATGCGGGATGGAAGGTCACTGTGCTTGAACGCGGCCCGATGGCCGGCGGCAAGATGGGCGAGCTCCGTCTGGACGGCCACCGGTTCGACCGCGGGCCCACGGTGCTCACCGTACCACACCACATCGACGCGCTCTTCACCCTGTGTGGCGAAGATCCCCGGGAACACTGGCGCTACCAGCGCCTCGACCCCGGCTTCCACTACCACTTCGAGGACGGCACCGTGGTGCGCACCTGGGCCGATCGGAACGCCCTGGCCGATGAGTTCGCCGCCCACACCGGGACCGAGCGCGATCGGATGATCCGCTTTCTCGATCGCTCGCAGGAGAAGCTGGAGATCACGCAGAAGGTCTTTCTGGAGCGGTCGCTGCACGTGCCGGGTAACTACCTGAACGCGTCCACGCTCTCCGGCCTGCTGCGGTTCGGGCGCATCGAGCCGCTCACCAGCATGGCCCGGAGCAACGCCGCGCTGCTGCGCGCCCCGAAGGCGGCCGCCATCCTCAACCAGTTCGCCAGCTACAACGGGGCCAACCCCTACCAGGCGCCTGCGACCCTCAACCTCATCTCCTACTTCGAGCTGGCCCTGGGCTCCTTCCATGCGGAGGGCGGCATGTACGCGGTGGCCCGGGCGCTGGAAGGCCTCGCCCGCCGGCAGGGTGTGCGTTTCCACTTCGACACGCCGGTGGAGCGCATCGTGGTGGAGGGCGGACGCGCCTGTGGCGTGGAGGTCAACGGCGTCATGGAGCGCTACGATGCGGTGGTGAGCAATGCCGATGTACTGCGGACCTGGAGAACGCTGCTGAAGGACCAGCGGGCGCCGCGTACATCTCTCGCCCAGCCGCGCTCGAGCTCGGTCATCGTGTTCCACTGGGGCATGGGCCGCAGCCATGCGACGCTCGGGCCGCACAACATGTTCATGAGCGGGGATGCCCGCCAGGAGTACGACCGCATCTTCCGCGACCGGACCATGCACGACGACCCGTCCGTGTACGTCCACATCAGCAGCAAGCTGAACCCGCAGGACGCTCCGGCCGGGCATGAGAACTGGTTCACGATGGTGAGCGCGCCCAACAACAGCGGACAGGATTGGGACACCCTGGTGGGGCGCACGAGGGAGAACGTGCAGGCCAAGCTGTCGCGCATGCTCGGCACGGACATCGCCTCGGCGATCACCTGTGAGGCCGTGACCGACCCCCGCACGATCGAGGCCCTGACCGACAGCCCGCAGGGGGCGATCTACGGGAACAGCGTGAACGGCATCCTCGCGACCCTGCTGCGCCATCCGAACTTCACCCGCCGCATCGCGAACCTCTTCTTCTGCGGGGGCAGTGCGCATCCGGGCGCCAGCATCCCGCTCTGCCTGTTCAGCGCGCGGATCACCGCGGACCTTGTGCAGCAGCGATTCCGCCCCTGATCGATCAGGGCAGCTGCGCCTTCGCCTCCTCCAGGCTGGGCGTGTCGCGACAGGACCACTGCCCGCGCACGGTGCCCTGCTGGAGCAGCACGACACCGGGATTGCTGCGAACGACCGTCTTCACGGTCTTCTCGTCGCACTGCAGGAAGTCGAACGGCGTCTGATGGGTGTGGCGGAAGTCCTCGATCCGCTCGAACGGACTTGCGGACACGCCATAGACATACCAGCCGGCGTTGAAGGCCGCCTGGGCGAGGCTGTTGATCTCAGGCATGCAGCCGGGGTCCGCCTTCTCCACGTTGTAGATCATCACCAGCAGCACGGGCGTCGGGTCACCGAGCACGTCCGCGGTGATGTCGTTGCCATCGCGGTCGGTGAGCCCGAAATCCTGCACGGGGCTCTCCACTCCGGCCTTCAGCACCTCCACCCGCCGGTCGACGTACACCCAGGTGCTGTCGTCCCAGGGATAGGCGCCGCGCGTGTCGAACTCCTTGCTCTCGCCTGTCGCCTGGTTGCGATAGGTCATGTAGATGACCTGCTCGGGCGCCTGGCCCATCGTCTTCTGTTCGCTGATGCTCTTCCCCGTGGCGTAAGGGCGGTAGTCGATCCACGGGAGGTGCGCATAGCACCACCAGATGAAGACCGCACCCAGCATGGAGACCCACCCGGCCGTGGTCCATTCGGCGCGCGCACCCTGCGTGTACCGCTTCACCATCAGATACCCCAGAAGGCCCACGATGGTGAACGCGAGGTAGAAGAAGGATCCGAAGACCCAGCTCCAGACGGCCACGCCGATGAGCCCACCGGGCAGCAACACCTTGTCATCGGCGGCCGAGTTGAAGGGGATGCCCGGACGGCGGACCGCGGCGAAGAAGATGGGCAGTACGAGGACCAACAGGATCACATCCTTGGTGAAGCTCTCCCACGGGGTGAGGCTCCGGCCGATGGAGCCTTTCATCGCATCCCCGAAGCACCCGCAATCGGTGACGCAGGTGACGCCGCGCTCTTCGGACACCCCGTTCACGAGCACGGTGTAGGTGCCGTTGGGGTCGCAGGTGGCGGTGTAGGCTGTGAGCCAGCCGAAGAAGAGCGTGAGCAGCACGAGGGCCCAGGTGGCCAGCTTCATGCGCCCCCCCACCAGCACTGCAAAGCCCAGCACGATCTCGCCCAGGCAGGCCAGGATCGCCAGCGCGAGGGCCCACGGCTCCAGCCAGGGCATGTTGAGCGCGCTCTCGGCGAAATACTCCTGCAGCTTGTAGCTGAAGCCGAGCGGGTCGTTGGCCTTCACCAGGCCGGAGACGATGAATGTGGCGCCGACAAGGATGCGGCAGAGGAGGATCAGGATGCGCATGGTCACCGAGCTGCTCCGCATGGGGCGGTGGCGGGGCGCAAGTTAGTGGGGGTGCGGTCCGTGACCGGGACGTTCACACTTCGTTAACGGACCACGGGGTCAAGCCCCCTCATCGAGGCGGATCATCGCGAAGACGCCGTAGTTGATGATGTCCAGGAAGTTGGCATCGATGCCTTCGCTGACGAGGGTGGCCCCGGCGTTGTCCTCGATCTGCTTGATGCGCAAGAGCTTCATCAGGATGAGGTCCACCAGCGAACTGACGCGCATGCTCCGCCAGGCCTCGCCGTAGTCGTGGTTCTTGCGTTGCATGAGGTCGCGCGCCTGCTGGATGGCAGCCTGCACACGGGCCGTGGCCGTGGCCGCATCCAGGTCCGGCACATCCACCACGCCATGTTCCAACTGCACCAAGGCCATGGCCGCGTAGTTGATGATGCCGATGAGCTCCGGTCGCACGCCTTCCCCCACCTTGCTCTCCCCCACCGTCTGCAAGGTGCGGATGCGTTGCGCCTTGATCATGATCTGGTCGGTGAGGGAGGGGACGCGGAGCACCCGCCAGGCCGTGCCATAGTCCTGCGCCTTTCGGGTGAACAGGGCCATGCACTCGCCGATGACGGCATCGTACTGGGACAGGGTGCGTTCCATGCGGCGGCGAAGGTATCAGGCCTGTGCGGAGCGCCTGCGCCACCACCAGATGCCCAGGCCGACCGCGCCAAGCCCGGCGGCAAGCCAAAGCCAGCGGTCCCTGGAGCCCGTGCCCGTTCCCGGGTCGCCGGACGCGGCGAGCGCGCGTTGCACGCTGTCCGCCACCATGCTCTTTCGGAACTCGACGCGGGCGAGGATCGCCCGCGCCTCCTGGCGCTGAAGGCTGTCGTTGAGGACGGCCCTTCGCGCGACGTTGCGATCGACGCAGTCGCGATCGCCGGTCCGTTCACAGGCCTTCACCAGGCACGCGCACGCCTTCTCCTCCACCGTACGCAATTGCAGGTCCGCCGCGGACATCGCCGCCCTGGTGCAGTGGTCAATGGCCTCCTTCGGACGACCCTGCTCCAAGGCGAGCAAGCCCAGACTGACCAAGGCCTGGGCCAATCCCGGCTCGTCGCCCAGCGAATCGCGCAAACTGATGCTGGCCGATATCCAGTGGGACGCGCTATCCATCCGCCCAAGGAGCCGATGGACCTCACCGATGTCGTGCTGCATCAGCGCCTTGCCCGCGCGATCGTTCATCAACACCCGGTATCGCAGGCTCAGGGAATAGAGCGCGAGCGCGCCCCGAAGGTCGCCCCGGTCCTGGGCAAGAAGGCCGAGGTTGCCATAGGCACCGGCCATGCCGGAGCGTTCCTCCGCGGCCTCCGCCGACCTCAGCACCTGTTCGAGCAACCGACGCGCCGAGGCCGTATCGCCCATTTCGCGATGGATGCCACTGAGGTTGCTCGCCGTGATGGCCTTTCCGCGTGCATCGCCTAACGCCTCGAAGACCGGCACACACTGTTCGTAGTGCCCCAGGGCGCGGACCAGATCACCCTGTTGATGGAACACCGCACCGAGGTTGCTGTGCGCTCCGGCCACGCCACGTCGATCGTCCAGTTGCTCATACAGCGCCAGCATCTCGCGATAGGCCACCACCGCAGGGTAGAAGTTGCCCATCAGCACGTAGGCCATGCCCTTGAAGTTGAGCGCGAACGCCTGGCGTCCGCGATCACCGGCGCGCGTGGCGGTCTCGTGCAGATCCATGGACAGGCGCAATGCGCTGTCCGGGTCCTGGTAGATCAAGGTGCGGAGCGCTTCACCGGCGGCGTGCATGCGCACCGTGTCCGGACGGGCCTCATCCCTCCAGATCCGGAGCAGGCTGTCCTGTTGGGCGATCAGCGGGCCGGAGGCCGAGAGCAGGACGGCAAGGAGCGGCCCACGTGGAAGCACCATGCCGCGAAGGTCGCGGATCCCCGGCCGACCGATCTTCGCCGCATGATCCCGCCCCCCATCCGCTGGCGCGTTCGCGGGCAGCTGATGCACCTGCCCTCGCCCTGCGTCATGGGCATTCTGAACGCGACACCCGATTCGTTCCACACAGGCAGCCGGGTGGATCGGGGGTCGGCCCTGCACCTCGCCGAACGGATGCTGAAGGAGGGCGCCTCCATCCTGGACATCGGCGGGGCCAGTTCGAGGCCGGGAAGCAGCCTTCTTCCGTTGGACGAGGAGATGCGTCGCGTCCTGCCGGTGATCGAAGCCGTGCGCAAGCGGTTCCCGGAAGCCCTGCTGAGCGTGGACACCTGGCGGGCCGAGGTGGCCGAGGCCGCCGTCCATGCCGGGGCCTGCCTGGTGAACGACATCAGCGGTGGAACGCTCGACCCCGCGATGCTGTCCACCGTGGCCGACCTCCACGTGCCCTATGTGGCGATGCACATGCAGGGCACACCGGCCACGATGCAGGTCGAACCCACCTACGCGGACGTGGCCGGGGAAGTGACGCGCTTCCTGAGCGGTCGGCTCACGGCCTGCAGGGAGGCCCGCATCCCCGATGTGGTGATCGATCCCGGGTTCGGCTTCGGCAAAACGACCGACCACAACTACACGCTGCTCCGCGAACTGCCTCGGCTCGCGGCGCTGGGTGCACCCGTTCTGGTGGGCGTTTCGCGCAAGCGCATGATCAACGAGGTGTTGGGCACCTCCGCCGCCGACGCCCGGAACGGCACCACCGCGCTGAACACCCTCGCCCTGCTCGGCGGAGCGGCCATCCTGCGCGTGCACGATGTGCGGGAAGCCCTCGAGGTGGTGAAGCTTGTGGGGCGGTTCCAGGAAGAGGCCCGATGAACCGGACCGGGCCGTCCGACCGACCCCTAATACGACCGCACGGAATTCACTACGCTTCGACCTCCGACAGTTTCACCTGGGCTTGGTTGATGATGGTGCACAGGTGCTTCACCTCCCCCTCCCCCACGAGCGCCTGGTAGGCCAGCTGCACCTTCTTCCACGCGGCCTTGGCATCCGCCTCAAGACGCTCGCCACGACCAGTGAGGAAGACCCGCACCGTGCGACCAAAGACCTCGCGTTGAACGAGGCCCTTGGAGACCATCTTGTCGAGGGTCTTGGTCACGGTGGACTGATCCAGGACGAGCAGGACGGCGAGGTCGCTGACGGAGATCCCCGGCGCGGAGCGTACGCCGATCAGGATGAACCCTTGGGTCGGACTGAGCTCCACAGCGCCGAAGTGTTCGCGCGCGGAGCGGTCCAAGGTGCGGGCCAACGCGGCGGAGGTGAAGAACAGGCAGGAGGTGAACGGGGAGCGAGGGGTCGGCATGGTCCGAAAGTAACACATGTATGGCCATACATATATCCACGCCTGCAGATCCGCCCAGAGCTGCCGATCCAGATCGCTCACCACCAGCATCTTGCGCGAAGGCGGGCACAGGGTGATCCGTGTTCTGGCCCGGAATGCATGTATGGCCATACATGGTTCCAAGGTGACCAGCGGTTTGGCGAACGCGAGTGCTTCTTTGCGCTGCTGGACAGGTTAAGCGCACTTCAACCCCTCCGATCGCTCGTGGCGGGACAGCACCCGAAGCATGTATGGCCATACATACTTCTGGTGGCCAGAGGTTGCAGCGCACTGCACGATCATATCGACCTCAGCGACTTAGCCGAACGAACACCTGGTCTACCTGATGATCGAGACCCCGCCGATTCATGAACCCTAAGGCCAGACCCTGGACCCCGGACCATGGCACCGGACCAACCGACCAAAGGTACTGATCCCCAACCCGTTCCGCTGCCCGGCGACCGTCCCTCCGGCTAACCATCATCACACGTATGTATGGCCATACATACGTGTGCGCCCACATCCAGCCCCCCTCACAACCGATCCACCGCAGGCCTCCGCCGCTCGGCCGGCCGGTACTTGCGCACAAGCTTTTCATAGGCATCCATCGCCTCGGCCACCTGGGGCCTTATCCGCTCGGTGTACTCCACGTTCCAGCTCAGGTTTCGCACCGAGTGTTTGTACAGGGCCTCGCCCAGGGGCAGGTCGAACACCTGGTAGTCGCCCCCCTCGATCCACTGGATCATGGTCATCTGGACATCCATCTCATAGAACGGTACATCGGGGAACACCGGGATCTCGCGCGCGTCGATGCGCACATGCTTCGTCACCAGGTCCTTGCGTGAGAACCACACCGTGTAGATGGCACCGCGGTCGAGCAGGAACTCGTAGGTCCCGTTGCTCCGGGTGACCGTTTCATCCAGCGGCACGCTGTCCCGAAGCACGCGCACCAGCACCCCTTTCTCCGGATCGCCGGTGAAATACTCCGTGACCAGGCCGTACAGCCGGATATAGAAGCGCTCGCGCTGCGCCTGCGCCGCGAGGCCGGTCAGGAGCATCACCAGCAGCATCATGGACCGCAGGCGGCGCGCCGTCAGGTTGGGCAGGTGCCCAGGCTCCCAGGTTCCGCGCTCCGCGGTGCGACCTCCCCGTTCCACGGCCCGAAAGGTATCTGCCGTCTGCCTTCCTTCCACGAGCTTTGCCGCCTGTTGAAAAGCCCTGCGCCATGGCCCGACCACTGCTCGATGTCCGCTCGGGCGAGAACTTCCACATCGTCCTCTGGTTGGTGAAGGACATGTGCTGGGCCATGGACCTCGCCCTGCCCGCCACCGCCATGGTCGCACCGACCATCGCCGTCGCCATTTTCATCGCCTGGAAGCACCGGCACGAGGCCTACGAACGCGCGCACGCCCTGGCGACCGTGTTCTGGATCGGTGCCAACAGCACGTGGATGGTGGGCGAGTTTTTTTTCGGGGACCGGCTGCGGACGCACGCCATCGCCCTGTTCGCCGTGGGCATGTGCTGCGTGCTGTGGTACTACCTGTTCGAGCGCCCCCGCGAGCGTCGCTCCGCCGCGTGAGGCCCCTCCGCCCCGGTCTACCTTTGCCCCGCATGCCCAGGTCCACCAACACCATCGGCCGCACCGCACTGCGCAGCCGGCGTGTGCTGCGCATCACCGCGGCGTGGATCGCGGTGGGGGTCGTGGCGGCCTTTGTGGAGACGGCCGTCCTGCGGGAATACGGGGTGCCAGCCGGCGTCTCCGAAGAGCTCGGCCAGCATGTGTGGCGGGCACTGCTCGGCGGACTGCTCGGAGGCGGGATCTACATCTTCCTGCTGCGCGACCGCCTGCGGCACCTGGCCTACCTCCCCGCCGTCGGCATCATGGCCCTGCTGGTGTTCATCGCCCTGGCCGGCGTCCGCACCGCGTGGAACGCGCTCGCCGATCCGCCCCGGCCCAGCGACATCCTCTCCCTTGCATTCCTGGGGCAATACCTCTACTGGACGCTGCTCATGGCCGCCACCATGCTGGCCGTGCGCCTCACCGACCAGTATGGCAGCGGTGCCTTCAACTACCTCGCCGGGCGCTACGACAAGCCCCACCAGGAACTGCGGATCTTCATGTTCCTCGATATGCGGAGCAGCACGGCCATCGCCGAGAAGCTGGGCCATGTCCGCTACTTCGAACTGCTCAACGACGTGTATGCGGACATCACCGACCCGCTCGTGTACACCGGCGGCGAGGTGTACCAGTACGTGGGCGACGAGGTGAGCGTGAGCTGGCCGCTCCGCAAGGGGCTGAAGGACCACCGCTGCATCCGTTGTTTCTTCGGCATCCAGCGCAAGCTCGCCGAACGCGCCGACCACTACCGCCAGCGCTTCGGCCTGGTGCCCCAGTTCAAGGCCGGGTTCCATTACGGGGAGGTCACCACCGGCGAGGTGGGCCTGGTGAAGAAGGAGCGCATCTTCAGCGGTGATGTGGTGAACACCGCCGCCCGTATCCAGAACAGCTGCAACACCTACGGTGTGGAGATCCTCCTCAGCAAGGACCTCCTGGATGTGCTTCGCCTGCCCGAGAACATGTACGAGGCCCGCCCCATCGGCGAGATCACCCTGCGCGGCAAGCGGGAGGAGGTGAGCCTGTGGACCTTGACGCGCATCGAACAGGCGTCCGGGACCAGGCGGCTCGCGGCGAATGCGCAGGCTCAGTAGCGCGTGTAGGCCTCTCCGCGCCACCACACCCTCACCCCGCCGTCATCGCCGGTGAACACCACCGTGTCCCCGTACACCTCGAAGCGGGCGATGCCGGCCTCCCGGCTCACCGCCGTGCGCTCACCGCGTGCATAGCGACGCACCTCGCGGTTGAGGTCCAGGTAGGTGAGCGCGCCGCCCTGCGCCACCCACTGCTCCGGCACGTAGCGCTCCACCACCTGCAGCGCGCCGTCGTGGAACACCTTCAAGGCACCCGCATCCACCACCACCAGCAGGCTGTCCCGCACCATCCACGCCGTGGGGGCATGGTCCAGCAGCGCGTGCACCCGCCCCCCGCTCCAGCACTTGAACGCACCGCCACCGCTCACATAGGCCAGCAGGCCATCCCCCGCCTGCATGGCCTGTGGCACGAGCGGCTCCAAGGTGGTGATGCGGCCCTTGTCCCACAGCTGCAGGCTGCGCGACAGGTCGTCACTGAACCCGATGAGGTCGCCGCCCGCGGCCACCCGCACAGCATCGGTGCTGTCCACCAAGGGTTCCAACACGCCGCGATGGAACCGGTAGGCGGTGCGCGCCGCGCGATCGAAGAGCACGGCCGTGTTGGAGCCCACCCAGGCCTCCGGCACATCCAGCGTGTCCGGGAGACCGGCCAAGGGGAAGCTGCGCCCCTTCCAGTGCACGTTCACCGTGGCGTCCGTGCGGTCGTGGAACAGCACCAGGCTGTCGCGCACGATGAACCGGCCCACCGCCCCGCACAGTTCACGCGGCCGCGTGGGCTCCGCCAGCTTCAGCGCTGCACCGCGGGTGTAGGCGATGGTGCGGCCGGCGGACCGCAACGCCTCGGGCGCAGCGGACTCAAGCCCATGGACACTGCCGTTCTGCACGAGCTTCAGTTCGCCCGCCCGGGTCACGTACGCCAGCTTGTCCTCCGCCACCACAAGGTCCTTGGGCGCCTCGGTCGCCAGGTCATGGAAACGGCCCTGGTCGAACAGCACGAACCGGCCCGAGGGTGTCACGATCGGCGCCACCCCCTGGGCCACGGAGACCACCGGCAGCAGCGCCGCCAGCAGCAGGCCGGTGACGAGGGAGCGCGTCCGCGCGCATGCACCGGTGCGAGCGATGGGCGTGGTCATGCCTTGCGGATCCGGGACACGGCATGCACGTGCACCTCGCGGCGGCGGCCCTTCACCGGCACCACCTGCAGCGGACCGATCGTGAAGCGCTGGTCCACACCCTCGAGGCGGCTGAGCAGCTCGGCGCTCACCAGCAGGCCCGCGTTGAGGTCCTTGCACAGGCCGAGCATCCGGCTCACGGCGTTCATCACGTCGCCGCTGAACTCGATCGCCCGTTTGATGTGGCCGATCTGCGCACTGATCACCCGCCCGCCATGCACCGCGGCCCGGTACCGCGGCACCACACCGAATTCACGCTCCAGCTCCTCGGCGTGCGTGCGGATGCGCTCCTCGATGTCGAAGAAGAGGTCCAGGCAGTTCAAGCCCCGCGTGCCCACATGCATCGGCCAGGTGAAGATGACCTCGTCGCCGATGTACTTGTGGATCTCCGCTTCATTGCGCAGCACCGCATCGGTCATCAACGAGTAGGTCCGGTTCAGCAGCCGGAAGTACTTCAGGTCGCCCAGCTTCTCCGCCAGGGCCGTGCTGCCCGCCAGGTCGATGCTGAGCATGATGCGCTCCTCGCGCTTGGGCCGCTCATACCGGCCGAGCAGGAAACCCAGGAACATCCTGCGACCCATGAGCTCCTCCACCTGTACCACCAGGATGGCCAATGAGGTCACCACCACCACCTGCACCACCAGCTGCAGGAACTGGTTGGTCCACAGCAGCTGGCCCATGTGGCCCATCTCCGCCGTGCCGCCGGGCAGGTCGGCCTGGCGGTCGAAGGCCCAGCCCACGGCCAGCAACCCGATGGTGAGCAGGTTCACCGCCAGCACCTTGCCCAGGAACTGCAGCGGCACCACCAGGCTGCGGAACCGGCGCCCGAACAGGAACTCCTCCAACACCCCCGTCCACAACCCGAGCAGGAACCACGCGCCCAGATAATCCGGCCACGCCCGCCCGCTGAAGAGGTTCAGCACCCAGGCCACGCCCAGGCTCACCAGCGCATACTTGAGGAGCTTGCGCAGCTTGTACCGGGTGATGCTGGTCACGGCGTGGGGAACGGGGGCGCGAAAGTACGGCGCCGCACATGCGGCATCTTTGCCGCATGACCGATGCCCTGTGGCGGCTGCTCAGCCTGTTCTGGCCTGTGCGTGTGGCCCGCTGGCAGGGCCGCTATCAACCCCTGGAGCTCACCTACGAGCTGGGCCGGCCCGTGGTGAACAGCCTCCATGCCAACCAGAGCTGGGGCAGCCTCCACCGCCTGTGGCAGCAGGTCCTCCCCCAGGTGCTGCCACCCGGGCCGGGACCGGACAGGGCCCTGGTGCTCGGTTTCGGTGCGGGCAGCGTGGCCAGCATCCTGCACCGTGAGCTGCACCGCCAGGTCCGCATCGTCGGCGTCGAAGGCGAGCCCCTGATGCTCCAGCTCGCCGACCGGCAGCACCGGCCGTTCGACCGCGCCCTGGTCAGCGTTCATGGGGCCGATGCCTTCGCCTGGGCCAGGGCCTGCACGGACGCGCCCTACCCCTTGGTGGTGGTGGACCTCTTCGTGGAGCTCGACGTCCCGGAAGCCGCCGCCGAAGAACCCTTTCTGGACGACCTGCGTCGACTGACCGCAGCGGACGGACTCCTTGTCGTGAACACCATCCCGCACGACGAAATGACACGGGACCGCAGCGAACGGATCGCCTCCGGAATGCGTCTACGGTTCGAGCGCGTCCAGGAGCTGGCCTTGGAGGGGGTGAACCGGGTGTTCATCGCCCGGTGAATAGCTTCAGACGCGCTTCACGTGGAGTTCCACCGGATGGTCCGAAATTTGACCAAGCGCGCGACCTGAGCCCCATGCGCACCCACACCGCCCTGGCGACGCTGGCCGTCGCCTGGATGGTCCATGCCCCGGCGTGGGCCCAGCCCACCTGTTCCATCTCCCTGGGACCGGACGCCACGCTCTGTGCCGGACAGACCGCCTCCTTCACCCTGCCCGCCGGATACCCCACCTACCTCTGGAGCACCGGCTCCAGTGGCCAGAGCCTCACCACCGGCATCGCAGGCACCTATTGGGGACAGGTGAGCTACCCCTCGGGCAACCGCGTGGCCAACGGCGATTTCAACAACGGGAATGCCGGCTTCTGGTCCCAGTTCGTCAACAACACGGACCTGCAGGGCGAAGGACGCTACTTCATCGGGACGAACGCCAACAACCACCATCCCCAGTTGCAGGGCACCGGCAACGGCAACTTCATGATGGTTAACGCGGGCTTTCCGCAGCAGTATTGGTATTTCTGGAGCCAGGGCGTGACGGTGTGCCCCGGTCAGACCTACACCTTCAGTTTCCGGATGATGAACCTGGCCACCCAGGGACCGGCCACCGTGGAACTGATCACGGATTGGTCCGCCTCGGTGGCCCAGTGGACCGCCCCCGCCGCACAGGCCGTGTGGAACACCTACACCACCACCGTCACCACCGGGCCGAACCAGACCGCCCTCGACCTCGGCCTGCGCGTGATCAGCAACTGGGCGGTGGGGAACGACTTCGGCATCGACGACATCAGCCTCAGCGGCACGGTGAACCTGCGCGATACCGTGGTGCTGTTCGTGAACCCGCTGCCGGTGGTCAACCTGGGCCCGGACCTCACCTTCTGCGCCGGTGACCAAGTGACCCTCGATGCCACCACGCCCGGCGCCACCTACCTCTGGGACAACGGCAGCACCGCCGCCACCCGCACGGTGAGCGCCGCCGGCACCTACAGCGTGGACGTCACCGTGAACGGATGCACGGGAAGCGATGCGGTCGATGTGCTGGTGAACCCGCTGCCGGTCGTGAACCTGGGCCCGGACGTGACACTCTGCGCCGGTGATCAGGTCATCCTGGATGCCACCACAGCCGGCGCCACCTACCTCTGGGACGATGGCAGCACCGCTTCCACCCGCACGGTGAACGCCACAGGCACCTATAGCGTGGACGTCACCGTGAACGGATGCACCGCCAGCGATGCGGTGGACGTGCTGGTGAACCCGCTGCCCGTGGTCAACCTCGGCCCGGACCTCACCCTCTGCGCTGGCGACCAAGTGACCCTCGATGCCACCACGCCCGGCGCCACCTACCTCTGGGACAACGGCAGCACCGCCGCCACCCGCACCGTGAGCGCCGCCGGCACCTACAGCGTGGACGTCACCGTGAACGGATGCACGGGAAGCGATGCGGTCGATGTGCTCGTGAACCCGCTGCCCGTGGTCAACCTCGGCCCGGACCTCACCCTCTGCGCGGGCGACCAAGTGACCCTCGATGCCACCACACCCGGCGCCACTTACCTGTGGGATGATGGCAGCACCGCCGCCACCCGCACCGTGAACGCCACAGGTACCTACAGCGTGGACGTGACCGTGAACGGATGCACCGCCAGCGATGCGGTGGATGTGCTGGTGAATACGCTGCCCGTGGTCAACCTCGGCCCGGATGTGACGCTGTGCGCCGGTGACCAAGTGACCCTCGATGCCACCACGCCCGGCGCCACCTACCTGTGGGACGATGGCAGCACCGCCGCCACCCGCACCGTGAGCGCCGCCGGCACCTACAGCGTGGACGTGACCGTGAACGGATGCACCGCCAGTGATGCGGTCGATGTGCTCGTGAACCTGGTCCCGGTCGTCAACCTCGGCCCGGATGTCACCCTCTGCGCGGGCGACCAGATCACCCTGGATGCCACCACGCCAGGCGCCACCTACCTCTGGGACGATGGCAGCACCGCCGCCACCCGCACGGTGAACGCCAGCGGCACCAACAGCGTGGACGTCACCGTGAACGGATGCACCGCCAGCGATGCGGTGGATGTGCTCGTGAACCCGCTGCCCGTGGTCAACCTCGGCCCGGATCTCACCCTCTGCGCCGGCGATCAGGTGACCTTCGACGCCACCACGCCCGGCGCCACCTACCTCTGGGACAACGGCAGCACCGCCGCCTCCCGCACCGTGAGCGCCGCCGGCACCTACAGCGTGGACGTCACCGTGAACGGATGCACCGCCAGCGATGCGGTGGATGTGCTCGTGAACCCGGTCCCGGTCGTGAACCTGGGTCCGGATCTCACACTCTGCGCGGGGGGCCAGGCCATCCTCGATGCCACCACAGCGGGCGCCACCTACCTCTGGGACGATGGCAGCACCGCCGCCACCCGCACGGTGAACGCCAGCGGCACCTACAGCGTGGACGTCACCGTGAACGGATGCACCGCCAGTGATGCGGTGGATGTGCTCGTGAACCCGCTGCCCGTGGTCAACCTCGGCCCGGATGTGACGCTGTGTGCTGGCGATCAAGTGACCCTCGATGCCACCACGCCCGGCGCCACCTACCTCTGGGATAACGGCGGCACCGCCGCCACCCGCACGGTGAACGCCACAGGCACCTACAGCGTGGACGTCACCGTGAACGGATGCACCGCCAGCGATGCGGTGGATGTGCTCGTGAACCCGCTTCCGGTGGTGGACCTGGGCCCGGACCTGACGCTCTGCCCGGGGACACAGGCCGTGCTCGATGCCACCACGCCTGGCGCCACCTACCTCTGGGATGATGGCAGCACCGCCGCCACCCGCACCGTGAACGCCGCCGGTACCTACAGCGTGGACGTCACGGTGAACGGGTGCACCGCAAGCGATGTCATCACGGTGATCGTGAGCACTGCGCTCACCGTGAACCTGGGTCCGGATATCACGCTCTGCGCAGGGGACCAGGTCACCCTGGATGCCACCACGCCGGGCGCCACCTACCTCTGGGACGATGGCAGCACCGCCGCCACCCGCACGGTGAGCGCCGCCGGCACCTACAGCGTGGACGTCACCGTGAACGGATGCACCGGAAGCGATGCGATCGATGTGCTGGTGAACCCGCTGCCAGTGGTCAACCTGGGGCCGGATGTCACGGGCTGCGCCGGAGATCAGGTCATCCTTGACGCGACCACGCCGGGCGCCAGCTACCTCTGGGACAACGGCAGCACCGCCGCCACCCGCACCGTGAACGCCAGCGGCACCTACAGCGTGGATGTGACGGTGAACGGATGCACCGCCAGCGATGCGATCGATGTGCTGATGAACCCGCTGCCCGTGGTCAACCTCGGCCCGGACGTGACGCTCTGTGCGGGCGACCAAGTGACCCTCGATGCCAGCACGCCCGGCGCCACCTACCTCTGGGATAACGGCGGCACCGCCGCCACCCGCACGGTGAACGCCACAGGCACCTACAGCGTGGACGTCACCGTGAACGGATGCACCGCCAGCGATGCGGTGGATGTGCTCGTGAACCCGCTTCCGGTGGTGGACCTGGGCCCGGACCTGACGCTCTGCCCGGGGACACAGGCCGTGCTCGATGCCACCACGCCTGGCGCCACCTACCTCTGGGATGATGGCAGCACCGCCGCCACCCGCACCGTGAACGCCGCCGGTACCTACAGCGTGGACGTCACGGTGAACGGGTGCACCGCAAGCGATGCCATCACGGTGATCGTGAGCACTGCGCTCACCGTGAACCTGGGTCCGGATATCACGCTCTGCGCAGGGGACCAGGTCACCCTGGATGCCACCACGCCCGGCGCCACCTACCTCTGGGACGATGGCAGCACCGCCGCCACCCGCACGGTGAGCGCCGCCGGCACCTACAGCGTGGACGTCACCGTGAACGGATGCACCGGAAGCGATGCGATCGATGTGCTGGTGAACCCGCTGCCAGTGGTCAACCTGGGGCCGGATGTCACGGGCTGCGCCGGAGATCAGGTCATCCTTGACGCGACCACGCCGGGCGCCAGCTACCTCTGGGACAACGGCAGCACCGCCGCCACCCGCACCGTGAACGCCAGCGGCACCTACAGCGTGGATGTGACGGTGAACGGATGCACCGCCAGCGATGCGATCGATGTGCTGATGAACCCGCTGCCCGTGGTCAACCTCGGCCCGGACGTGACGCTCTGTGCGGGCGACCAAGTGACCCTCGATGCCAGCACGCCCGGCGCCACCTACCTGTGGGACGATGGCAGCACCGCCGCCACGCGCACGGTGAACGCCGCCGGCACCTACAGCGTGGATGTCACCGTGAACGGATGCACGGCCGGCGATGCGGTGGATGTGCTGGTGAACCCGCTCCCGGCGCTCAACCTCGGCCCGGACCTCATGCTTTGCCCGGGAGACCAGGTGACCCTGGATGCGACCACCGCGGGCGCCACCTACCTGTGGCACGACGGCAGCACCTCCCCCACGTTCACGGCCACGGCCGCGGGCGCGGTGAGCTGCACCATCACAGTGAACGGCTGCAGCGGTTCGGATGCGGTGCAGGTGAGCCTGAGCCCGGCACCCACCGTGGACCTCGGTCCCGACCAGAGCATCTGCGCCGGTGATCAACTGGTGCTGGACGCCACCTGCGCCGGATGCACCTACCTGTGGGACGATGGAAGCACCGGCGCCACACGGCCCGCGTCCGCGGCAGGCACCTACACGGTGACGGTCACCGCCAACGGATGCAGCGCCACGGACAGCTTCGTGCTCACCGTGGCACCGGCCCCCGTGGTGGACCTGGGGCCCGATGTCGACCTCTGCCCGGGGCTGACGACCGTGATCGATGCCACCACACCTGGCGCCACCTACCTGTGGCAGGACGGCAGCACCGGACCCACCTTCACCGCGACCGGACCCGGGGCGGTGGCCGTCACCGTGTCCATCGGCAGCTGCTCCGCGAATGACGGGCTCACCGTGAACGCCCTGGCGGCCCCGACGGTGGACCTGGGCAACGACACCACCCTCTGCCCGGGTGAGCAGCTCACCTTCGACCTCACCGGTGCGGGCGGCAGCATCGTGTGGCAGGATGGATCCACCGCATGGACCTACACCATCGCCGTGGCGGGCACGATCAGCGCCACGGTGACCGGCGCCAACGGATGCACCGCACAGGACGCGGTCGACGTGCTCGTCGCCACTCCGTCGGCCGTGGACCTCGGACCCGATGCCACCCTGTGCGCGGGAAGCACCTTGGTGCTTGATGCCACCCTGCCGGGTGCCACCTACCTCTGGAGCGATGGCAGTTCCGGCGCCACCCTGCCGGCCACCGCGAGCGGGCTCTACTGGGTGCAGGTGTCCCAGGGCGCCTGCGCGGTCAGCGACACCATCACCCTCACCTTCCTGCCCACGCCGGTGGTCGACCTGGGACCCGACCTCAGCCTGTGCGATGGCACACCGGCCGCCTTCGACGTCACCACCCCCGGTGCGAGCTACCTGTGGCAGGATGGCTCCACCGCGCCCACCTTCACCACCACCACGGCCGGGACGGTGTCCGTGACGGTCACGGTGGGGCCCTGCGCCGCCAGCGATACCGCGGTGATCACCGTGAACCCGTTGCCGACGGTGGACCTGGGACCGGACCAGAGCGTATGCGCGGGCGGCACGGCCAACCTGGATGCCACCGTTCCTGGAGCCACCTACCTGTGGCAGGACGGAAGCACCAACGCCACCTTCACGGCCACCACGACGGGGGCCTACACGGTGGTCGTCGACCTGAACGGATGCACGGCGACGGACGCCATGACCCTCACCGTGGTGCCGCTGCCCAACGTGGAGCTGGGCCTCGACACCAGCCTCTGCCTCGGCACATCGCTGGTGCTGGCGCCGTCGGTGGGCTCCGCTTCGGTGCTGTGGAGCACCGGCAGCACCCAGCCCTCCCTGACGGTGAACGCCTCCGGCACCTACTGGATCGCCGCCACCGCCAACGGCTGTTCGGCCAGCGATACCATCACGGCCACCTTCATCGACCTCAGCGCCGTGGAGCTTGGTCCCAATGTGACGCTCTGCCCGGGTGAGGAGCACACCTTCACCGTGAACATCCCGGGGGCCTCCATCACCTGGCCCGACGGAAGCTCCGCGCCCACCTGGACCACCAGCCAGGCCGGCACCGTGTCGGTGACCGTGAGCCTCGGCGGATGCACCCGGCAGGATGCCGCGCTCGTGAGCGTGGTGCCCGTGCCGCAGAACGTCCTCGGCGGCGATGCGGTCCTCTGCGCCGACGATACGCTCCTGCTCGTGGCGCCTCCGGACCTCATCGGCCTGGGCTGGTCCGCCGGCGCCACGGGCGATACGCTGCTCGCCACACAGCCCGGCATCTACACCCTGTCCGGCACCTTCCAGGGCTGTCCGTTCTCCGAGAGCGTGTCCCTGAGCACCGCACCCGATCCGTCGCTGGAACTGGGCCGCGATGTGGAGGCTTGCGAAGGCCAGCAGGTGGTGCTCGAGGCCCTCGCGTCGGGCACCGTGCTGTGGAACACCGGCGCGGAAGGGCCCTCCCTCGCGGTGAACGGACCCGGTGTCTACTGGGCCACCGTGGACGGCGCCTGTGGCAGCGTGACCGACAGTGTGCGCGTGATCCTCGGCGATTGCGGTCCCTACATCTACGTGCCCAACGCGTTCACCCCCGACAACGACGGCATGAACGATGTCTTCTCCCCGAGCGTGGAGGGCCAGCTGCTGCAGCTCACCCTGGACGTGTTCGACCGCTGGGGCGAGCGCATCGTGACGCGCGAGCTGGGCGACCTCTCGTGGGACGGCACGGTGAACGGCATGCCGGCGCCCGATGGCGTCTATCCCTGGGTGCTGCGCTACAAGGCGATGAGCCGCGACGGCGTGCGGCAGGAGCGCCTCACCGGGCACGTGACCCTACTGCGGTGAGGCCGCCACGTCGAAGCCTTCCTCCTTCCAGATCATCCGGCCGGCGGAAGGCTTGAAGTAGGCCATGCGCCCCGCCCGCTCCACGCGCACCAGATCGGCGGCGATGGGTTCGACCTTCTCGAACTCGAACGGGACCAGGACCGCCCCCTGCCCGCTCACCGCGCCGCTGCGTCCGCCCTGGAGGGCCACCAGCATGCCGTGCGCCGCATCGGACAAGGCCTCGTAGCGCGGCGGGATCACCTCGCGGCCCGTGCTGTCCACCGCGCCCCAGCGCCCGTCGACCACCACGCGCCCCAGCCCGCCCTCCAGCGGCCAGGCCTGGTCGTACTTCGCCTCGGTCACCAGCTTGTGGGCGCGATCGGCGTAGGCCCACTTCAGTTTCTTCTTCACGGGCAGGAGGCCGTGGGCGTAGCCGCCCAGATCCACGTACTGCGCCGGGATGAGGAAGCGGCCCGTGCTGTCGATCGCCCCCCGCTTACCCTTCACCTGTACTTCGGCCACGCCGTTGCGGAACTCGCCCCAGGCGATCACCCCTTCCGCCGCCTCCAGCTCCTGCGCCACCACCCACCGCCCCTGGCGGTCCACGTACCCGCACCGCTCACCGTCCACCACCAGCGCCGGGCCACCGGCGAAGCTGCCCACATGCGCGTGCACCGGCGCGAGCACCGTGTCGCCGAACGGGCCGATGAGGCCCAGTCGCCCATCGCGCCGCACGCGCGACACGCCCCGGTCGAAGCCCTCGATCCAGTCGTGCTCGAAGGGCACCACCACCTGGCCGCGGGTGTCGATGGCCCCGCTGCGTCCCGCGCGCTCCACCACCGCCAGTCCGTGGTGGAAGGTGCCCGCCAGGTCGAAGGTGAACGGGATGGCCGTGCCGCCGCGCGCATCGATGTAGCCATAGCGCCCCTCCAGCGCGGCGTACGCCAGGCCTTCGCGGTATTCGCCGACCTCCTCGTAGCGCATCGGCACCACCAGGGTTCCGGTGCGGTCCATCACCCCCACCCGGCCCGCGCGCTCCACCGTGGCCAACCCCTCGCTGAACTCCGACACGTCATCGTGCTCCACGGGGATCACCTCCTTGCCGCTCTTGTTCACCGTGCCGGTCCGTCCATCCCGCCCCACCAGCGCCTGCCCGTTCCGGAAGGGCTCCACCCATTCGTACGCTGCCTTGATCCGCTCCACGCCCTGGTCGTCGATGAAGCCCCAGGCACCGCCCCGCCGGAACGGCAGCAGCACCAGGCTGGCCACGCGGTAGTCCTCGCTCAGCTCCTGGATGAAGGGGTAGTCGGGGTTCTCCTGCAGGAAGCGCGTGATGGCCGCGGCATCCAGGTCGCGGACATAGGTGGCGTACAGCTCGCGCCAGGCGTCGGGCACGCGGTGGTTCGTCGGGTAGCTGGCGATGAACCCGCGCAGCTCGTCGCGCGTGCGCCGCGGGGTGCTCAGCGTGTAGATGGCGTCCTCGGCCTGCTTCACGTAGGGGCTTTCGCCGTGCTGCCCGATGAAGCGCACGTAGGCCGCGATGCTGCTGTCGGCGGTGGCCTCGCGGTACACGGCCTCCTCCAGCCGCCCGCGCGCCTCGTACACCTGGCGCGCGCCCGGATAGGCCTCCAGAAAGGCCTGATAGGCCGCCGCGGTGTTGCGCTCGCGCGCCTGCTGGAAGGCCAGATGGTCGCGCACGGCCCGCGCATCGGCGGCCTGCGCCGCGGTGGGGTGGCGCTCCAGGAAGCGATCGTAGCCCTCCAGCGTGTTGGCCGCCCGCGCCTGGTCCCACGCCAGCCCGTGCAGGTAGGCCCGCTGCCCGGCCAGCGCCTCCTCGTCCACCCCCAGCGGCTTGATGCGGGCCCGCGTGCGTTCGTCGCTCAGCGCATAGGCCGCCTCGGCGCGCACCAGATAGGTGTGCGCCGAATCGGGCTGGTGGAACGGGTTGTCCGCCCGGCCCGCGATCACGCTCAACCCGTACCAGGCCGCCGCCGGCTGCCGGCCCACCTGGGCCTGGAACAGCTGGCGGGCCAGGAAGTAGTTGTACACCTTGAGCGCCTCGAACGCCTTCTCCAGCTTGCCCGCCGAAGCCACCACCGCCGTCCCCAGCCCCAGCATCAGAACAAGGGCGCGCACCAACCTGTTGTCCATCGGCTTCCAAAGGTAGCCGCACCGCACGCGGACAGACCCCACCTTTGCCGCACCCCATCCCCAGCCCCCTGTTCATGGACCGGCGCCAGCGGCGGCTCCTCCGCATCGAACGGCTGCTCACGCGCCGCAACGCCCGCCTTGCGCTGCTGCTGCTCGTGCTGCTCACCGTGCCGGCGCTCTTCGCCCTGCGGCAGGTGCGGGTGGACTACGACTTCGAGAAGTTCTTCCCCACCGACGACCCGGAGCTGGACCGCTACCTCGCCTTCCGCGAGCGCTTCGGGCACGACAACGAGTACGTGCTCTTCGGCATCGGTCGCCGGCCCTCGGTGTTCCACCTGGACCTGCTGCGCCGCGCCGACAGCCTCGCCACGCGCCTGGCCACGCTGCCCGATGTGCGCCGCGTGGTGTCGCCCACCCGCCTGAAGATGCCGCGCTGGACCCCGGCCGGCGTGTTCGAGGTGCCCGTGCTGCGGCTGGACCACGACAGCACCCTGGCCGCCGACAGCGCCCGCCTGTGGCTGGACCCGGTGGCGCGCCCCCTGGTGAACGACCGCGGCGATGCCCTGCTGCTGGTGATGCACACCGAACAGGGCCTCAGCAAGGCCCGCAGCGACAGCCTCCTCAACCGCATCGAGGCCGCCGTGGCCGCCAGCGGCCTGCCCGAGGTGCGCATCGCCGGCCGCATCCACGGCCAGCGCCACTACATCGGCCTGATGACCCGCGAGCTCATCACCTTCATGCTCGCCTCGGCCGTGCTGCTGGTCATCTTCCTGTCCATCGCCTTCCGCACCGTGTGGGGCGTGGTGGCCCCCATCAGCGTGGTGGCCCTCACCGTGCTGTGGCAGGTGGCCCTGATGACCGCCTTCGGCAAGCCGCTCAGCATCCTCACCATGCTGCTGCCCACCATCCTCTTCGTGGTGGGCATGAGCGATGCGGTGCACATCATCGAGCGCTACATCGAGGCCCTGCGCGAGGGCCATCCCAAGGCGCGCGCCCTGGCCATCACCTTCGACGAGGTGGGCCTCAGCACCTTCATCACCATGCTCACCACGGCGATCGGCTACGCCACGCTGGTCACCAGCGGCATCCGCCCCATGAGCGAGTTCGGCCTCTTCACCGCCATGGGCGTCTTCCTGGCCTATGCCCTGGCCTTCACGCTGCTGCCCGCCGTGCTGCTGCTGATGCCCACCCCCGTGCCCGCCGAACGCACCGTGCGCGCCTCGCTCTGGGACCGCGTGGTGCACGGCCTGCTGCGCCTGGTGATCCGCCGCCGCCGCACCATCCTCTTCGGCGCCGGCGCCGTCACCCTGGCCTGCGCCCTCCTCATCCCCCGCATCACGGTGAACAACTTCCTGCTGGAGGACCTGCCCGACAGCGACCCGCAGAAGCAGGGCTTCCTCTGGTTCGAGGCGCAGTTCGGCGGCGTGCGCCCCTTCGACCTGGAGATCGCCGTGCGCGACACCGCCCTCAGCGTGTGGGACCACGCCGTGCTGCACCGCACGGCCCTGGTGCAGGACCATCTGGAGCGCAGCTACGGCGTGCGCCACATCACCAGCCCGGTGACGGTGGTGCGCGCGGCGCACATGGCGCTGAACGGGGGCGACCCCGCCTGGTACCGCCTGCCCGACACGCCCGCCGACACCGAGCGCGCCGCCCGCCTGGCCCGCACCCTGCTGGGCCGCCAGGGCCTTTCGACCATCGCCGCGGCGGACGGCCGCACCGCGCGCATGAGCGGCCGCATGATCGACGAGGGCGGCGCCGCCCACCGCCTGAAGAATGCCGCCCTCGACGGCCTGGTGAAGGGCCTCGGCCCCACCCCCGCCGTGGACTTCCACCAGACCGGCATGGCCTTCCTGATCGACCGCAACAACGAGCGCCTCAGCGAACAGATGCTCCTGAGCCTCGGCCTCAGCTTCCTGCTCATCGCCGTCATCATGATGGTGCTGTTCCGCGAGCCCCGCATGGTGCTCATCGCCCTGCTGCCCAACGTGCTGCCCATGGTGTTCATCGCCGGCCTCATGGGCCTGGTGGGCATCGACCTCAAGGTGAGCACCGCCATCATCTTCAGCAACGCCTTCGGCATCGCGGTGGACGACACCATCCACCTGCTGGGCAAGCTGCGCATCGAACTGGCCAAGGGCCGCGGCCTGCCCTACGCCATGAAGCGCACCTACCTCAGCGGCGGCAAGGCCGTGATCGTGATGAGCCTGATGCTCTGCGCCGGGTTCATCACCCTCATCGCGTCCGACTTCGCCAGCGTGCACTACATGGGCCTGCTCATCAGCATCACCCTGGGCGTGGCCCTGCTGAGCGAGCTGCTGCTGCTGCCCCTGCTGGTGCTGCTCATCCTGCGCCGCCGGCCCGTGCGCGTGCTCGCGTGAGGCCACCCCTATCTTGGCCCTTCAACCGCCGCCGCCATGCGCCTGCTCTGGCCCCTCTTCGCCGTCCTCGCCCTCGTGCTCGTGGGCGTGGTGCTGCAACGCCGCCACACCCGCCGCAAGCACAAGCACCGCCAATACCGCTGACCCGCCGCATGAACCTGCACAGGGGCGGCCGGCGACGCCTGGCCTTCGCGGAGTTCCTGCATCACCAGAGCACGGGCGGCATCCTGCTCTTCGCCTCGGCCGTGGCCGCCCTGGTGTGGGCCAACGGGCCCTGGAAGGAGGGCTACCACCACCTGTGGGAGCACACCATCACCCTCACCTTCGACCGGTACACCCTCCGCGGCACCCTGCATCACTGGATCAACGACGGCCTGATGGCCCTCTTCTTCTTCGTGGTGGGCCTGGAGCTGAAGCGCGAGGTGGTGGGCGGTGAACTGAGCCGGCCGCGCGATGCCCTCCTGCCCGTGGCCGCCGGCATGGGCGGCATGCTGGTGCCCGCCGCGCTCTACCTGGCCTTCAACCACGTGGGCGAGGCCCACGCCGGGTGGGGCATCCCCATGGCCACGGACATCGCCTTCGCCGTGGGCGTCATGAGCCTGTTGGGCGACCGCGTGCCCACCGGCCTCAAGATCTTCCTCACCACCCTCGCCATCGCCGACGACCTGGGCGCGGTGCTCGTCATCGCCCTCTTCTACACCAGCGACATCAGCCTGCACAACCTGCTGATCGGCGTGGCCTTCCTGGCCGTGCTGTGGGGCGGCAACCGCCTGGGCGTGCGCAACCCCTGGTTCTATGCGCTCTTCGGCATTGCCGGCATGTGGACCGCCTTCCTCCTCAGCGGCATCCACGCCACCATCGCCGGGGTGCTCGCCGCCTTCACCATCCCCGCCGAAACGCGCATGGACGAACCCGCCTTCGTGGCCCGCATCAAACGCCACATCACCGCCTTCGCCGACCTGGAGCCCAACGGCAAACCCACCCTCAGCGAGGACCAGCTGGAGGTGATCCAGCGCATCGAGGCCGATTGCGAACGCGCCGCCACCCCGCTGCAGCGCCTGGAGAAGGCCCTGCATCCGCTGGTGGCCTTCGGCGTGATGCCCCTCTTCGCCCTGGCCAACGCCGGGGTCGCGCTCCCCGATGACCCGCTGGGCGCCATCACCTCGCCGGTGGCCCTGGGCGTGGGCATCGGGCTGGCCATCGGCAAACCGCTGGGCATCGTGCTCACCGTGCTGCTGCTGCTGCGCCTGGGCGTGGGCCGGCTGGGCGCGGGCATCACCCGCGCGCACCTGCTGGGCATGGGCTTCCTCGCCGGCATCGGCTTCACCATGTCGCTGTTCGTGAACGAGCTGGCCTTCGCCGACCCGCTGCTGCGCGAGGAGGCCAAGCTGGGCATCCTGCTCGCCTCCCTGCTGGCCGGCGCCATCGGCTACCTGCTGCTGCGCCGGCTGCCCCCGTCCGCCGCATGAACCGCGCTGCTGTCCGGCACGCCGTGCTCGAACAGCTGCATCAACGGATGCGAGTAGGTGCGCATCGGGCCCGGCGCACAGGGCTCCGGCGCACCGGCCCACGCCGCCAGGGCCGAGCCCGCGGCCACCACCAGCACCAGGTGGCGCCAACCGATGTGCGGCAGGTGGAAGGGGCGGCGTCGCATGAGGCTGCGAAGGTGAACGCCCCCCCGGCGGCAGCGGCGGACCTTAACAGCCCGATGGCCATCCTTAACCTTCGTTAACACACCCCGCATCGGCGCCGGTCCGCCGTTGATAAGTCAACCGCCACGGCCCTTGGCCGCCCGGGCCCTTTTGGTAGGTTTGCACGGTCCGGAAAACCCTCCGGCCCAGCGCCCTATCGCCCCAATCCAACGCCCCCATGGCCCAGCGTTACTCCCCGCTCCGATCCCTCCTCCTCGCCACCCTGCCCGCCCTGCTCGCCGCTCCGGTGATGGCGCAGTTGAGCGTGACCACGACGGGATCGCCCTTCGTGATCGATTTCGACAACACCGTGTCCGGTGTGAACAACGGCCAGATCGATGGGACCGGGTTCGTGGTGGCGCCTGCCGCAGGTGACCTGGACGCCGATGCCTGGGCCACGAGCGGCATGGACGATGGAAGCAAAGCGTTGGGCGTTGCGAACACAGCAGGAGACCATGCCCGCGGGATCTCCGCAGGCGGTGTCAGCACCGGCGGCTTCTACGCGTTCACCGTTTCCGGGGGGAACAGGGCGCTCGGTGTGCAGCCTGGCGCGACTGATTGGACGCCGGGCTTTCTGACCCTCCGCGTGGACAACAACACCGGGGCGACCGTGAGCTCCGTGGACGTGAGCTACCTGGTCTACTATTTCAACGACCAGGGTTGGGCCAACAGCTGGAACTTCGAGTGGTCGCTGAACAACCTGACCTGGACGCCGGTGGGCGCGCTGGACCTCACCACGCCTGCGGCGGCCGGTGCGGCGGTGTGGACCTCGAACAACCGCAGCACCACCATCAACAGCCTCAGCCTGGCCAACGGCGCGAGCATCTACCTGCGTTGGAACAGCGACGATGTCAGCGGTTCGGGCAGCCGCGATGAGATCGCGGTGGACGACATCTCGGTGACCATGAACGCCGGCAGCACCACCACCGTCCAGTTCACCGGCACCGCCGCGTCGGTGAGCGAGACGGGCGTGAGCACCACCCTGACGGTGAGCATCACCAACCCCGACGCCACCAACGCCACCACGGTGGATGTGGTGCTCACCGCCGGCACGGCCAGCCGCATCGGCAACTACACCACCCAATCCCTCAACTTCCCCGCCGGCAGCAGCGCCAACCAGACGGTGACCGTGACGCTGACGGACAACGGCGCCTGCGACGGCAACGAGGTCTTCACCTTCCAGCTGCAGAACGTGGCCGGCGGCAACAGCGCCACGGCCGGAAGCCCGTCCTCCTTCAACCTGACGCTGACGGACAATGAACTTGTGCCTGTCACGCTCCTGACCGAGGACTTCGAGACCGATGGTTCAGGCACGCGTTACACCTTGAATCAGCCGGAAGGCAACCCGGTGAGCGGCGATCTCTTCCTGCGCTCGAACGATGCCGGCATGACCGCTGCCGGCGGTCTGTCCATGGCAGGCGAAAGCGGCACCTTTTACATGGAAGGCGAGGACATGGACGTGATCGCTCCCAGCGCCGAGATCACGGTCACGTTCACGGGACTGAATATTCTTGGCATGTCCAACACCACGATCGGCCTGCTTGCAGGAGCGCGGGCCGCAGCCAACTACGACAACGGTGGGGCGAACTTGGATTACCTATTCGTTGAACGGAATGTGGACGGAGGTGGATGGGTCACGGTCGGTGCGTTCCGGTCGGAAGCCGCGATCGGTGCCAGCAACCAACGCATCGCGCTGGATACGGACCTGAACGGTGTGGGTGACGGCACCCAATTGAGCGCGACCATGGCGCCGTTCTCCTTCCCGGTGGGCGCCACGGGCAGCACCATGGACGTCCGCATCCGCTTCCGGACCGATGCCGACAATGAGGAACTCGCATTCGACCTCATCGAGGTGGTAGGCGACCTCTGCCGCCCCATCTACTACACGCGCGCCAACGGCGACCAGACCACCGCCACCTGGAGCACCACCCGCACCGGCACGGCCACGGCCGTCACCTTCGACCAGAACGCCACGGCCGTGGTGCAGAACGGCCACACGGTGACCGCCACCGGCGCCGATTGGACCGTGTACGACCTGGATGTGGAGGCCGGCGGCAGCGTGGTGATGGGCACCACGGACCTGGAGCACTACGGCACGGCCCTCACCAACAACAGCAGCTTCACCATCGGCACGGGCGCGGTCACCTTCCGCAACCCCGGCGCGGTGACCCTGGGCGGCAGCGGCACCTATGACCTGTACGACCTCACGGCCAACGATGCCGACGTGACCCTCACCAGCAGCCTGCTGCGCATCCGCCGCACGCTGGACATGACCAACGGCGGCACCTTCAACGCCAACAACACGGGCAACCCGGCCCGCGTGCTGGAACTGCACAGCGATGCCAACGGCACCGGCCGCATCGGCCCCATGGGCGCGGGCCCCAGCTTCACCGGCCAGGTGGACATGGAGCGCTACGTGCCCGGCGGCGTCACCAACTGGCGCCTCATCAGCGCGCCCACCAACAACAACACCCTCAGCAGCCTGGAGGACGACTTCGTCACCGCCGGCTACCCGGGCAGCGAGTTCCCGCTCTTCGACGATCCCCCCGGCAGCAACATCCTGTGGCCGAGCATCCGCACCTACGATGAGACCGACGGCGGCGCCGCCCTCATCGACGGCCTCACCGGCGCCACCGGCGACAACATGGTGATGGCCATGGGCCAGGGCTTCGCCGCCTGGAGCGGCACCGGCCTGGTGACCACCAGCCCCTTCACCATCGACCTGCGCAGCGGCGTGCGCAACGCCCTCACCCCCCTCAACCTGCCGGTGAGCTACACCAACACGGGCAACGCCACCGTGGACGGCTGGAACCTGGTGGGCAACCCGCTGCCCAGCCCGATCGACTTCAGCCTGCTGGGCCTCACCAACGTGGACAACTTCTACTACGTGTTCGACCCCGTGAGCGGCAACAACGCCTCCTGGGACGAAGGCCTTGGCATCAGCATCCCCGGCGGTTCGCTCAACGGCAACATCCAGAGCTTCCAAGGCTTCTGGGTGAAGGCCAACGCCGCCGCCCCCGCCGTCACCGTGGAGGAGACCGACAAGGTGCTCGACCTGAACGGCGGCGGCCTCTTCGGCGGCAGCCAGCAGGGTGCGCCCCCGATGTTCCGCCTCGAACTGAGCAACGCCCAGAACGCCTTCTTCGACGAGGCCGTGGTGCACTTCGGCACCGGCGCCCCCGCCGGCGGTGATGCCCACGACCTCATCAAGTTCACCTTCAGCCATCCCGAGGCCCCGCAGGTGATGACCCGCACCAGCGACGGCCAGGACATGACCCTCAACGCCTGGGGCCCCCTCACCGGCGGCACCAGCATCGAGGTGCCCGTGGACGTGGGCGTCACCGGCAGCTACACCCTGCGCGTGTACGACGCCCTGGGCATCATGGGCCAGACCTGCCTCGTGCTGGAGGACCTGCAGACCGGCCAGAGCATCGCCCTGAGCGAAGGCGCCACCTACACCTTCACCGCCGATGCCAACGACCCGGTGCTGCCCGCCCGCTTCCTGATCCACGCCAGCGCGCCGGTGCAGCATAGCGTGACGGACGTCACCTGCCAGGGCGCCGCCAACGGCAGCGCCAGCGCCCTCGGCGCCGGCAGCGGCCCGTGGGATTACACCTGGGCCACCGACGGCGGCACCGTGCTGCTCACCCAGGCGCAACTGAACGGCGCCGGCCAGATCGCCCAGCTCCCCGCCGGCGATTACCTGGTGACCGTGAGCAGCCAGGCCGGCTGCGGCGACCTCACCCACGCCTTCACCATCGATGAACCCGCCCTGCTCGACGGCACCGTGAACGCCACCGCCACGGCCTGCGCCGCCACCACCGACGGCAGCGTGGACCTCACCGTGATGGGCGGCACCGGGCCCTACACCTTTGCCTGGGACAACGGAGCCACCAGCGAGGACCTCACCGGCGTGGCCGCCGGCACCTACACGGTGACGGTGACCGACGCCAACGGCTGCACCACCGCGCCCCTCCAGGCCACCGTGGCCACCGGCAGCGGTCCCAGCGCCGCCTTCCTGCCCAGCGCCACCAGCACCTTCACCGGTGAGCCCGTGGAGTTCTTCAACCTCAGCACCTGGGGCGCGCAGGTCACCTGGGACTTCGGCGACGGCGCCACCAGCACCGACACCGAGCCCATCCACACCTACACCGTGCCCGGTGTGTACACGGTGACCCTCACGGTGAGCCTCGACGGCTGCACCGCCGTGAGCACCCAGGAGCTCATCGTGGACGTGAGCACCGGCATCGCCCCGGTGGCCGATGACCTGGCCCGCGTGTGGCTGGACGGCACGCACGTGGTGGTGGACCTGCAGCAGCAGCACGCCCAGGAGGTGGTGATCACCGTGCTGGACGGCGCGGGCCGCGTGGTGGCCGAGCGTCGCACGCGCCTCAGCACCACCCGCGAGCGCATCCCGGTGGACCATGTGGCCGATGGCGTCATCCTCGTCCGCCTGCTCTCCGGCGATCAGGGACGCACCTACAAGCTGCCCCTGGCCCGCTAAGCCGGATCACACCTCTTGCGCGAAGCCTCCCCTCGGGAGGCTTCGTGGCTTTGGGGGGGCACGCGATCAAGCCCCCTCCTGAGCAGCGATCCCTCGCTGCTCCGCACAAGGAGGGGCATGGGGTGGTTTCCGCGTTCATCAAGTACGCGGCGTGACTGAGTTGATACCTCCCCCAACCCCTCCTTGCCCGGCGCGTGGAGCGTTCCACGCGCATGAGGGGTGTTCACGTGATCAAGCCCCCTCCTGAGCAGCGATCGCTCGCTGCTCCGCTCAAGGAGGGGCACGGGGTGGTTTCCGCTTTCATCAAGTACACGGCGTGACTGAGTTGGTACCTCCCCCAACCCCTCCTTGCCCGGCGCGTGGAGCGTTCCACGCGCAGGAGGGGAGTTCACGCCAACGCCACCAGGGCTCGGACCTTTCAAGGACCTGACCGATCGACCAGCATTGCGCGTATCATCTGCAGCACCCCCTCCGGATCGCTCAACAGTTCCTGGTTCTCGATCCTGAGGACCCGTATTCCCAAGGCTAGCAACGACTCGTCACGCGCCCCATCATTCACCTGACCAAGCGCATCCATATGACCCGCACCATCCAGCTCGATGGCCAGCCGCCTCTCAGGACAGTAGAAGTCGAGCACCATGTTGGGGCCGACACTATGCTGCCGGCGGAACTTGAAGCCATCCAGAGCACGCTTGCGCAGCAAAGACCACAGAGCAGCCTCTGCCGCGGTCGACTCGGAACGAAGCCCCCGTCGGATGTGGATCAGTTCACGCCGGTTGTGGATGCGGGTCATTCGAGGTGTTGAAGATAGGCCTGAGCCGATACCTCCCCCGGCCCCTCCTTGCCCAGCGCGTGGAGTGTTCCACGCGCAGGAGGGGTGTTCACCGGATCAAGCCCCCTCCTGAGCAGCGATCGCTCGCTGCTCCGCTCAAGGAGGGGTACGGGGTGGTTTCCGTTTCCATGAAGTATGCGGCATGACTGAGCTGGTACCTCCCCCGGCCCCTCCTTGCCCAGCGCGTGGAGTGTTCCACGCGCAGGAGGGGTGTTCACCGGATCAAGCCCCCTCCTGAGCAGCGATCGCTCGCTGCTCCGCTCAAGGAGGGGTACGGGGTGGTTTCCGCTTTCATGAAGCATGCTTTCTGCCTGAGTTGTAACCTCCCCCGGCCCCTCCTTGCCCGGCGCGTGAAGTGTTCCACGCGCAGGAGGGGAGTTCACGCCAACAAGCCCGGCGAACTACCTTCGGGTGACCCTCTACCGGCCATGCGGCTCCAGTTCGTCGTACCTGCACTCGTGCTCCCGGTCCTTCTCCTTGGACAAGAGCAGCGCTGGGTAAGGCTGTACGATGGTGGTGGAGGGACCGACTACATCGGCGGAGCTTCACAGGCACCTGACAGCACGTACCGCATCGTGTTGGCTTACAACACGGGGGCCGTTGGGAACGCGAAGATCATCGGGGTCGCGCTGGATGGCACCTGGCTCTGGTCCACCACAGCCAATGACACCACGGGCACTCTGTTCGGAGGAGGCACCCAATGCCTTCAGCGCCGCGCGGACGGAACCTGGCTGTGGGCAGGAGGGGGCATTCCGTCCGGGACGTCGCAGTATGATGGCATCCTCTATTGTTTCTCACCGAATGGGGACAGCCTCTGGTCCCGGTGGTACACGACCATGAACACCGAGGCCTTTCTGGGCATGTCGCTGACGGGCGACGGAGGTGCTGCGCTGGTCGGCTACGAGGACGGTCCGATCAGGTCCGCGAAGCTCGTGCGCGTCGACGCCAATGGCGACACCCTTTGGACCAAGCGCTACACCAACGCACAGGACTACGGGCAGACCGCGATCAGCATAGACACAACTGCTGATGGTGGGTTCGTGATCTCAGGGTACCGCACGATAACCGGTCTGAATTCAGATATGTGGGTGATCCGGACGAATCCAAGTGGGCAGGGGTTGTGGCAAGTGACCCTTGGAAGCCCCTGGCACGACTCACAGGCATACGCATCGGTGCTCCACAATGGGCACATCGCGGTCGCCGGAGGCGAGCCCGAGTTTCCTCTGACGAGCATTCGGCCTGTCCTTTACAAGCTGGCCCCGAACGGTGTGGACCATATGGTCTCGTTCGACCCGATGTGGATGGACCAAGGTGCCTACCGCACCAAGCCCGTAGAACTGGGGAACGGTGATGTGGTGATCGGCGGTTTCAGGGAGGTCAATCTCGTGAACCGGGGAATGCTCGTCCGCGTGGACAGCACCGGAAACGTCGTTTGGAACCGTCATTACCAAACGGGCAACCACGACCATTACATCACGGGCCTTGAGCGCACCCTGGATGGCGGCTTTCTTCTGTCCGGCACGGCCTATGACAGCCTCGGCATCAGTGTGGATGGCTGGCTCTTGAAAGTGGACAGCTTTGGATGCGTGGTCCCCGGCTGCCAGTCGTTGACCGGCCTGCTCGAGCAGGAGATCGAACCCTCCACATTCCTATCGGTCCGGCCGAACCCCCTGCTCCGTTCGCACGCATCGACCGAACTGATGGTGGAGCTGCGGTCCATGCCCGATCGCGAGGTGACCGGCCCGTTCAAGCTCGTGTTCACGTCCGGCACCGGGGCTGTGGTGCATCAGGTGGCCTTGACAGGGCCAAGTACCACCATTCGGCTGCCGGAACACATGACCGCAGGGCTGTACCATGTGCACCTGATGGCAGGATCACGATGGGTCGACGGGAGCAAGCTGGTGGTTGAATGATCGGCTGATCGCGGCTGACGCGGAACGGTCCCTCGTGCCGCCCCCCCTCCCACGCTCCCTTCACCATTCTCCAGGCCTTCAGGTCCCAGGTCATCAGGCCGGCCGGAGGCCGCGGGCCAGGCTGGCGGGTGGGCTTGGGTTCAGGTCCTTGGCGCGCCGCAGCCTTTGGCGAAGGCGGCCTTGGCTCTTGGTCCTTCTTCCTTGTTCCTGGACCTCGATGCGGCCTCCGCCGCGCCGCCTTTCATGGCGTTGAGGCGGAAGCCGGCAGGCATGGGTCAAGGTTGTTCGGACGGTTGTTCGCCCGGATGCCACAGCCCGCCGTACCGGGCGATGCTCTCCTGCACCACGCTCAGCGTATGGTCCATGTTCGTCGTCAGCTCCATGGTGGTGAAGTGCAGGGTGCTCCAGCCCAGGCTCTGCAGGATGTTGCTCCGCCGCTTGTCGCGCTCCACGGCACTGCGGCGCATGTGTACCGCATCCCCATCGCATTCCAACGCGATGCCGCGCTCCTTGCAGAACACGGCGAAGTCGAGCTTGAAGCGTGCGGGCCCTACCACCACCTCATACTGCCGCTCGCTGGGGATGCCCCGCTCCATCAGCCGCTCCCAGAGCAGGTTCTCCAGCGGGCTGTCGTTGAAGATGAAGTTGATCTCGGGCGCCGTGAGCAATTTGGCCACGGTGGTGGGCACAAAGAGCAGTCGGCGCGGCTTCCGGCTGTGGATCGGGTTGGGCAGCATGCGCAGCTCAGCCACGGCCAGCACGTAATAGTCCTGTTCGGCGTTCCGGTGCTGCGGCTCGTCGAGCAACTCCTTCCGCTTCCGCAGGGTGATCCCCTCCACCTTCGCGTACCAGCGGATCGAATACCGCTCCTCCCCGAACTCGCTGGGGAAGTAGAACGCCAGGTGGGTGATGCTGCCGTCCTTCACCATGGCCGGTGCCGTCCGCTTCGGGATGCGGTACCAGCGCTGCTCCCGGACCAGGTTCCAATCGCGCTTCGAGGGGACGATGGCGACAAGGGCGGTATTGGCAGGTGCTTCCAAGGGCCAGTGAGGCGTAAGCTATGCGCTTGGATCGGATCAGCCGCAGACCTCCTCACCCCTCACCCCCCGTGAAGTACTTCTTCGCCACCTGCCGGAACCTAGAGCACCTACCAAAGGTGCCTTACAGGCACAACTACCGCCCATCGCTTGGAGGACCTCAGTTCATGCTGTGGTATTGCTCGGTGATCGCCCGTAACCTGGCCATGGCCTCGCGCTCCGCTTGACCCATGGCGCGTTGACGCGCATACAGCTGCTGCTGTACATGAGCGACCGTGGCCGTACGCTCCCGGTGCAGCTGGTCCGCCAGCTCCACTTCCTGTTCGTAGGAGGTCTTTCCTGCCCCCAACTTGATGAGCAGCGGCGAAAGCTCCAGCAACACCAGCACCAGGCTGATGATGCCATAGGCGAGCATGACGAACAGATCATTGGAAATGTACCGATGCATGGCATGCAAGCGGACGAACAGACCCGGTACCTCCTGCACGCTGGCCAAGCGTACCAAGGCTTCCTCGCGCTCCTGCTCCGCAGCGTCCTTCACCGCCGCCTGCCGGGCCATGGCCTCATCCAGCTCCTGCTCCCGCTTCCGGGCCAAGGCCTCCTTGGCCTTCGCCACCTTGCCGTGCCCGTAACGGCCCGTGCCGGACGGATGGCCGTTCATCTCCTGCACCCAGGCGGCTATGGCCTGCTCCTTCGCCGCTCTGGCCCTGGCCACCTCGGCTTTCGCCGTACGCAGCTCCTCTTCATGGTGGGCCTTGACCAGTGAGGAACGCTCGCTGGCCTGGTCCTCGTGCAGGGTAAGCAAGGTCTGATCGATCTCCGACCTGAGCATGCAGAGATCCAGACCCACGCCACCGATCACGGCCATCAGCAGGGCGATCAGCACCCGCGTCGCGGTGATCAGCTTGGCGGTTCCGCTGGCGAGCAACACCATGCGGTCCAGGGAAAAGACCACCACCCCCAGGGAAAGGCCAATAAGGAGCGCGATGGGCCGATCGAGACCGAAGGCGTTGACCCCCAGGTTGAACCCCGTGAACACCCAAAGACCGGCGACCAACAACAGGCCCATACCCATGGCCACCACCTTCTTGCGGGAGGCCGGCGTGTGGGTGCGAAGGACCGCATAGCGGTCACCGGTGAGCAATGCAAAGAAGCGCAGCATGATCAGCCCTGGTATTTGGTGAGCAACAGCACCGACTCCAGGTGGGCGTTGTAGCCCAACTTGAAGCCGAACGTGAACGAAGTGAGGGGGAACTCCACATAGCCGCTGTTCCCGGCCACGAGCAGCTGCTGTTCGTGCAGCTTCATCCGCTCGCGGTCCAACTGGTCCCGGTGGACCTGCAGCGTACGCAGCGCCGGCTCGAAGGAGCTGTCGCGCAGCTTGGCGAACTCCACGTCCAGTTCCGAGATGAGGCGCCCCAGCGTATCGATGTCCTCATCGATGGCCCTGCTCATCTCCGCCTTGATCCGCTCCTGCATGCTGCGGCAGATCTCCAGGTCGTGATGCTTGAACCCCATGTCCCGGCCCAGCTCGGTCAAGTCCTGGGAGGCCAGGGCCTTCACCTTCGAGGGCTTCACCTGCGGAGCGCTAATGGCGGCAGGGGGTTGCAGGTCGATGAAGGTGTCCGCTGGAGGGGCGGGAGCTACGGCTCCATCCAGTGATGGTGCGAAGGCTTTCTCTGCCACCGGTCCAGTGGCGGGGGCGGGGGTCCGGAAAAGGGCGCGAAGGATGTTCATGACGAATAGGTTAGGTATCAGATGGTGAATTGGGGTATGCGATGGATACGGTGGCCAGCCTTGTGGCAGGTGCCGCAGAGCGTGATCAGGTACTGGTCCGCGTAACACCAGGGGGCCAGTGTAAGCACCCCCCTTTTAGGCGCAGTGCATTGTAAAGGTACTTCTAGGTGTGGTGGTGTTGTGGATGTCCTGTTGAACTGTGGGGAACTCCGCGCGTGAGCCTGTGTAGTGGGCAGGGAGTTGTCCACATTTCAACAGGAACGCACGGGGCGAGAGGCGGAGCAGCGAACCGTGCGGGCGCACATGGTTGTAGCGCCACATCCACTCCTGGGACATTTGCCGGACCTGTTCGAGGGACTCGAAGATCCAGGCATCCAGCACTTCTGTCCGGTATGTCCTGTTGAAGCGCTCGATCAGGCCGTTCTGCATGGGCCTGCCAGGCTGGATATAGGCGAACTCGATCTCCTTGGCCGCAGCCCATTCCTTCATGGCCTGCGCGATGAACTCCGGCCCGTTGTCCATGCGCAGGCGTTCGGGCTTGCCGCGCCACTCGATGAGTTGTTCGAGCTCCCTGATCACCCGAGGGGCTGGCAGGGATGTGTCCACCGCGATGCACAAGGCCTCCCGGTTGAAGTCGTCCATCACGTTGAAGGTCCTGTACTTGCGGCCGGTGGACAGCGCATCGTGCATGAAGTCCATGCTCCAGGTAATGTTCGGCCCGATGGGCAGCACGATCGGGTCCTTCACCCGCTCGGGGACACGGCGCTTGGTGCGTTTGCGCTGGGGCAACTTGCACTCCTTGTGGATCCGATGCAGACGCTTCTTGTTGGCCTTGCAGCCCTCGTTGCGCATGTGGATCCGTATCAACGAGAAGCCCCACTGCGCCTCGCTCTCCGCCACCCGCATCATGTGTTCGATCACCTCCGCATCGTTCTTCTCCTTGGGCACGTAGCGGTACACGCTCGCGCTCAAGTCCAACAGCTTGCAGGCCCGGCGTTCGCTGTACTGGCGCTGTTCGACCAGTCGGCGCACGATCTCTCGCTTATCGTCCGGGCCTACAACTTTCCCTCGATGATCTCCTCTGAGCACTTGGCGGTCCATCTGCGCCTCAGTGTACATCTTCTCCAGCCGGGCATACTTGGCCTTCAGCTCCTTGAACTCCTTGAGCTGGTTGGCGTCCAGGCCGCTGTACTTGGCCTTCCACTGGTAGAACGTGGGCTGGCTCACACCGTGCTCCCGGCACAGGTCCGCCACCTTCTTGCCCGCCTCATGCTCGCGCAGCATCCCAACGATCTGCGCCTCGGTGAATCTGCTCTTCTTCATCCTGATCAAGGTTAGGTGTTTCTACTTTCACCTGCACCTGTTTCAGGGGGTGCTTACACCAGCTTGTGGCCCGTGCGGGCACACCGGTGGTATTGGCGGTGGTGGACCTCAAGACCGCTGCGTGCGCCACAATGCCGGCAGGCATGGCCATCCCTGGTCAGGATCGCTTCCCGCTTCCGCCTCCATTCAGGGTGCAGGAGCAGTTCCAGGTAGTTGCGGTGGTGGAGTTTCATTCCCTCGGTCCGTTGATGGGCCAAAGGGAAGGAACACCTGTGCAGCCAATCTGCACCGATCGAAAAGTCTGCGCGTAGCGCCGGTTTCACCAACTCGTGGCGATAAACTTCAGCCTGTCACTACTGTCCTTCAAACCCTTCCGAATCCTTACTTGAAACGTCGGTAGTCAACCAATCGCTATCCGGCCTGCACACAAGCCGCGCATTCATATAAGCCCACTCCAAGGGGAACACCGTTCGACCCTCGTACGATCCAGAATCTTTATTCTTGGTAACGACAAGTGCTATGTCAACGGTGTTCCTGTTAACCAGCGCCAGCGGCACAAGGAAGCTAAGCTCATCGTGCATCGGATAATATTGAGGAATGGCGGTCTTGTAGTTCCAGGAAACACGTTTCAGGGCCAACTCCTTTGCACTCTTCAGCCTTTCGCCCAGATCATAAAGGCAATCGCTGTCCTTTCGGATCGCCTCCGCTAGACTTTCAAGGTAACGCCGCCGGTCGCTAGTTTTCATTTTCCGATAGTCCATCCATTCAAAATCCCGAGGACGATTCCTTTCGAGCCACTCGTATGGATAGCGCCCTCCTTTTACCCCATCTATTATCGCATGCTCATAGTTCACATGAATATCCTGCTTCGTATCAAGCAGCATATCTTCTGTTCGCTCGAAGTAGGATGCCGGCTCGGGAAGTGGATTGAATAGTGATGTCATCAACTTACCCTCGCTGCCGGAGCCGGCGATCGCAACATCCATGAAGTCCCAAGGTTGGTCCATCGAGCGGGAACTTGCCTTGAACATGAGATAAATAGGTAGGTAAAGGGAGTTTACCAACCCTGTGTTGAAGAGCGCATAGCGCTTGTTGTCTTTGATCGTAACCACCACCTTGTCCTGCCTTAAGAGGCGCAAGAAGGTATTGCTGACGTAGTTCCAGAGAATCCCATGCCCCTCGTCACGAGCACTTGTGCCATGCTTGAAAGACCAGGGCTCTCTGAGCGCCTTGTCCGCCAGCTTTTCAAGGAAGGCCGGTTCACCTTGGGGGCCCCCAGGGAAGTACGCCCATGTTTCCAACGCGCTAGTATGAAGGCGCGAATACCGCCGAAAATTCTCTCGCAACCGACCATCGAATTCAAACTTGGCGCGGTCTGTTGGTTCGATGCACTTCGCAGTTAAGTCAGCCTTGCCATGATCAATCTGGAAGTCCACCACTAGGCCTGCTATGTCCTCCTCTAGAGGCATCGACAATGAGCATTCGGCGCCCTTGAAATAGATCTCGAAGCCATCCGACTTGCGTATGAAACCAAAGAGTTTGTCCTTATCGAAGAACTTTACATGACCTTGGTGAACTTCAATTACCGGCACAACACGAATAGCCTGTGGACCTTTCGGCCCTTCGCCGATCTCGAACTCGACCGGGAGATTATCCAGATGCTTCATGTCCAGGAGGTCTACATGGCAATCACGGTAATAGAAGTATAGCTCTGTGGAACCATCCTCTGGGATCACAAAGCCGAACTTCTTGGTCCGATCGAAGAACTTCACTTTCCCTTTCATGGCTGATTGCTATTCTGTGCCGGTCACTAATCTAGCTTGTTCCTTCCAGTGCTTCAACCCCTTCGTTCAACCCCCAACCAGTGGTGTCCGGGGAAAGTTGAGAACGGGTCATGACCTTGTCGGGAAGGCTTGATCACCGTGAGCGCGGCTTGTTGATGTTGAAGGTAAGCCCCCCTAGTGGATCAGTGGGATATGAAGAGGGGTAGTTGAGGGACGTTCTCGGGTGGGCGATAGTGCAGTAGCGCCCTGTCGGGATCACGCAGGAACTGGACGGCGTCGATGTAGGTGTGCAGATGTATGCGGATGAGCCCGGCGATGTTGGCGAAGGACCATCGTCGGGAGCATGAGCGGTGCACGCGGTCGCGCACCACCTTGAGCAGTAGGTCAGCGATGAAGGCGCACCAGATCTGGATCTTGATGGCGTTGGGACTGTCGCCCAGGAAGTAGCGCAGGGGGTAGTTCTGCTTGACGCGCTTGAAGAGCTGCTCAATGTCCCATCGGCATTTGTAGATGTGCGCGATGGTCGTGGGTGCCCACGTCAAGTTGTTGGTCACGAAGCGGAAGAGGCGGCCGGTGGGCTTGTGACGGTAGTGAACGATGCGTGCCGCCATGGGGTCGCTGCCCGATCCCAGTACTACCAGCTGATCACCGATCACGCCAGCATCGCGCTGCGCATCGTTCACCTCCAGGTGCTGGGTCACCTGTAGGCGTATGCCATCCTGCAAGCGCGTCACCCAGTGGATGCCCTGGCTGGTCCAAGTCCGCCACTGCTCGAAGCTGGTGTAGCCCATGTCGAAGACCAGCACCGAGCCCTTGGCCAGTGGCACCGAGGCCATGGCGGTCTTGTCATTACGCCGGCCCTCGGTCAGGTCGATGAAGCAGGGCACCTGGTCCTGCACGCGCATGACCACATGGGCCTTGGCGCCGCCCTTCTTGCGCCCGTCCATGCCATAAGCACCTGTGCCGTGCATCACATCGCTGAACAGGGTGATGGTGGTGGAGTCCAGAATGTGCAGGCGGCTTAGCGGGTCCTTCTTCCGGCGGCTGTCCGGGGAACTGCCGTAATAGCGGTGGTACAGTCCATGGAACAGATCCCCGAAGAGGGCCTCGGGTCTTCGGGCGTTGGCATCGGCCAACGTACTGCGCCGTGGGGTGTGCTTCAGCCCCGCGTGGCGCAGGCGCTGCTCACAGGCTTGCAGGCCGGTGGTCAGCTCCCGTAGCGAGGTGCAGCCCATGAACACCCCGGCCAGCATGGTCACCACGTGGTCGGAGGTGTAGAACCGCTTACAGTACCGATCGGCCTGGTGCTCACGCCCCAACCGTTCCACCAAGCTCCTGGTGTAAGCTTCCCCATTGTTCGGCCAGGTGATAGTGGAGGTCAGGCGGTTTTCCCCGGCCCCTTCAAAGGCCTGGGGAAAACCGGCTGACCGGTCGGGGGCTACCTTCAACCGATCGTAGCCATGAGAAAGACCAAGTTCACCGAGCATCAGATCGTCGCGATGCTCAAGCAGCATGAGGCTGGTGCCAAGGTGGCCGACATCTGTCGGGAACACGGCATCAGCAACGCCACGTTCTACCAGTGGAAGGCGAAGTATGGCGGCATGGATGCCAGCCAGCTCAAGCTGGTGAAGGAACTCCAAGAGGAGAACAGCCGCCTGAAACGCATGTATGCGGAGCTGAGCATGATGCACGACTCCCTCAAGCAGGTGGTGGAAAAGAAGTGGGGGTCTGACGAGAAGCGCGAGATCGTGCAGGCCCTTATCACCGAGCATGGACACACCCAGCGGCAAGCGTGCCGCATGGTGGGTCTTGCTCGCAGTACCGCGCAATACCGCAAGCATCCGCCCGACGACACGATGGTGATCGGCGCATTGGACGACCTGGTGACCAAGCATCCGGCCATTGGGGTGTGGCAGTGCCATCACCGCATACGCTTGATGGGTCATGTGTGGAACTTCAAACGTGTCTACCGGGTGTACACCGGCATGGGGCTCAACATCCGTCGGCGGACCAAGAAGCGCCTGCCTGCACGCGTGAAACAGGCCTTGTTCCAGCCACAGGCCCCCGACCAGGTATGGAGCATCGACTTCATGCACGACACCTTGTGGGATGGCCGCACCTACCGCATGCTCAACGTCCTGGACGACTACAACCGCGAAGTGCTGGCCATGGAAGTGGACACTTCTTTGCCTGCCTTGCGTGTGATCCGCGTGCTTGAACGCCTGAAGGAACAACGCTCACTGCCGGCCATGATCCGCGTGGACAACGGGCCGGAGTTCATCAGTGCCAAGCTTGACCACTGGTGCCGAGAGCACAAGATCACCCTCACCTACATCCAGCCCGGCAAGCCCACCCAGAACGCTTACGTGGAGCGTCTCAATGGCAGCATACGCCGTGAGCTCCTCGGCGCCTACGTCTTCCGCACACTCGAAGAAGTGCGCTTGCGCACCACCGAGTGGATGTACGACTACAACCATCTTCGGCCTCACAAAGCACTCGGTTACCGGCCACCTGTGCTCATCCATCCCTAACAACAAATGCCCCTGAGACCTCCAGTTATCGCTGGCCCGACTTCAGGGGAAGCTTACACTGGGGACCAGGTTCAACAACTGCGACAGCACCGGCTGTCCGGTAAACAGGCTACCTTGGCTCATGTGTTCGGCTCTTGGCGTCAGACACCTTGAACCTACACACCGAAGGGGGCTCACGCCCCCTTCAACTTTCTCACACCTTCACACTTTCCCCGGACACCACTGAACCCCCAACCCCCTCACCTTCACATCATACAACTTCGCGAACCACGCATTCTTGAACATCGCGTTCACCTTGTCGTCGGTCAGCTTGTTGTAGAAGTCCAGCTTGGTGTTGATGAAGTTGAGGAGCTCGCTGTCCACCTCCTCGTTGAACCTGTCCTGGATGTTGTCCTTGGCGTTGTTCTTGTTGAAGAAGCTCATCAGCTCCTGGTTGGCGTAGAGGTTGTCCCGCATCTTCTCGAACTCCACCTTGTCCTCGGCGGTCAGGTCCAGGCCGAAGGTGTCGTTCAGGCGCTTGATGATGTCCGAGAGCCAGTCGTACTCTTCGGTGCCCTTGCCCACCTCGTGACCAGGCTTCATGCCTTGCATCTGGGTGGTGGCCGACTCCAGCTTCAGGGCGGTGGTGAACTGATGCTGCAGCTTGTAGCTGTCCAGTTCCACCTCTTCCAACACCTCCACCGGCAGGGCCTTTCCTTCGGCGGGCAGTTTCTTGGCCAGATGCACGAGGAGCACGTACCATTTCTCCAAATCTACGTCGGTGAATGCGATGATCTGGGATAGGAAGCGATAGAGCCGGATGAGGTCCTTGGTGTTGGACTTGAACGCCGCACGGCCGTCGTCATCAAGTTCGGTGTTGTACCGCGTGACGATCCCGTTCAGAATGGGGTGCAGCTTCTCCTTGTGGTCGCCCTTGCGGAAGAAGTGCTCGGCGAAGGACTCCAGGTCCTGCTTGTACACGATGTCCGCCTCCTCCACTTTGTGCAGCACATCGTAGAGCGAATTGGGGTCCGTCTGGTCCTCGATCGGCATCACCACACCGCCGTAGTACTCCTGGAAATCGGCCTGCACCTGCTCCGGATCGTTCACGAAATCGAGCACCATGGTGCTGTCCTTGCCGTGCATGGTGCGGTTCAAGCGGCTTAGGGTCTGCACGGTGTTGGCGCCGCCGAGCTTCTTGTCCACGAACATGGTATGGAGCAAGGGCTCATCAAAGCCGGTCTGGTACATATTGGCTACGATCAGGATGCGGAACTCCGGGAGTTTCAATGCATCCGGCACACCCATGCTGCCGCCCAGGTCGTTCATGCTGGTCATGGTGTAGTCCTGACCGGTCTCGGCATCCGTTACCGTGCCGCTGAAGGCCACCAGCGCCTTGTACGGCAGCTTCATCTCACGCATCAGCTCATCGAACTTGCGCTTGTAGCGCACAGCATGCAGGCGTGAGCGGGTCACCAGCATGGCGCGGGCGCGGCCCTGGATCTCCTTCTGGGTGTGCGCCACGAAGTGTTCCAGCATTACGCGGCTCTTGGTCTCGATGGCGTGGTCCTGCAGGTCCACGAACGAGGACAGCAGGCGCACGGTGCGCTTCTTCTCGTACTCCTTATCCTCCACCTCGGTGCGCTTCACCAGCTTGTAATAGCGCTTCCAGCTCATGTAGTTCTGGAGCACATCCATGATGAAGCCTTCCTTGATGGCCTGCTCCATCGTGTAGGTGTCGAAGGCCTCCTTGCCGGCACCCCGGTCGGTGCCGAACAGCTCGATGGTCTTGGGCTTGGGCGTGGCCGTGAAGGCGAAGAAGGAGATGTTCTTCTGGTCGCCCTTGCTGCGGATCTCATCCTCGATCAGCTCGTCCAGGTCCTTTTCCCGCTCGTCCTTCTGCTCAGCTTCGTCCAGTGAAAGGGCCTTGCGCAGATGCCGGGCCGCTTCCCCGCTCTGGCTGCTGTGCGCCTCATCGATGATCACCGCGTAGGTGCGGTCCGGATTCTCACTGATGTACTCAGAGATCTTCGGGAACTTCTGTAGGGTGGTGACGATCACGCGCTTTCGGCTGTCGATCGCCTCCTTCAGGTCCTGGCTGGTCTTGTTGGGCCCGATATAGGCCACGGCGCCTGGAGTATTGTCGAACGCCCTGATGTTGTCCTGGATCTGCTTGTCCAACACCTTGCGGTCGGTGACCACGATGGTGGAGCTGAACAGAGCGTTGTCATCACTGGGCTGGCGGAAGAAGTCCGACAGCCGGTGGGCAAGCCAGGCAATGGTGTTGCTCTTGCCCGAACCGGCCGAATGGTAGATGAGGTACTTGCGGCCCACGCCATCGGTTCGCACGGCTTCCAGCAGCCCTTTCACCGCCCTGCGCTGGTGGTAGCGAGGGAAGATGAGTTTGCGTTTCTTGACCTCCTTCAGGCCGCGTGTCTTGGGATCGAACACCTTCTCTTTCTCGACCTGCGGGTTGATGTAGTTCTGGATCAGGTCCATCAGGGAGTCCTTGGTCAGGACATCCTCCCAGAGGTAGGCCGTGGCGAAACCGTTCGGGTTCTCGTTCACCAGCCCTTTGTTGAAGGGTAGGAAGAAGGTGTCCTTGCCTGCCAGCTTCGTACACATGCTCACCTTGTCCGTGCCCAGGGCGAAGTGGACCAGGCAGCGTTCGAACTCCAAGAGCTTCTCCTTCGGGTCGCGGTCGGCGATGTACTGCTTGATGGCGTGCTCGGTGTGCTGCCCGGTGAGGCTGTTCTTCAGCTCCAGGGTCACCACGGGCAGGCCGTTCACAAAGAGCACCACATCAATGGCGTTCTCATTGCGCTTGCTGTACTTCAGTTGCCGCACCACCGTCAGCCGGTTCTTGCCGTAGTTCACCAGGTGCTCGGGGCTGCGGTCGTGGTTGGGCTTGAAGTAGGCCATGCGGATGCGCTGGCCCAGGTAGCGGCGCGGTTCGCGCAGCACCTCCAAGGTCTTGTGCTTCTCCACCTCCGCCGCGATGAAGGCCAGCAACTGCCGGTCCACCACCTGCGGGTCCTTGTTCTCCGTCAGTGCCTCGTACACCTCCGCCTGTGTGTCCTTGATGAAGCCCAGCACATCCTCCGGGATCAGTGCCAGTTCCTTGTCGTAGACGCTGCTGTCCTTGCGCTCATACTCACGCAACTCCGTGCCGAGGTCGCGGGTCAGGTACCTGACCGCGTGATCCTCGAAGTGCGATTCCTTGGTGCCTTCAGCCATCGTTCTCTTCGTCGTTGCTCATTTCCTCCTCCAACAGCGCTTCGGTGACCAACCCTTCCGGTAGTTCCTTCTTTGTATCCACCACCTTGCTTTTGAGGACCGCAGCCTTGCCGATCAGGTTTCCCCGTCCTGTCTTCAACTGCCCATAAGCTTGGTCATACTTGCCCTTGGCCTTCTCCAACTGCTCGCCCACCGCCTCAAGACTGCTAACGAAGCCTACGAGCTTATCATAGAGCTTCGCACCCAATTGCGCGATGGCCTCGGCATTCTGGTTGCGTGCCTCCCGCTTCCACAGTTCCTCGATCAGCTTCAACGAAGTGATCAGGTTCGTGGGGCTCTGCAACAGGATACGCTTGCTGTAGGCATAGGCCCACAGGTTCGGGTCCTTCTGCAAGGCGGCGCTATAGGCGGCTTCGCTGGGCACGAACATTAACACGAAGTCCAGGCTCTTGCTGTAGTCCTCGTAACCCTTCGCACTAAGACCTTCAATGTGGCTCTTCAAAGAAGCTACGTGCGCGCTCAGGGCCGCATCACGTTCCCCGTCTTCGGTAGTTGCTACTGCACGGGCATAGGCCGTGAGCGACACCTTGGAGTCCACGATCACGTGCCGATCGTCGGGGTACATGATCAAAGCGTCCGGGCGCATCTTCTTCCCTTCCACTTCAGATCGCAGCGCCTTCCCGTGCTCATCGAACAACTGATGCTCCATGAAGTACTGCTCCTGAGGTCGCAACCCAGACAATTCCAGGATACTCTCCAGGATCATCTCACCCCAAAGGCCCTGGGTCTTGGCCTCGCCCTTCAGGGCCTTGGTGAGGTTGATGGCCGCTTCGTTCGTTGCGTTGTTCAGGGCAACAAGCTCCTTCACTTTCTCACCAAGCGAGAAGCGCTCTTTGCTTTCTTGGGTCACCTTCTCCTTAAAGGCTTCGATGTCCTTTCCCAGCGGATCGATGAGCGCCTTGATGTTCTTCTCATTCGCTTCTGTGAACTTCGCACTCTTCTCCTCCAGGATCTTGTTCGCTATGTTCTCAAACTTCTCCTGCATGGTCTTCTGCAGGTCCTCGATCGCGGTCTTCTGGGTGGCCAGCTTGTCGTTCGCAGCCTTTAGGTCCGCAATGGCCGTGCTGAGTTCCTGTTTGGCCTTGTTGAGTGCCTTGGTCTCTTCCTCGAGCTTGGTCCGCAGGTCGCTCACGTCACTCTTGGCCACGTCAAATTGCTCCTTGTAGGAGTCGCGCTTGGCCTTGAACTCGGCCGCATCCGTTTCCAGCTTGGAGTACCTCCCTTCTACCTCCTTTAGGTCGTTCCGCAGGCCCTCCAACTCCTTGTCCTTGGCCTGCAGCTGCTCCCCATGGGTCTTCTCCTTCTGCTCCGCCGCTGACTTGTACCCGGCGAACTCATTGTTCAGGTCGTTGTACGCGCGCTCCTTCTCCGCCACAGCGGAGGCCACCTTGCCGCCCAACTGCAGCTTGAAGACCAGCCAGCCGACCACCAGACCGATGACGAGCCCGACTACGATGTATGCGATCACCTCCATCATGACCGTATTGCTTGTTGTTTGGCCGGCTCCCACTCCCGCAGGTCGACCTTGCCCGTGACCGCTTCAGAGATGATGGACTGGCGATACTCCTTCAGCTTCTCCATCACTGCCACAACTCCAGCCTTCGCTCGTTCAAATAGTTCAGTTCGCTCCTGTAGAAATGCCCCAATCCTTACCTGCTCGTCGTAAGGCACATTCGGCACGTCCAGGTTGCTGATCTTGGTAACGGACAGCCCAGGCTGCGCTGCTGATTCGCTGTATTGATTCAAGTTCATTGCCCTCAACAGTTCCCCGAGGTATTGGGTATCCATAGGTTGCACCGGTGTGACAACCACGGCATGCTCAGTAGCCCAGAACTTACCATTGGCGTAGTTGATGTTGCCGCACAATGCTCCCTGCCGACCTATCAGCACAAAATCTCCATCGTGGGTGTAGGATTCTGCCGTGCCGCGAACACCGTTGCCACCGTAGACCAAATAGGGACCATCGTCGCCAATGGAACTGGCCGAGATGAAGTCTCCACTCTTCATGGAAACCAAGCGCTTCAACTTGCATATGGACCAATGCTTCGGCACCTTTCCCAACCACCCGATACCACTTTCCTTCATCGGCACCTTCGGGTCCAGCCCCTTGGTTACCGCCTCGTTGATGATGGCCTTGCGCTGCTGGTCCAGCAATTCCAGCAGGGCGGTGTTCTTCACGAGCAGCTGGTCGATCAGCGCCGTGGTGTGGTCCAGGTAGGCGGCGATCTTCTGTTGCTCCTTGTAGCTTGGGATCGGAACCACGGTGCTACCAAGTGGTTCAAGGTTCAATGCGGGAAAAGTCGCGCCCGTGGCGATGGATGTCCAATACTGGTGAACGTCACTCGAACGCAGTAGCCAGAAGAAGTACCTGGCCAGATGCTCTTCCGCTATAGCTATCCTCGCAGTGCCCTGCGTAAGGTTGGCGCCTGTATGTTCCGCCTGCGCCATCGCCACCTTTCCGAAGCTGGGTCCAATGCTCATTACAATATCGCCTTCCTGTACAGCTGAGCGCGAATAGTTCGCAGCTATCTCAGGGCTGGTCTTGGGCAGGTCCGTAACGCTAGGAATGCCCTCATCGGTCATGTCAGCAGGTCGTATGTAGGGTATGCCTACATCGAGCTTGGGGCCAGCTTGTACAATGCCGTAGGTCAGTCTTCGGCTTGGGTCGATGCACCTGTAGAGGGTCGCAACGCTCCAGTGTTCCGGCACCTCACCGATCCAATCGACGCCCGAGTGGCGATATGTCGGGTAACGATTCATCAGCGTGTGAACAGCTCTTCCAACAGACCCACGACTTCCTTGTTGATGCGGATGATGTCCTTCTCGATCTCAGCTGGTGGCCTTGAGCGCTGATACTCATAGAAGTACTTGGTGAAGTTGATGTCGTAGCCAATGCGCGTCTTGTCGTGGTCGATCCAGGCATCGGGGGCGTGGGGGATCACCTCCCGCTCGAAGTAGGCCTCGATGTTCTCGCCCAGCGGGATGTTCTCGGTATCGCGTCGCTTGGGGTCCGGCTTGGGGTTGCCGCTCTTGTCCAACGTCACCTTACCCTTGGCGTTCAGCAGCGGCCGTTCCACCGTTACGCGGTAGTAGCCGAACTCGTCGTTCGCCATGATCTTGCAGTAGGGCCCCGGCTCAAAGGCCTGGTAGATGCGCACCAGCTCATCGATCTGGTCGCTGTAGAGCTTGTTGCGCTTGTTGCCCATGCTGCGCTTCTCCGGTCGGCAGAAGCCGGTGACGCCATTGGCCTTGTCCTCCGGCACGTTCGCGTTGATCAGCTGCACCTTGCCCCGGCGGTTGGGCGCCTTGCGCATGGTGAGGAACCAGATGTAGGTGTTGATGCCGGTGTTGTAGAACAGGTCCTTGGGCAGGGCGATGATGCAATCCAGCCAATCGTTGCTGATGATGTGCTTGCGGATGTCGCTTTCGCCGCTACCCGCGCTGCCGGTGAAGAGCGGCGAGCCGTTGGTGACCACCGCGATCTTGCCGTTCTCACGCTCGGCCTTGTGCAGCATGTGCTGGATGAAGAGCAAGGTGCCGTCGCTGGTGCGGGGCAGGCCGGCATAGAAGCGCCCGGCCGGGTTGGTGCTCTCGTTCACAATGGCGTCCTGGTCGCGCACCCAGGTAACGCCGTAGGGCGGGTTGGCCAGCTGGTAGTGGAAGTGCTTGTCGGGGAACTGGTCGTCCGTGAGCGTGTTGCCGTGCCTGATGTTGCTGGCGTCCTCCCCGGTGATCAGCGCCTCTGATTTGGCGATGGCGTAGGACTGCTCGTTGATCTCCTGCCCGTAGGTGCGGAGCGTGGGCGGGGTCTTGCACTTCTCCAGCAGCTCATCCAGGATGTAGTTCTTGGCCAGGTTCACCATGCCGCCGGTGCCCAAGGTCGGGTCGTAGATGGTGCGGATGATGCCTTCCTGGCACAACTCCTTCTTCTCGGTGCTGAAGATCACCTTGCACATCAGCTCGATCACGTCGCGCGGCGTGAAGTGCTCACCCGCCGTCTCGTTGCTCTGTTCGTTGCTGATCCTGATGAGCTCCTCGAAGATGAGCCCCATCTTGTGGTGATCGATCTTCTCCACGTGCAGGTCCACCTTGCAGATGGCATCGATCATCTCGTACAGCAGCTTGTTCTTCAGCAGCCGCGCCACCACCTTGCTGAACTGGAAGTTCTCGAAGATGTCGCGCACCTCCTGGTTGAACCCGTTGAGGTAGTTGTTGAAGTCGATGTCAACGGTGCGCGGGTTCTCCAGCAAGCTGCTGAGCGTGTGCTTGCTGGTGTTGTAGAACTGGAGCCCCCCGGCGGCCTTGCGCAGGATGGGAGTGAGCTTCTCCTCGTTCACCTTGTCCTTGAACTTGGTGTAGGCCTCGCGCACCTTGGGGTTCACCGGCTCCAGGATGCAGTCCAGACGACGCAGCACCACGAAGGGCAGGAGCACATCGCCGATCTCGTTCTTCTTGAAGACGTTCCAGAGCACCTTGTTGGTGATCTCGAAGATGAAGGAGACGTCGGCTTTCTTATCGGTCATGTTCGGGGTCGTTGTTCCGTTGACGATGCAAAGGAAGGGGGCTTCTGTGCAGTGGATGTGCACAGGTCATTTGAAGGTGAAGAAACCGGACTTCTTGTCGCCCTCTATGGACCGGTCAGATAGCTGGTCCAAGTTGGCTTGCAGGTCGGCCACGAGTTGCTTTGCCAGTAGACGGTTCGTCTCATCGGCCAAGGAACTGAAGGAGATCTCTCGCCCCGTAGTGGTCTTCGTGCCATTGCTCAGCCAATAGTTAAATGAATCTCCGGAATACACCCGGAAATAGTTCGTGAGAATAGTCCGGTCGTGCTCGCCGAATGACTTAAGTCCTTTGATGGTCGTTACTGACACCAAAGTGAAGGTTCCCTGCTTTCCCGTCGCTCTTTGTATCGCGGCTCGAACCCTTGCTCTGAGGGCGGTGTAGTCAGCCTTCAGTTTCGATGAGTCAGTATAGATGACCACGTTGACCGCGGTGCGGCTATGGCATCCGAGGCCCGCAATAAGAGCTTCGAGATTCGCCGGTAGCAATGACACATCATGCGCAATAAAGCGATCAACGATCAGAATATCAGTGATAGGTGTGGCAACCTCCTTCAGTTGCGCCCACTCGCAGAAGGTCGCGGGCGGTGTAGTTGCTCCAACATTCGCCTTATCGCTGATGCGATACTTGCGCTCGAACTTATAGTCACCGTTACCAAGGAAGAGTGGGGTCAGCGTTTCAATGCACTCTCCTGGCTTGCCAGCAAGAACGGCCGAGGTTCCCTTGAAGGCATCCATCCGCTCGTCATCGAGCAGATAAACGCTGGCCAATTGTGTGGCATTGAACGTGTTGGGTGTATTGGACTTGAGTGGTCGAACAGGGAAAACGGGGTCGGCGTAAGTGATGGTGGTCTTCCCAATGTTCCCGGCCATGTGTAGCTGAAACCACGCCAACAGGTTGGCATTCGCCTTCAGTTCATCCTTGGAGAAGTTGAACGTCTTGTCCAAGTCGCGCTGCACCATGCGGAGGCAATCCGGGTACATGGCCTCGCTTTTCCGGCCCGCGAACACCTCGAGGTTCGCTTTGTCGAAGTACACCGTCATCAGATCAGGTCCAAGGTGAGGTTGCCGGAGATGTCATAGAAGCCCTCGCCGAACTCATTTTCGAACCGACCATCGGGCCGGTACTTCATCTTCCAGGTGGAGAGGCCATCCTTGTCGAAGTAGACTATCGTGAAAGGGTTCTCGTTCGGGGGTACCTCAAACTCATTCACCTTCACCAAGGCTTGAGTCTTACGGATGGCATACTCCGAGTGGGTCTCAATGATGAACTCCACTCCATGCTTGCGATGGACGCCCAGGAAGAGGTCCGCTAACCGGCTCTGCAACTTGGGGTGTAGGTTCAATTCCGGCTCTTCGATGATGACAATTGGACGATAAGCTGGATTCACCTTGGTCTTATGGATGATGCAGGCCAAGCGGAAGAGCAGGAGCATGGCTTGGATGGACCCCATGCCCTTATCCGACAAAGGGATCTTGGTGCCATGAGAGAACACGTTCACTTCGTACGCCTCGCCGGAGCGCATCACAACTTCGAAGTCATCGCCCACTTCAAACCCTTCATCGTCAGACAGCCATTGAAGGATGAACCGATGAGCTTCCTCACCAGGCAAGACCCCAAGCTGCTGATAGTCGTCTATTGCTTGTGCCAGGGCATTATTCCGGTCCCGGATGGCATAGAGCGCCGGTTGCTTGATGCTGCTCGCACCCAGGTAGTACAAGCCAACCCGATCAACTTCTTCAAAGAAGGCCTGGACACTTTCCTCCAATTTGCGTCGGTTTGCCTGGGCTGCTTTGTAATTCGCAAAGCCAGCTTCCAGGTCCTTCTTCTTCTTGGCCTTGTTCTCCGCTAATTTCTTGTATCGCTCCAAGCTCATTCGTCGGATCTCGTCAAGAAAGCCCTGCAAGGCTTGGCTCAAGTCGAGTCCCGTAGGATAGAAGGAACTCACAGTATATCCAGACCCAGCAGGCATCTCGGCTTTGATCGCCTTTTTCAACTCGGGCCTCCTCTTCACCAATGTCCTGAGCTCCTGGTTCAGCTTGATATACCCCGCACTTGTTTTCGGTAGCCCCGAACCTTTCAAGTCCATTCTGAGGCTCTGGATCCTCCGTTCGAGCTCCTCTAGGGCACTGGACTTTCGTGTTGCTCCTTGCTCCTGAGCGCCTTCGGCTGTGATTGAAATGGTTCGCTGCTCGGGCGCGACTTCGATCAGAAGGTTCCTCACCTTGTCCTGAATAGAGAGTCTCTGCACCCGTCCAGAAGTTTTGCCATCCTCTCCTGTGACCGTCAAGGCGACTTCGAATGGCCCCAGAGCATGTATGAAGCGGATCAGGTTCTCCTTCGCCAAGCGGTTCTTCGCACGCTCGTAGGTGACAATGTTGACGCTCTCGAGCACCTTGTCGCTGAAGCTAATCTGATCGATCCTGCCTGACTTCAGGTAGTTCACCACCAGCATCAGGGCCTTTACCACGGTGCTCTTACCGGAGTTGTTGCGCCCTACCAGAAAGGTGACGCGGTCGTACTCGATCGGTTCAAAGTCGATGAACCGCCGGAAATTGGTGAAGCCGATCTTCCTGCTCATGAGTGTGCCTGCAAAATAGTCTTCATCCTGTGCATCATAGCTGCATCAGTCACTTGTACCGGGCCGCTGTGGCCTTCACCCGAGCCTTCAGACGGTCTCGAAGTGCCTTTGGCGCCAGCACCTCAACACCCTCTCCAAAGGCAAGGAGCACCGTCTCCAATTCGTAGTTCGGGATCACCTGCAACGTCACTGCTGTCCTCCCGTCCAGACCCTTTCCCACCTTTTGGGAACCATGGATGGGCTTGGTGTGTATGTAGGGCAATAATTCGGCGGTGACCAGGAGTTCCACCTTCACAGGCTTCTGGTCGAGAGGGACACTTACACCCACCACGTCATCGAAATACTCGGTGAAGTCTATGTCCTTGTTCGCGATGTATCCTCCTTTAGCGGGAGCAACAGCGTGGATCCGGTCCAAGGCCATGTTGGTAAGGCTCTTGAACTCCTCATTGAGCCCGAACACGAACCAGCGATTATTGTACTGCTTGAGATAGTAAGGGTGGAAGCGCAGTACCGTGGGTTTCGCTTGCTTGAACCCTTGATAGCTCACGTCCAGCACCTGCTTGCCCAGAATGGCTTGGAACAGCGTGGTGATGTGCTCGCTGCCCTTCAGGTAGGGGTTCTCCTCGAACTCGATGATGCGCTCAGCCCCCTGCTTCAGGCCGAAGCCAGATTCCAAGCGCGCCACCAGCTCATCCACCCATTGGAACTGCGGCATGCCCTTGAAGCGGTTAAGGGTGAGCAGCGCTTCCTTCAACTGGCTTGCTTCGTCATCGTTCAGAGGCCGTTTGTTGATGGAGAAGTCCGGGTCGCTGTAGCGGTACCATACCCGCTTGCCCTCCTTGTGATGTTCAAGGGGGATGGCCCACCCTTGGTCGCTCTCCATGTACTTGATGTCCTCGAAGAGCTGGCGCCGGCTGATGCCTTTGCCCTTTCCGCTGTACTCGTAGATGGCCTCGTTCACCGCCTCCAACAGGTCCTCCCAGAAGTACCGCTTGCCCCGGCTGGCGAAGCAGCGGTCAAGTGCCTGGTAGCGGATGACGGCGTTCTTGTTCGTAGGCATAGGAACTGTGTACCGGCTCTAGGGCCCTTTCTCATTGTACTCGCTTCAAGTTCACCATCACGGCCGGAAGTTATTCCTTGGGCCTGAGGCCAGCCCTCCGTTCGCCTCCGGCCGTTCACCCCCCCCACCCCGCTCCGCCCGACCTCCTTACCGCTCTACCTAAAGCCCCAAAACCCAGCCCGCCCGCGCCCGGCGCGGGCCCTGAAGCCCAGGACCAAGGCCGCCACGCCACCGGCGGGCGGCACCGCGGGCCCCCGACCTAGCGATCCGCTCGATCGGCGCAAGAGGGAAAAAACCATGGGTGCCCCCCCGGTGAAAAATCACCCCCCCGGGTGCTTGGAGGTGCGGGGGCGGCCGAAAAAATTTGCGGGGGTGGGCCACTGAGGGCCCCTACGACGCCATGAGCACCCCCAGCCCCCTGCGCATTGCGGTGATCGACGACCACGAGCTGGCCCGGCGCGGGCTGGTGGATGCGCTGGCGGGGTGGCCGGTGGCGCACACGGTGCTGGAGGCCTGCGACGGGGTGGACTACGAGGAGCGCTGCCGGGAGCTGGGGCATGTGCACCTGGCGGTGGTGGACCTGCGGATGCCGCGCCGCGACGGCTACGACACGCTGCGGTGGATGCAGCGGCACCAGCCGCGCAGCAAGGGGGTGGCCATCAGCTACGATCCGGACCCGGGCGGGGTGCGGCGCGCGCTGCAGTGCGGGGCGGCGGCGGTGCTGCCCAAGGCGGTGCGGGCGGCCGAGCTGCACCGGGCCCTGAGCACGGTGCTGAGCCAGGGCTTCTACTACAACGAGCTGGTGGCGCGCGACCTGCGGCGGCGGGTGGAGGACGAGGCGGCCACGCGGCCGGCGGAGGCGCGGTGGGCGGCGCTGACGCCGCGCGAGCGCGAGGTGCTGCGGCTGTTCTGCCGCGCCGATGTGCCCGACCTGGCCGCCGTGGCCCGCCGCCTGGGCATCAGCCTGGGCACGGCCGAAACGCACCGCCACAACGCCTACACCAAGTTGGGCCTGCACAGCAAGGAGGCGCTGCTGCGCTTTGTGCTGACGCACCAACTGGGGGAGCCGATGGAAGTGAGTGGTTGAGGAGGGGAGTTCCACGCGATCAAGCCCCCTCCTGAGCAGCGATCGCTCGCTGCTCCGCACAAGGAGGGGCACGGGGTGGTTTCCGTTTCCAAGAACATGCAGCGTGACTGAGCCGCAACCTCCCCCAGCATTGTCCACCATAGCGAAGCGTCGGCGGACCCCTCCTTGCCCGGCGCGTGGAGTGGTCCACGCGCAGGAGGGGAGTTCCACGCGATCAAGCCCCCTCCTGAGCAGCGATCGCTCGCTGCTCCGCACAAGGAGGGGCACGGGGTGGTTTCCGCTTTCATGAAGCATGCGTTCTGCCTGAGTTGTAACCTCCCCCGGCCCCTCCTTGCCCGGCGCGTGGAGCGTTCCACGCGCAGGAGGGGAGTTCACCGGATCAAGCCCCCTCTTGAGCAGCGATCCCTCGCTGCTCCGCACAAGGAGGGGCACGGGGTCTGTTAGATAAAGTGTGTCATCATCGTTATTGCTGATGATGTTGATGTTGTTGGGTTTTGAACGAGGGGGTCCGGGGGAGACTCAGAACCTGTTGATCGGTGTTGATCGCCTGTGGATCGAAGCGTGGGCCGAAGAGCAGGCGTAGCTCGGCGGCTATCTCCCTCCAAGCGAAGATGGGCTTGGCGGCCATTTTCTCCACGATGCGCTGCTGGGCCAGATAGAGCAGCTTGAGCAGGGCCATGTCGTTGTCGAAGACGCGCTTGGTCTTGGTGTACTTGCGCAGCTGAGCGTGGAAGCCCTCGATGGGATTGGTGGTGTAGATGAGCCGCCGGATGCGCTCGCTGTAGCGGTACTGGCTGGCCAGCAGCGGCCAGTTGGTGTGCCAGGAGCTCACCGCCTGCGGGTAGCGTTCCCCCATTTGTCGCTGAAGACCTCCAGGGCATGCAGCGCTTGCTGCTCACCAGGGGCCCGGTAGATGGCCCGCATGTCCTTGACCACCTCCTTGTAGTGCTTGTAGCTGACGTACTTCAGGGTATTGCGCACCTGGTGCACGATGCAGAGCTGGATATCGCTCTGTGGGTACACCAAGGAGATCGCGTCGGAGAAGCCGCTCAGGTTGTCGATGCATGCGATCAGCATGTCCTCCACGCCGCGTTGGCGCAGGTCGCCCAGCACGCCCAGCCAGAACTTGGCCCCTTCGCTCTGCCCCACGTACAGGCCCAGCAGGTCCTTGTGGCCATCGGGGCCAACGCCCAAGGCGGTGTATACGGCCTTGTTCACCACGCGCCCTTCCTGCTTCACCTTGAAGTAGATCGCATCGAGCCACACGATCGCGTAGCGCGCCTCCAAGGGCCACTGCCGCCAGGTCTGTACATCGGCGATCACCTGGTCGGTCACCGCGCTGATCGTGGCCTCGCTCACCTCGATGCCGTACAGGTCCCGCACATGGTCGCTTATGTCGCGCTGGCTCATCCCAAGCCCGTAGAGCTTGATGATCTTCATGTCCAGCTCGGCGTTCAGCACGCGCTCGCGCTTGGGCAGCAGCACCGGGTCAAAGGTTCCCTCACGGTCGCGCGGCGTGGCGATCTCCACCTCTCCGTGGGCGGTCTTCACCCGCTTGCGCCCATGTCCGTTGCGCCGGTTACCTCCAGGCGGCTCCTCGGCCAGGTGAGCGCTCAGCTCGCCCCGTAGCGAGGCCTCCATCAGTCGCTTCACCAGCGGGGTCAGCACCCCATCGCTGCCGCTCAAGGGCTTGCCCAGTAGCAATTGCTTCATGGCCTCCTTCTCGAAGGCTTCGTAATCGAACTTGTCCGTCTTGTCCTCCATGGGTCAGGTGTTGAAGTTCGCAATCCGGCCTGACACACTTTACTGAACAGTCTCGGGGCACGGGGTGGTTTCCGTTTCCATGTAGTATGCGGCGTGACTGAGTTGATACCTCCCCCAACCCCTCCTTGACCGGCGCGTGGAGTGTTCCACGCGCAGGAGGGGAGTTCACCGGATCAAGCCCCCTCCTGAGCAGCGATCCCTCGCTGCTCCGCACAAGGAGGGGTACGGGGTGGTTTCCGCTTTCATGAAGCATGCGGCGTGACCGAGCTGATACCTCCCCCAACCCCTCCTTGCCCGGCGCGTGGAGCGTTCCACGCGCAGGAGGGGAGTTCACCGGATCAAGCCCCCTCTTGAGCAGCGATCCCTCGCTGCTCCGCACAAGGAGGGGCACGGGGTGGTTTCCGTTTCCATGTAGTATGCGGCGTGACTGAGTTGATACCTCCCCCAACCCCTCCTTGACCGGCGCGTGGAGTGTTCCACGCGCAGGAGGGGAGTTCACCGGATCAAGCCCCCTCCTGAGCAGCGATCCCTCGCTGCTCCGCACAAGGAGGGGTACGGGGTGGTTTCCGCATTCATGAAGCATGCGGCGTGACCGAGCTGATACCTCCCCCAACCCCTCCTTGCCCGGCGCGTGGAGCGTTCCACGCGCAGGAGGGGAGTTCACCGGATCAAGCCCCCTCCTGAGCAGCGATCCCTCGCTGCTCCGCACAAGGAGGGGTACGGGGTGGTTTCCGCATTCATGAAGCATGCGGCGTGACCGAGCTGATACCTCCCCCAACCCCTCCTTGCCCGGCGCGTGGAGCGTTCCACGCGCAGGAGGGGAGTTCACCGGATCAAGCCCCCTCCTGAGCAGCGATCGCTCGCTGCTACGCACAAGGAGGGGTACGGGGTGGTTTCCGCTTTCATAAAGAATACGGCGTGACTGAGTTGATACCTCCCCCAGCAGTGTCCGCCATAGCGAAGCGACGGCGGACCCCTCCTTGCCCGGCGCGTGGAGTGTTCCACGCGCAGGAGGGGAGTTCACGCCAACAAGCCCGGCGAACTATCTTCGGGTGACCCTCTACCGGCCATGCGGCTCCAGTTCGTTGTACCTGCACTTGTGCTCCCGGTCCTTCTCCTTGGACAAGAGCAGCGCTGGGTAAGGCTGTACGATGGTGGTGGAGGGACCGACTACATCGGCGGAGCTTCACAGGCACCTGACAGCACGTACCGCGTCGTGTTGGCTTACAACACGGGGGCCGTTGGGAACGCGAAGATCATCGGGGTCGCGCCGGATGGCACCTGGCTCTGGTCCACCACAGCCAATGACACCATGGGCACTCTGTTCGGAGGAGGCACCCAATGCCTTCAGCGCCGCGCGGACGGAACCTGGCTGTGGGCAGGAGGGGGCATTCCGTCCGGGACGTCGCAGTATGATGGCATCCTCTATTGTTTCTCACCGAATGGGGACAGCCTCTGGTCCCGGTGGTACACGACCATGAACACCGAGGCCTTCCTGGGCATGTCGCTGACGGGCGACGGAGGTGCTGCGCTGGTCGGCTACGAGGACGGTCCGATCAGGTCCGCGAAGCTCGTGCGCGTCGACGCCAATGGCGACACCCTCTGGACCAAGCGCTACACCAACGCACAGGACTACGGGCAGACCGCGATCAGCATCGACACAACTGCTGATGGTGGGTTCGTGATCTCAGGGTACCGCACGATAACCGGCCTGAATTCAGATATGTGGGTGATCCGGACGAATCCAAGTGGGCAGGGGTTGTGGCAAGTGACCCTTGGAAGCCCCTGGCACGACTCACAGGCATACGCATCGGTGCTCCACAATGGGCACATCGCGGTCGCCGGAGGCGAGCCCGAGTTCCCTCTGACGAGCATTCGGCCCGTCCTTTACAAGCTGGCCCCGAACGGTGTGGACCATATGGTCTCGTTCGACCCGATGTGGATGGACCAAGGTGCCTACCGCACCAAGCCCGTAGAACTGGGGAACGGTGATGTGGTGATCGGCGGTTTCAGGGAGGTCAATCTCGTGAACCGGGGAATGCTCGTCCGCGTGGACAGCACCGGAAACGTCGTTTGGAACCGTCATTACCAAACGGGCAACCACGACCATTACATCACGGGCCTTGAGCGCACCCTGGATGGCGGCTTTCTTCTGTCCGGCACGGCCTATGACAGCCTCGGCATCAGTGTGGATGGCTGGCTCTTGAAAGTGGACAGCTTTGGATGCGTGGTCCCCGGCTGCCAGTCGTTGACCGGCCTGCTCGAGCAGGAGATCGAACCCTCCACATTCCTATCGGTCCGGCCGAACCCCCTGCTCCGATCGCACGCATCGACCGAACTGATGGTGGAGCTGCGGTCCATGCCCGATCGCGAGGTGACCGGCCCGTTCAAGCTCGTGTTCACGTCCGGCACCGGGGCTGTGGTGCATCAGGTGGCCTTGACAGGGCCAAGTACCACCATTCGGCTGCCGGAACACATGACCGCAGGGCTGTACCATGTGCACCTGATGGCGGGATCACGATGGGTCGACGGGAGCAAGCTGGTGGTTGAATGATCGGCTGATCGCGGCTGACGCGGAACGGCCCCTCATGCCGATCCCCCCTCCCACGCTCCCTTCACCATTCTCCAGGCCTTCAGGTCCCAGGTCATAAGGCTGGCCGGAGGCCGTGGGCCAGGCTGGCGGGTGGGCTTGGGTTCAGGTGCTCGGTGCGCCGTAGCCTTTGGCGAAGGCGGCCTTGGCTCTTGGTCCTTCTTCCTTGACGCGGCGCGAGGATGGCCGTCCGCTTCCATGAACCTTGACACTCGACCCTCGTCCCTGGTCACGACCTGTCCCGCCCTGCGGGACGGTCCCAAGCGCTACCCCGGTTCACCGGTGGCGTTCGAAGAGCTCGTTGAACACGGAGAGATCCAGCTTGAGGTCTTCGCGAATGATCTTCCGTAAAAGGCCTTTGGGCAGCTCAGCGCTCCCGTGCACGGGTACGGTGGTCACCCTACCGTCCGGGTGCCGCAACCGGTGATGCGACCCATTGATCCGCACCACGGAGAACCCAAGCTTCATCAGGAACCTGATCAGGTCTTTGCCGCTGACAACAGGCAACTTGTCCATCAGGAGGCCAGCCGGTCCACCGGGACTTCGATCTCACGGAAACCCACGAACCGGTTGAGCTGCTCGGGCCGTTCCTCCTCCATGCACATGGCAATGACCTCCCGCACGTTGGCGATCGCCTCATCCACGGTGCGGCCATAGCTGTGGCAGCCCTTGAAGGCCGGGCAGCTTACGATGAAGACACCGTCCTCATCGGTCTCGATCATCAGCGGGAGGTGAATGGTTTCCATGTGGCGTACCCAAAGGTAGGCCATCGTGCGAACCTCGCCGCCACCGGCATCCCGGCCGCTCATCGCACGCCGCAGCCTTTGGCGAAGGCGGCCTTGGCTCTTGGTTCTTGGTTCTTGGTCCTTGTTCCTTGTCTCTTGCCCCTGCGCCCTCTCCCCTGCTGCGTGCACCTCCCTCACCCCCGCGCCTGCGCCTCCAGCACCCCCAGCACCTTCACCATCGCCAGGGTGTCCAGCGCGCAATAGGCCAGCAGGTCGCGCCGCAGCTGCTGCGCGTCGCCCGCGTACCGGCCGGTCACCAGCTGCAGGAAGAGGCGGCTGGCGCTGTCGCCCTCCTGCACGGCAAGGTCGCTGTAGCTCAGCTCCGGCACCAGCGCGGGCAGCACCACCTTGATGCTGGTGCGTCCGTTCATCGCCGGCACCCCGTACCAGCCCCACCGCTCAGGACCGAGGGTACGGAGCTGGGATCAGAGGCGCTCACTTTCCATACACCACCACCTCGAACTCCGGATCCAGCTTGGAAAAGACCTTGTCGGCCGTGATGAGGGGAATGCCCAAGTGAGTCGCCGTGGCGGCGATGATCGCATCGGGCAGCTTCAGCTTGTAGCGCAATCGGAGGTCCACGGCAAGGTCCTGCACCGAGCGGTGGATCTCCACCACTTCGCAACGGCGCAGGAACGCATGCACATGTTCCAGATGGCCTTCATCCTTTCCATGATACACCATGGCCTCCATGCGCACCATGGCGCTGGCCACCACATCTTTTCCAGCTAGCAGCGACGCGAGCGACTTGTCGCCGCCCAGGATGTACAGCAGGATGTTGGTATCGATGGCTATGCGCTCATTCCTCATCGCGGAGCGCGCGTTGGAACTTCACCGGGTCCTTGTGCAAGGGCGCGGTGCCGACCAGGTCGCTGAAGTCCGCACCCGGCTTGCGCGCGCGCTTGGCCGCGCGTTTCAGCATCGCACCTGCCCGCCGTTTCGGGGTCCGTTTGGTCACCGTGTACACCATCGCCTGCGTGTTATCGCTCAAAGATAGGTGGAGGCTTCGCGGCCAGGAATCGACTGGATCGGTGTTCTGTGCAGCCGACATCCTGGGGCGCGGGGGATACGAGAGCACTGCTCCCCGTACAGCCGAACGTCGGCGTCCTCCTTCCATCACGCCCGTGCTGCCCCACGCTCCAGCACCCCCAGCACCTTCACCATCGCCAGGGTGTCCAGCGCGCAATAGGCCAGCAGGTCGCGCCGCAGCTGCAGCGCGTCGCCCGCGTACCGGCCGGTCACCAGCTGCAGGAAGAGGCGGCTGGCGCTGTCGCCCTCCTGCACGGCAAGGTCCCCGTAGCTCAGCTCCGGCACCAGTGCGGGCAGCACCACCTTGATGCTGGTGCGTCCGTTCATCGCCGGCACCCCGTACCAGCCCGCCTGGAAGGGCGTGTGCAGGTCCTTCATCCGGCCCATCAGCCCCTCCACCGCCGCCGCGAGCGGGGGCCGGTCGCGCGCCAGCTGCTGCAGGATCATCTTCTCGAAGGTGGCGTTGTAGGCCAGGATGTCGCCCTCCGCACCGATGTCCGCCAGCAGCCGCTGCACGAAGGCCTCGCGCGGGTCGCCCGTGCCCTCCGCCAGAAAGGCGCGATGTACGGGTGCAGCGCCGGGCGCCGCCTGCACGTGCAGGCTGTACTGGAAGGGCAGCTGCTGAAAGGGCCGGGTGCCCTCGAAGAGCGGCACCGCCGGCATCACCGTCTCGAAGTCCAGGTGGTGCAGCGGGTAGCGCAACCCGCCCAGCCAGCGGCGCAGGGCGGGCCGGTCGATCGTGGGGCTGCCGTGCTTCGCGCCGTCCACCTGCCGCTGTTGCGCCGCGGTGAGCGGCTCGCCGTCCGGAATGTCCTTCAGCAGCAGGATGCCCCGGTGGTACAGGTCCCAGTCCCGGCCCCGGGCGCGCGTGAGGTCGAACACGCTGCCCACCGCCGGCACATGCGCCCAGCAATGGTGCATGAAGTCGCAATCGAACGGCGCCGTGCAGTGCGGGCCGATGTCCACCGCCGGGGCCTCCGGGCGCTGCACCACGGCCTTCAGCGCCACGATGCGGGCGGGCACATCCCGGCGTTCCGCATCCACCAGCTGCTTCACGCTGGTGATGGCGAAGAGCTGCCGCACGTCGAGGGGCCCCTGCCGCACGTACTGGCTGTTGAGGTGCACGATGCTCACGTCCGCCAGCGGGATGCCGCAGCCCTCGATCACATGCGCCTGCAGCGCCGCGTCGTGCCACTGATACTCCTTGGCGCTGGTGCTGCTCTTCACCTCATAGGCCTTCCAGCCCTCGGCGTCCCTCACCAGGATGTCCAGCGCCGCCAGCACGTCCTCGTGCAGAAAGGCGGCCTCGTAGATCACCGGGGCGCCGTCCGCGATGGCGCGCTGCGTGGCGGCCAGCGCCGGCGCGAAGTCGGTGGGCGTCTCCGGCGTGCAGTCCACCCCGCCGGGAAAGAGCTGCCGGGCCAGCAGCCCCACCTCCGTGCCGGTGTCGTAGATGGCCTGGCGCGCCGCATCCACCGGCGGCAGCAGCTCGCGGCGCTGCTTGTACAGCCACAGCGCCTTGGAGCATTGCCGCCCCCGCATGTAGGTGGATTTGGAGAGGAGGTGCATGGGGAAGCAAGATCCGCGATCTTGCACGAACCATGAGCGGACACCCCTACCTCAACGGCCATCGCTGGCTGGACCTCACGCGCGACGAGCGCTTCTTCTGCGCGGAGCTCTACCAGGCGCTGAAGGAACCCGCGAACCTGTCCGCCTTCATCCATCGCATCCAAGCGGAAGTGAACAAGCACGGCGCCGCTCACGCGCTGGAGGGCAACGGGCCCTGGGAGGTCGGGTTCGAGGTGGCCTTCTACCGCGACCTCATCCACGCGCTGGGCCACCAGGGCGCGCATGCCATCGGTACCACCGGATTCTCCCGCAAGCGCACTTTCGACCTCTGCCTCTTCGGCCCGAAGCACCTGGTGATCATCGAGGCGAAGGCGCATGAAGGACTGGCCACCGAGCAGATGAACGAGTTCCGCGCGGATCGCGAGGCCATCCGCAGCCTGTTGGGCGATCAGGCCCCCACGGTGCTCCTCGTCGGCCTGTGGTCCAGCACCTACACGCCCCGCACCGCCCTCCCGCAGGCATCGGTGGACGAGGCGGAGCGCGTGTTCGATGGCGCCCTCCACTGGAGGGACCTCATCACGCTGCCCGCACTCACCGACGACGCCCGCCGGCTCTTCGCCCTCGCCGATGCCACCAAGACCCGCACGCACGGGCAGGTGCCCGGCTGGTCCGCCGAAGGGACCGCCGTGTCCTGGCGGCCGGTCGCTCAAGCCCGGTCGTGACCATGGCCGCCCTGCTGCCCGCATCGCTCCACACCACCGGCACCCTGCCCCTGGGCACCCATCGCGTGCCGCGCGCCGCCTGCTCCTTCCCGCCCTATCCCGCCGGCGCCACCGCCCACACCTTCGGCCACAAGGAGCTCCTGCGCGTGGACGGCCGCCCCCAATTCGCCGAGGTGGCCATCCTCCGCCTCTCCGAAGAAGCAGGCTGGCAGGGCCGCTGGGTGGAGACCTACGGCAAGCCCGCCTTGCGTCCCGGGTTCTGGCGGGCATGGCATCCGCATGGCCCGTCCGCCCAGGTGCAGGTGCCCATCGCGGACCCGGGGGTGAACGAGCGCCTCCACGCCATCGCCGCCGCCAACGGCAACACTTTCGGCGGCTGCTGGGACGTGGTGGCCTGGAAGGACGGCCGGCTGGTCTTCGCCGAGAGCAAGCGCAAGGGCAAGGACCGCATCCGCGCCACGCAGGTGCGATGGCTGGAGGCCGCCCTGCGGTGCGGGTGCGCGCTGGAGGACTTCATGGTGGTGGAATGGACCGTGGGCTAGCGCACCTCCAGCCACCCCTCCTCCACGGTCCCGGCCACCACCCGCGCCGCGCGCAGCACTTCCTTCCGCCGCGCATCGAAGGTGACGGCGATACCCAACATCTGCGGGGCCTGCCGGGTGAGGCTGGCGAGGTGCTCCAGGTCGTAGGGGAAGAACTGCGCGCTGTTGGCCTTCCACTCCATCACCACCAGCGGGTAGTGCAGCGCCTTCCGATCCGCGCTCCAGCAGTTGGCGCCGGGGGCCGGCCAGATCACCAGGTCTTTGCACACCTCCTTCTTGCGGTTCAGCGGCCCGCCCTGCATGCGACCCTCCATGGCGATCTGCCCGGGATCGTGAAGCACCGCGCCCGGCGCACAGGCCTTGGCCAGAAAGCCGAAGGCGTAGTAGCTCACGGCCTCGCGTTCCTTGCCGTACCACGGGGTGCGGAGGATGGCCTGCGCGAAGGTGGTCAGGGTCCCGCGAAGCACCGGAAGCAGTGGATGTTCGCTCATACCCCGCTGAAGAAGCGTTTTGCCACCTGCCCGAACTCCACGATCAGCTTCCGGTCCAGGTCCAGGTCCTTGCGCACGATGAGCAGGTTGGTGCACGTGGGCGTGATGGCCTTGCCCGACGCCAGCTGCTTGTAGGTCAAACACATGATGTGCTCCTTGCTCACCACGATGAAGAAGGCGTGCGGCCAGGGATAGTCCAGACCCACATCGTCGATGCTGAAGGCACCGCTGGCCCGATACTTCACCTCCACGAAGTGCAGCCGGTTGTTGCGTTTATCCTGGACCACGAAGTCGGGCATGGTTCGGATGCGCTGATTGACCGGCCCGTTTGTCTTGCGCGTGAGCTGGGCGATGCCGGGCACGCTGCGCTCCATGCCGTAATGAAACACATTGAAATCATGGGCCAGGAACAGCTCCTGGATGATGGTCTCGGCCACGCGGCCTTTGATGGCGTTGAGGGGGAAGGGGGACATCTAGATGGATCGATATTATACGAATGCGCTATTATTTCCCCCATACTGCCCCACCACATGCCAGTACACACGGTCCGCACGTTCCTTCACTTCATCCTCCGTGTAGGCTTCGGCAGGCAGACCGGTGCGGTCGTCGTATAGGAAGTCATAGATGGTCATGTGCACCGCGTCGCGGGTGGCTTCTTTCTCGCGCCATTGGTCCACCTTCAGCTTCTCGGCCTTCAGCTTCTCCAGCAGCTCGGCGGCTACTTGCTTGATGCGCTCCGTGTCCTTCTTTGTCAAGCCATCCTTGCGCAACAGATCGTAAAGGGCCAGTGATTCCTCGTCCAGCCCTTCCCGGATCGCGCGGTCCTGCTCTTCATCCAGGGCTTCGGTGAACTTCAGGAGTTCCTCGAAGGTCTGCTCGATGGTCAGGCGGTCCTTCTCGCGGTTGTAGCGGTCGATGATCTCCTGGTAGTGCTCCTGGAAGTCGGTGCGCAGGGGGTTGGTGCGGATGAGTCGCCCGAGCTTCTTCTCGATCAGGTCCTTCAGCTGCTGCACCGCGCTTTGCTTGTGGGCGCTCTTCTCGAACTCCTTGCGCAGCCGCTCGAAGTCCACCTTGCTGATGTCGTAGGGCTTGGGCTCGGCGGCCAGGGACGGCTTGATGTCGATGGCCTCGTCAACGATGCCCTGCAAGGTCTTCAGGATCGCATCGATGTTGGTCGCATCACGGTCCTCCTGCAGGGTCTTGTACACCACGTTGATCGCGTCGTAATCGTGGCGGTATGGATTCACATGCTCCGGGAACGTGATGCACGCTTTGAACCGCTTGAACACCTCGCGGGCCATCACCTCGAAGCGCTTGCGCGACTCGTCGTTGGTGTTCACTGCGTTCTTCACGTCCGCGATGGCCTTGATCCGGTGGAAGCCCTTGGCTGCACCGATCGCATCGAGGTCCTGCCCCAGTTCCTTCACGTACTGCTTAACGCCCTCGATGGCTTCCACAAGCTGGGGGATGAGGAACTCCTCCGCCGGCTTGATCGGTCCCTCTTCATCCTCACCACCGCCGGTTGTTGGTCCCGGACCCGGTTGCCCCTCCTTGCCCGCATAAGTGACCAAGGCCTCCCGAAGGCTGCGGGTGATGCCGTTGTAATCCACGATCAGGCCGTTCACCTTGCCTTCATAGACCCGGTTCGCGCGCGCAATGGCCTGCATCAGCGTGTGGGCCTTCAAGGGCTTGTCCAGGTACAGGGTGCTCAGGCTGGGCACATCGAAGCCCGTGAGCCACATGGCGCACACGATGGCGATGCGGAAGGGATGCTCGTCTTTCTTGAAGGCATCATCCACGGCGATGCGCTTCCCATCCGGCGTCTCGAAGCCGTCGTTCATCAGCTGCCGGTGGGGCAGCACGTCCAAGTCCCATTGACGGAACTTGTCCACCTCGTTCTGCTCCTGGCTGAAGATCGCGGCCATGCGGGTCTCCCGCATCCACTTGACCTGACGCTGCACCAACTGCACCTGCTGTTCGTCCTCCAGTTTCGCGATGGATCGCTCCAGCTCCGCGATCCGCTCGGCCCAATAGCGCTCGATGAGGGCATACATGCGGCCGCAGGTCAGCTTGTCCAAACACACCAGCATGGCCTTGCCGCTCTGCCAGGCGGTGCTGTAGTGCTGCACGAAGTCGCGTGCGATGGCATCCAAGCGCTTGGAGGCCGTGTAGATGTGGTACTCGCTGCGCAGGGCCTGTTCCAGCTTGGCGGCCGTATCCACATCCTCGATCTCCAGCTCCTCCAGCTTGCCCGCGATCTTCTCGTTCAGTTCGCGGGTGGTAATGCCCAGCTTCTCGCCGCGTGCATCGTAGTAAAGCGGCACGGTGGCGCCGTCCTCCACGGCCCGGCCGAAGTCGTACTGGCTGATGTAATCGCCGAAGACCTGGCTGGTGATCTCATCGTTCTTGAAGAGCGGTGTGCCGGTGAAGCCGATGAAGCTCGCCTTGCTCAGCGCGTTGCGCATGTTCAGCGCCAGACGGCCGTACTGGCTCCGGTGGGCCTCGTCGCTCATCACGATCACATCGTCGCGCTCCGTCCACGGGCTCGCCGGGTCCACGTCCTTGTTGAACTTCTGGATCAGGGTGAACACATAGGCCTTGTGCTCCTTCAGCATGGACCGCAGCTCGCTGCCGCTGCCCGCACGGCAGCGCTCCGTGTCGTTGTTCACCACGCCGCAGCCGGCGAAGGTGTCGTAGATCTGCTTGTCCAGGTCGTCGCGGTCGGTGAGCACGATGAAGGTGAAGCCGCCGCTGATCTTGCGCCGCACCTTGCGGGCGAAGTAGACCATGCTGTAGCTCTTGCCCGCGCCCTGCGTGTGCCAGAAGGTGCCCAGCTTGCCCTTGCGCTCCCGGCGCTGGCGCACCGCGTCCATGGCGCGGTTCACGCCCAGGAACTGGTGGTTGCGCGCCACGATCTTGGCCAGCTTGCCGCTGCTCTCGTCAAAAAGGATGAAGTTCTCCAGCAGGTCCAGGAAGTCGCGTTGGTTGCACACGCCCTTCAGCAGCGTCTCCATGTCCACCACGCCGGCATCCTCCTCGTGCAGGCGCTTCCACTCGTGGAAGTGTTCGTACTTGCTGCTCAAGGAGCCCAGCTTCGCCTTCTCGCCGTTTGCCAGTACAATGAAGGCGTTGTGGTGGAACAGGTGCGGCACCGTGTCCTTGTAGTCCTTCAGGTTGCGGTCGTGGGCGGCGCGCAGGTCCTTGTGGATGTTCTTCAGTTCCATGAAGAGCAGGGGCAGCCCGTTCACGAATCCGATGATGTCCGCGCGACGGCGGTGGTAGTGGCCGCGTATCCACAACTCGCGCACGCACAGGAAGCGGTTGTTCCCCGGCTCATCGAAGTCGATCACCTTCAGCCGCGTGGACTTCAACGTGCCGTCGGCGGCGCGGTAGTGTACCTGCACCCCGTCCAGGATCAGCTCGTACAGCTCCCGGTTGGTCTGCAGCAGAGTCTGGCTTTCGCTGTACACCGTCAGGCGCTTCACCGCCTCGGTGTAGGCCTCATCGGGTAGGTCCTTGTTCAGGCGACGCAAAGCCGCTTCCAAGTCGCGCACCAGCACCATGTCCCGGTCGCTGGCACGCCCCAGCAAGCTGCCCTCTCCGAAGGTCTCCCGGTCGTAGGCATAGACGCTGTCCCAGCCGAGCTCCTGTTCCAGGTACTCGGCGGTGGTCTGCTGCACCAGGTTATCCTCCGTGTAGGCCATGCAGGATCAGGAAGCGCGTAAATGATGCACGGTGATGAGCCCTGGATGCGACGCTTCGAGCGTGGCCGCGAGGTGTGAGCGATGGCAGGTCGCGGGATCGGCCTCGAAGCACATGATGGCCACGCGACCATGATCGGCAAGGAGTTCCACGATCCGGTCCTGTTCGTGGCTCGATGCGGAAAGCGTGGAACCCACATAGCGCCGGAAAAGCGCGTCACGGTCGGCCTGTGTCGCCAGGTCCTTCCGCTCGTTGCTGGCGATGCCCAGCCCGGGCAGGTGCTCGTAGCGGATGCCCACGCTCTCGCAGGCTTCCGCCAATTGCCCCTTCTTGAAGCCGCGCTTCATGCTGAAGGCATTGCGGCGCACATCACACAACACCGCCACGCCTGCGTTGGTCAGCAGGTCCATAAAGGCGTTCAACGAAAGGCCTTCATAGCCGATGGTATACAGGCGTAGCGATACGGGGGCGGGTCCTCCCGCTCGGACCGCATCCTCCTTGACCGCCGTCAACGTGCCTGCGTCACTGACCATTGGTCGAAAATAGGGGTATGCGCGGTGATGCAGCGTGGTGGGCAGTTTGTTCAGCCCGACGCATGTGAAGAACTTTGGGCCTGTGATGGCGCCGTGCCGCAAGGTCCAGCACTACCTTGAGCCATCCGATCCTGACAAGTTTTCCAGTACCGTGACCATGGAGCCGAAGAACAGAGCCCCCCGCAACCGTACCCTCACGCTTACTGATGCGGACCGCAGCGAGTTGCTGCCCCGCCTGTTGCAGGTGAACGGCCCGCAAGCGCTGACCGATGTGCTGGACCGTACGATCCTCGGGGATTCGCTCAGCGTGCTGGCCCACTTGCCCACCGCCATTGTGGACCTCATTGTCACCGACCCGCCCTACAACCTCACCAAGGTGTACAACGGCACCACCTTCAAGGAGCGCGACCGCGAAGATTATCTGGCCTGGCAGGCGTTGTGGTTGCATGAGCTCCAGCGCATCCTGAAGCCGACAGGGTCGCTGTACATCTGTTCCGACTGGCGCACTTCAGCCCTGGTGCAGGCCGGCACCGAGAGCCGCTTCATCACGCGCAACCGCATCACCTGGGAACGCGAGAAGGGCCGCGGTGCGCTCAGCAACTGGAAGAACTGCTCGGAGGACATCTGGTTCCTCACGGCCAGCGACGACTACCACTTCGATGTGGAGGCCGTGAAGCTGAAGCGCAAGGTGCTCGCGCCTTACCGCGATGCCAGCGGAAAGCCCAAGGACTGGGAACAGGGCGAGGACGGGAACTTCCGCGCCACCAGTCCCAGCAACCTGTGGACGGACATCAGCGTGCCCTTCTGGAGCATGCCCGAGAACACGGACCACCCCACGCAGAAACCCGAGAAGCTCATTGCCAAGCTCATCCTGGCCAGTTCACGGCCCGGCGATGTGGTGCTGGACCCCTTCCTGGGCAGCGGCACCACCAGCGTGGTGGCGCGCAAGCTGGGGCGGCGCTTCATCGGCATCGAACAGGAACTGGAGTACGCGCTGCTGGCCGAAAAGCGCCTGCAGAACGCGCTGGAGGACACCAGCATCCAAGGATATGTGGACGGCTTCTTCTGGGAGCGGAACACCATGGCTGAACAATTGGCGCGGGGTGCCAAGCCGGCCAAGGCGCGGCAGGCCCAACCGCAGGAAGGCCTGTTCCAGGAGCTTTAGGCCCCGGGCTCTTCACCGAGCAGTTCCCGTAAACGGGTGATGGCTGCGGGTGCGTCCAAATCCAGACGTTCGGTCGTGTTCAGCACTGCGGACAGGTCGCCCTTGAGGGAAAGGGTGCCCAGCGAACCGCGGCCTGACCATCGCACATCGTGCCAGTAGTGCTTCATGAGTTCGGGATGCAGCATGTGGATGAGCGTGCAAGCGACGGTGCCCGCCTGCACATCCACGGTGACGGTGAAGAACAAAGCCGCACCCGGTCCTTTGCTCAGGTGGTCCACCAGCTTCTGCACGTTGAAGGCCTTGGGGCTGCTGGGCACGCCTGCTTTGCGCCCCTTGATGTCCACGGCCACCCGACCATTGGCGAACAGGATATCGCCAAGAGCATGTGCCGGATCTGTGCTCAGGATCATGCGTTCCACACAATCGCCGAAGGCTTTCGGTGAGGTGTGCGAGGCACAAGCCAGAATGGCCTGGCGCATGGACGCTACACGATCGAAGAGTGTGCGTCGGATCTCCTCGAGTATTGCCTTGTCCAATAGCCCTGATCCATCCCGTAGGTTCTCCTCCACAGCATCCCAATCGGGAGGTGTCGCAGGGGCGCGACCCTTGATGGCTTGAGTGGCTTCCACGATCCGCTCGCGGTGCTCCGCATGGTCCTCATCCTTATGCTGCGCGAACAACTCGGCCAGGTGCGCATGCTCGTTCAGCACATCCCCAAGGGTATTGAGGATGTCGCCCCCGTTGATGCTGCCCTTGATCCGTTCCAGGGTTATCCCCTGACTACTGTGTGAGGCCTTTTTGATCAAGCTGCTGTTGGCCAGTTTGAAGCGGACAGCGCTCTTGTCCAGGAACACCGCCACGAATGGAAGCTCATCGTGCTTCAGAATGTTCTTGAGCGAGGTGATGGTGTTCGATGTGCTCTTCTTGGAATCGACAAGGGTGAAGACTGCGACCAGATCGCCCTGTTCGTTCTTGCAGCCAAGGAGACTACGGCCCACCTTGTGAAAGCCCTTGGCGAGGAGCTGCCGCTTCACCGCCTCCTTGTTGTAGCGCTCGGCCTTGGCGATCTCCTCAAGCTTCGCGACTGCTTCGTCCAGCGTCATGGTTCTTCGGTAATAGTTCCTCTATCCACCCGTCCGCAATAACATCTTCAACACCTCCAAGGCTCCTCCCGCATCCGGGTACAACGCATGCCGGTCGCGCGGATCCCTCAAGTTGAGGTAGGCATCCGGCACACTGGTCCGGTAGCCGTCCGTCTTGCGGCGGTGGGCTTTGTAGCAAAACCCGTTCGTCACGAGGATGGTCCGACAGTCAGGGTGGTGCTCGGCATAAGCGCTTGCTTGGTCAGAGGCGTACTGAAGTCCTTCGGAGAAGCCCTTCGTTTCAATGATCACCTGGCAGCGCGCATCGGTATGGAAGTAGGGCTTGTCATACAAAGCGAGGTCCATGCGCCCACCTTTTACCGGTTCCTCGATCTTGATGCATTGCTCCGGCCAACCCAAGGAGAGTAGGAGTGGCACCACCAGAAAGGTGCGGGTCTCATGTTCACGTACGTCTCGCCAGTGCTCGTTGTGGTAGTAGTAGTTCACCAAGCGGCGAATGCGGCGCAATGCATCGCTTAGTCCCTCGGCCGACCCAATGCTGAGCCCATGGATGATGAGCTGATCGATCAGCTGCTCGTCCTCCAGCTCCTTGCCGGGCTCCGGTTCAGGCTCGTGCGGCCTGATGGGGTGGTCATGGATAATGGAATCACACAGTGCAACAAGAGCAGGAACACCAACACGGCTCAACGTGGAGATGGCCAAGCCCTCTGGGGCGGGCATTGGCGCAGGTGGTACATGCCAGTCCACATAGCAATAGGCGGGCAGGTCCCAACCATCCAGGTCACGCATCCACGCTTTGTCCCCGTGACCGTTGTGCCGGCCTTCGCGCGCCACCACCGCACCAGCGGCATGAATGGTGCCCTTGCCCTTCTTGATCAGAATGCGATGACCCACTTTCACCTCCTCCTTCATCATGCGCTCGAAGGCCGTGCCACCCACGAAAGCGACACCGTAGCGAATGAACTCCTTGGCATAATCCCGGCCTGCATCACCTGCGGCTACCTGCCAGTATTGAATGTTCTCGCTCATCGTCAAGGTGCGTTCATGTAGTAATGTGCGCTCGCCGCATCCCGGCCTCATCGCTGCCAGACAGGTAAAGTTGGATGGTTTTAGCCGGGCGTCATTGCGGGGTAGCTGGTTTCACAATGACCAAGTCATTTGCATCCACCCCCTCACTGGTAAAGAGCTCAGGCACATCCTCTTCCTCGACACCCTCCAACATGAGTCCAGCCTTGGCCTGGTCAAACGACTTCTTGACCGAAAGACCAAAGCCAATTGCCGAATAGAATTGGGACGAGAACAGGCGTGCTGCATGATCCCCAACCGAAGTATTCATACCAATGGCGGCAGGAATGTGCTTCACTACCGCTTCTGCCTGACCCCTTGAGTAGCATGTGTTGAAGAACACGAGCTTGATCTTGTCTGAACACGTTGCCAAGGACTGTGCAATCGCCTCCTTGGTTACCAGCCTTGTTTCACCGACGTTGCCTTGCATCACCAGTTCAGCATCTTCAGATCCGTGACCGCTGAAATGGACAATGCTAGGGTCATGCTCATTCACCGCTTGCAGTATATCCAATGGCCGAGCAGCCCAATGACTGCGAAAGTCAACCGAATCACGATGTTTGGACTTGCGAATCATGTCTTGGATAGCCCGCGCCTCCTCATCAAGCCGAAGCTGCTGCTGATCCAGTGGATTGGCTGCTACAAAGAGCACTGTGATGCGCTCCGGCAAGCGCTCCAAGCGTTGTATAGCCTCTCGGGTTTCTCGATGCAAATGATCGTGTCCCCTTAATGTTGAACCGATATCATGCAATCGATACTCGTGCTGTGCGGCCGAGCGCTCCAGTCGTCGTGCACGTTCGTCCTGCTCACGTGCCTGTTCCTGTGCCTTACGTTGTGCCTGCTCCGCCTCCCGCTTCTCTTCACGTTGTAAGTAGCGCTCGGCATCACCTTTCCGCTTCATTTCATCCGTGATCTTGCCCTCGATCCGGGACAATTCCTTTTGGCACTTTGCGTACTCCTCCTCGCACCGCTGTGCTTCCCGAAGTTTGGACTCAATGGTGCTGATCGTTTTTGTCCGACTGGCAGCCAGCTTTGCCGCGTTGGCCTTGTTCAGGGCGTCCGAGGCTTTGGTTGCAAAGCGGCTCTTCTCCTTCTGGAGTTGCCCGATTTTCTCCTGATGGGCTTGAACTTGCCTACGGTAGTACTCGCTACTCATGCCTTCATCTTCGCTTGCTGGTATGCATACGTCTCGAACAGAAAGTCCGCCAACGTCTTAGCAGAGTTGACAGCCAGCTTGGCGTGGTGCTTTGCAGGCTTGTACCCCGCATGTGCATCACTCATCTTGTTCCGCATGCTCGCCATGCCGTTCACCACACCAGTCAGGCCCGAAAGCAGGTTCCGAATAGGTTCGCTGATACCTTGTTGGGCGGGGTCCAGGTTTAATAGCTTCTGTACTCGTCTGTAGAGTTTCAACAGGTCCCCATCATTCACGACTGGTTGACCGGTCACCCTCTCCTCAATGTGTAGCAGAACGCCCTCCAGCAACGTACGAGCGTTAGTAATTGCGCCCGCAAAGTCAGCCTCGGCGATCTTCCGGTCACACTTCGCCACCTGCTCTTCGATGTATGTATGGTCGATACGTGCCCCCTGCGCGGCGGGAGGTGTGAACCTTACTGTTCCCGCTTTGGTCTCTCGCACCTTGTACTGCCCGGCATCATAGCTAAGCTCGTAGTTGTCGAAGGCCAGGAACTTGTTGAAGTGGTCGACCGCGGGCTTCAACTCGAGTTGTGCGGATAAAAACACTCGAGCATCGAAGATGGCGTTGATGAATGCCCGTAGCCCATCCTTGCCGTTCAGTTTCTTGAGGTTCTCGAAGGCATAGATCCGTCTGGTGGGAAAGCCACCGCCCTCCGGGTAATGGTCGTTGAACCCATGCTGGTTGAAGAGTTCGACCAGCATAGCACCAGAACGTCGCGGCATCAACCCGCTATCGCCAGTGAGCATTGACCCAAGCTCCTTTAAGGTGTTCAAGCCTACTTTCATGACCGTTCATGTTCACACCTTCACCTTCCCGCACATCAACCGTGGCAACAGCAGGTCCCGTGCGCGGGTGAGGGCGGCGTTCTGTGCCTCCAGTGTCTCTCGTAGCTCGAACATGGGCTCCACCTTTGCAGCGAAGGCCTTCCATGTTCCTTCATCAGGCAATACGATCTTGAACTGCTCCATCGACGACTTCGTGAGCGCCTCGCGGGTGGCACCCTTGCCTTGGGCCAGGGAAAGCAGCTGAGCCTTGCGTGCTGGACTGTTCAAGGCGCAGAGGATATAGGCTGGTGAGATCTTCGCGGCATCCGCTCGAATGATCATCACATGCTGGTTCACTCGACCGGGGAGCAGGCGTGAAGGCATCATGCAGCACCGCCCTACGGAAGCACCCGTGATGTTGAGCAGGATGTCGTTCGCCTGTAGCGTTACGCCATCCAGATCAGCGGCCTGTTCGTCGTCGATGTAGGCGAGGCCATCCATAGTGAAGGCGAAGTCGTACACGTTCTGGCTCCGGACCAGGGTGACCCCTTCCTCCTTGTATGCGGCTTCGCCTCCGCGCGGAGTAGAGCCACTGCCGATCTTGGTGCATAGCTCACCCAGAGGTGCGACCTTCCATGTTGCTGGGATGCTTCCCAACTCGGACTGCACCACCTTCACCCCCTCCCACCCCGGGAACCGCAAGCGCACGAACCACTCCTTGTACAGCAGCCGCGCCGCACGCTCCAGCAGCTTGATCCGCTTCCGGTTGTTCTCGATCAGGTCGTCGTAGGACGAGAGGATAGTGGCGATGCGGCGTTGCTCATCAACTGCTGGAATAGCTACACGTACTCGACCAATGCGCTCGGGTGCAGTGTGCCGGATCTTGGTTCCACTTGCGCTGCCGGAGATCTGGCTCCGGACTACAGCGGTATTGAAGAGGTAATAGAGGAATCGTAGATCGATCTCATCCTCGTTGACATCGATGATCTTGCCAAGTCGTTGGTTGTGCAAGTAGTAACCGTCTCGAGGGATCCAAGCTGAACTTCCCAATAAGCCAGGGGCTTGCTCGGTCATCGCGATGATCACGTCGCCTGTATTCAGGATGAAGTCTTGCGGTATATCGCCCGTATAGAACTTGCGCTTGTCCTCTTGTTCCTTGAAACCTCCCTTCTCATGGAAGTTCCCTGGTGTTAGCACCACATGCGCCCCTTCATCGGCGAAGAACTTGCTCTTGAACGCATAGCCGTGCTTCACCTTGAAGAGGTCGCTGAACGTCTTCATCACCCACATCATTCAACGAGTTCGTTCAAGCTCGATTCTACTTGTTCGATGAGCATCAATGCGTGCGAGTTCAGTTCGGTGAGTTCCTCCGATATAAGGCTCATCGTCTCGTTGAAGTCGACATCATCGTCTTCTTCACCAGCCACTCCGACATACCGCCCCGGCGTCAAGCTCCAATCGTTCGCTTCGATCTCCTTCACATCCACCAGCTTTACCAGGCCCTCCACGTCGCGCAGTTCGGCATCGGGGAAACGCTCCTGCAGCCACAGCGCGTGGCGGTGGTGGTAGCGCACCTGCTTCAGCAGGTCCACGGTAAGGGGCCGAAGGTCGGCCAGGGCCTTCAGCTCGCGCCGGATCTCGGTGCCCGCCCATTCCTTGTCGTCGCGGGCGTTCAGCTCCTTGTCGCACACGTCGTGCACTTTGCCCAGCAGCTTGTGCAGGCGGTCGGCCTCCTTCACCAGCTCGTGGCTCAATGTGCTCAGGGCCTCCACCTCCTTGCTCGCGGTGTGCAGCGCGGCGTTGGTGGCGGCCAGCTTGTCGGCGCCCTTGGGTTCCTTGATCAGCGGCTTGGTCTGCAGGGCGACCAGTGTTTCGCGGAAGGCCTGGACGTGCTTGCCATAGGCGCCGAGGGCCTCGCGCAGTTCGTTGGCCACGGGCTTCAGCGGCTCCTGCTTCTCGTGCTTCCGCACGAAGGGCAGCATGCGACTCAGGGCGCGCTGGGCCACTTCGGTCAGGTTGTGCAGCGGTAGCCAGAGCACGCCTTCCTCATCGGTGCTTTTCAGGCAGAGCTCGGCGGCCCGCAGCGTATCGCGCAGGTGCTGGGCCACCAGGTCCAGGAAGCGCTGGCGCTCGCCGCGGTACAGCCACACGATGCTGGTGAGGTTGGCCTGCTGCCCGGGGCTGAAGTCGAAGATCTTGCGGGTCACCTTGGTGTACACGTGCCGCGCATCGATCATCAGCACCTTGTTGCGCCGCTCCTTGGGCTTGCCCTTGTCCAGGAACCAGAGTTCGCAGGGCACGGTGCGGGTGTAGAAGAAGTTGGAGCGGATGGCCATCATCGCGTCCACCGCGCCGGTCTCCACCAGCTTGCGGCGCACGGTGGCCTCGTCGCGCCCGGCGCTGCTGGCCTGGCTGCTCATCACGAAGCCCGCGCGCCCTTTGGCGTTGAGGTAGCTATAGAAGTAGGAGATCCACAGGTAGTTGCCGTTGCTCACCTTCTTCTTCTTGTTCACGCCCGGCAGGCCGAAGGGCAGGCGCGGGTCGTTCTTCACCTTGTCGGCATCCACCTCGTCGGTGTTGAAGGGTGGGTTGGCCATCACATAGTCGGCCTTGCCCAGCAGCTCGTGCGGGTCCTGGTAGTAGCTGATGGCCTGGTTGATCTTGCCCTCCAGCCCGTGTACGGCCAGGTTCATCTTGCCCAGGCGGATGGTGGTGGCGTTCTTCTCCAGCCCGTAGAAGGTGGCGCGCTCCCTTGGGTTCTGGTGCAGCTTCTCGATAAAGTGGGCGCTCTGCACGAACATGCCGCCACTGCCGCAGGCGGGGTCCAGCACGGTGCCGTGGTCGGGCTCGATCACGTTCACGATCATCTGCACCAGGCTCACCGGCGTGAAGAACTCGCCGCCATCGTGCGCCTTCTGGTCGGCAAAGCCGGTGAGGAAGTACTCGTAGATGCGGCCGAAGACATCGCCGGTGGCTTTCTTCAGGGCCTCGTCGTTGAAGGTGCGCAGCAAACTGCCCAGCACGGCATTGTCCAGCTCTTTGTATTCGCTCTTGGGCAGCACGCCCTTCAGCATGTCATAGTCCTTCTCGATGCTCTCCATGGCGTGCTCCAGGGCCGCCGCGCGGTCGTCGCCATCGGTAAGGTCCACCAGGTAATCGAACTGCGCTTCGGGCCGCAGGTAGATGGAGCCTTGCCCGCTGAAGTCCTCCTTGCGCAGGGGCCGGGGTTGCCCGCCGCGCTTGGGCAGGTTGGCCTCCAGGCGGTCCTTCACGGCCAGGTAGCGGCTGTAGGCATGGCGCAGGAAGATGAGGCCGAGCACGGGCATCATGTACTCGTTGCTGGCGTAGTTGCTGTTGGTGCGCAGGGTGTCGGCGCTGGACCAGAGGCGCTTCTCGATGGCGGTGATGTCTTTCATGGCTGGGTGTGAAAATAGGGACCACAAACCGTTAGAATGGGTCGACGTGCCAAGTGGAGTGGAAGAGAACCGCGCGCGCAATGTTCTGCGGGCTGGGTGTGCTGTTCGCACTACGGTTATGTACCAAGGGATCAAAGGCCTTTGAAGCCTTGGATTGTCTGAGAGGAAGCTATTAGTGTTCTGGCCCTGGTCACTGGCGTGGCGTTCGCAGATGTATAACTGTTCCTAGTTCCACTTTAGGATGGCACGGGCTTTTTGGGCGATAGTGCGCCCAAACCAGCACATCAAGTCCGCCAGCTGCTGCACGTCGCTTGCTATCTCGGTCGGCAAGTATCTGCCGCAGGTGAAGTGTGCAAGCAGTAGGTCTGGCCACGACCGATCCGACGTCGGGTCAGGCTCCGCCCAACCTCTTTACCTCTCTACCCAAAGCCCAATTAACCCACCCCGCCCGCCCCCGGCGCGGGCCCTGAACCCAGGACCGAGGCCGCCGCCACCGGTGGGAATCGCCGCGCCATACAAAACGCCGCCGATCCCGAACAGGGGGAAAAAACCATGGGTGCCCCCGGGTGAAAAATCACCTCCCCGGTCGTTTGGAGGTGCGGGGGCGGCCGAAAAAATTTGCGGGGGTGGGCCACCGAGGGCCCCTACGACGCCATGAGCACCCCCAGCCCCCTTGCGCATTGCGGTGACCGACGACCACGAGCTGGTGCGGCGCGGAGTGGTGGCGGCGCTGGCGGAGTGGCCGGTGGCGCACACGGTGCTGGAGGCTTGCGACGGGGTGGATTATGAGGAGCGGTGCCGGGAGCTGGGGCATGTGCACCTGGCGGTGGTGGACCTGCGGATGCCGCGCCGCGACGGCTACGACACGCTGCGGTGGATGCAGCGGCACCAGCCGCGCAGCAAGGGGGTGGCCATCAGCTACGATCCGGACCCGGGCGGGGTGCGGCGCGCGCTGCAGTGCGGGGCGGCGGCGGTGCTGCCCAAGGCGGTGCGGGCGGCCGAGCTGCACCGGGCCCTGAGCACGGTGCTGAGCCAGGGCTTCTACTACAACGAGCTGGTGGCGCGCGACCTGCGGCGGCGGGTGGAGGATGAGGCGGCCACGCGGCCGGCGGAGACGCGGTGGGCGGCGCTGACGCCGCGCGAGCGCGAGGTGCTGCGGCTGTTCTGCCGCGCCGATGTGCCCGACCTGGCCGACGTGGCCCGCCGCCTGGGCATCAGCCTGGGCACCGCCGAAACGCACCGCCACAACGCCTACACCAAGTTGGGCCTGCACAGCAAGGAGGCGCTGCTGCGCTTTGTGCTGACGCACCAGCTGGGGGAGCCGATGGAGGCGAGTGGTTGAGGAGGGGAGTTCACGGGATCAAGCCGGAGTGGCGATCCCCCCAAACCGTCATCGCGAGCCGGTCCCGCAGGGCCGGCGTGGCGATCTCCCTGGTCAATGATCCGATCCCTTCCGGGGAGATCGCTTCGCCTGCAAAGCCAGGCTCGCGATGACGTGTTCGGAAGGGGAGATCGCTTCGCCCGCAGAGCCGGGCTCGCGATGACGTGCTGGGAAGAGCGCACCCCCCCGAACCGTCCGCGCGCCCCGCTGTTCCTTTGCACCCCATGCGCCGAACCATCCTGGTCCTCGTCATCACCGTCGTGCTCGTGCCGGTGGTGTCCTACTTCGCCGACGCCCCGCTCACCGCCCTGCAACGCGACACCCTGGGCCTGCTGCTCCGCATCTACCTCATCACCGCGCTGGCCACCTGGGTGGTGGCCGAACTGACGCGCAACTGCAGCCAGGTGGACAAGCTGTGGAGCCTGATGCCGCCGATGTACGCCTGGGTGATGGCCGACGCCGCCGGCTTCACGCCGCGCGCGCTGCTGATGGCCGCGCTGGTGACCGCCTGGGGGCTGCGCCTCACCTACAACTTCGGCCGCCGCGGCGGCTACAGCTGGCGCTTCTGGAGCGGTGAGGAGGACTACCGCTGGGAGGTGCTGCGCCGCAACCCCATCCTGGCGAAGCCGTGGGTGTGGCGCCTCTTCAACCTGGGCTTCATCTCCCTCTACCAGATGGGCCTGGTGCTGCTCTTCACCCTGCCCATGCTGCTGGTGGTGGACGCCCCCGGCGCGCTGGGCCTGGCCGACGGCCTGCTGGCCGCCGCCATGCTCGCCTTCCTGGCCATCGAGACCGTGGCCGACCAGCAGCAGTGGGATTTCCAGCGCGAGAAGCACCGCCGCCTGAAGGCCGGCGAACCCCTCACCGGCCGCTATGCGGAAGGCTTCGTGCACGACGGCCTGTGGGCCGTGGTGCGCCACCCCAACTACATGGCCGAGCAGGCGCAATGGCTCGTCTTCTACGGCTTCAGCGTGGCGGCCACCGGGCGCTGGATCAACTGGAGCCTCTGCGGCGCGCTGCTGCTGGTGCTCCTCTTCCAGGGCAGCGCCGACTTCAGCGAGGGCATCAGCGCCGGCAAGTACCCCGGCTACCGCCACTACCTGGCCCGCGTGCCCCGCTACCTGCCCTGGCCGCGCCCCCGCGGGTGATCGCTCTTCCGCACCGTCATCGCGCGCAGCCCGCAGGGATGCGCGGCGATCGCCCCGAGGCGGACGGGATCAAGCCTCGCGATGACGGTTGAGCGTTGATCCGGTACATGGACCACCCCGGATGATGTGATCTGTGTTCATCCGCGTCCATCTGTGGTTCCCTCCTTGCGAACCGCGCACCGTGAGCGCATCTGTGTTCATCCATGTCCATCTGTGGTTCCCTCCTTGCGAACCGCGCACCGTGAGCGCATCTGTGTTCATCCGCGTCCATCTGTGGTTCTCACCCCGCCCGAACCACCCCGGATGAAGGCATCTGTGTCCATCCGCGTCCATCTGTGGTTCCCTCCTTGCGAACCGCGCACAGGGAGCGCATCTGTGTTCATCCGTGTCCATCTGTGGTTCTCACCCCGCCCGAACCACCCCGGATGAAGGCATCTGTGTCCATCCACGTCCATCTGTGGTTCCCTCCTTGCGAACCGCGCACAGTGAGCGCATCTGTGTTCATCCGCGTCCATCTGTGGTTCTCACCCCATGCGAACCACCCCGGATGAAGGCATCTGTGTCCATCCGCGTCCATCTGTGGTTCCCTCCTTGCGAACCGCGCACAGTGAGCGCATCTGTGTCCATCCGTGTCCATCTGTGGTTCCCTCCTTGCGAACCGCGCACCGTGAGCGCATCTGTGTTCATCCGCGTCCATCTGTGGTTCTCACCCCTCCTGAACCACCCCGGATGAAGGCATCTGTGTTCATCCGTGTCCATCTGTGGTTCTCCCCCCGCCCGAACCACCCCGGATCGCCGTACACTCGCACTTGATGCGCACCCCTCTCCTCGCCCTCCTCGTGGTGGTCGCCGCGCCCCTGGCCGCGCAGGACGTCACCGCCTTTCTGGACTACCGCGACCGGCTGGTCGTGTTCGACCGCGGCAGCTTCTCCGTGGTGGAGGGCGTGCGGCCCGCCGCCTATCAGGTGGGCGGCAACTACGTGGCCTACCTCAACGCCATCGGCGACCTGAAGCGCCACGCCGACGGCCGCACCAGCACCCTCGACCGCTCCACCGGCGCGCAGCTGGCCGTCACCGACCACCTGCTGGGCCTCAAGGTGGCCACCGCCCTGAAGCTGCACGACGGCCGCGAGCTGCGCACCCTGTGCATCAACACCGGCCCCTACGTGGTGGAGGACAGCCTGGCGGCCTGGGTGGACGAGGCGCAGCGCACCATCCACATCTGGTACAACGGGCGCGATGAAGTGCTGGCGGACGGGCTGGCCATCGGGGCCGTGCAGGACTGGAAGAGCGGCGACAACCTGCTCGCCTGGGTGAGCACCATCGAACGCCGCTTCCGCATCTTCCACCGCGGCGTGGTGTACGACGCGGCCGACGTGTACGACGCCGGCATCGACTTCCAGGCCGGTGCCGACGTGGTGCTCTACCTCGATCCGCAGGGCAACGGGCTGAAGGCCTTCCACAAGGGCAACTTCTACGACCTGGACCCCATCGCCCCGCAGCGCTACGCCGTGGGCAAGGGCATCGCGGCCTGGCTGGACCGCACCGGCGCGCTGAAGGTGCTGGAGGACGGCCAGATCTACACGGCCACCGATTTCGCCCCCACCGAGTTCCACGTGCGCGACAGCCTGGTGGTGTTCCGCGACCAGGACATGCTGAAGGTGTTCCAGGCCGGGCGGGTGCACGAGGTGGAACGCTATTGGCCCGAGCGGTGGGACGCCAGCTGGGGCATGCTGGCCTACACGGCGGTGGACGGCACGGTGCGCGTGTGGCGCAAGGGCAAGGGCGAAGTGGCCCTGCGCGAACGCACCGCCACCGGCTTCAACCTCCAGCGCGGCCTGCTCACCATCACCATGCCGCTGAACGCCGTGCGCATCTGGTGGAAGGGCCGGGTGTACACCCAGTGACCGATGCGCCATCCGCTTCCCTCGGGTGAGTACGATGCGGTGGTGATCGGGGCCGGCATCAGCGGCCTCACCTCCGCGGCCATCCTGGCGCGGGCCGGCCTGAAGGTGTGCGTGCTGGAGATGGACGCCCGCCCCGGCGGCTACCTCGCCGGCTTCCGCCGCAAGGACTTCCGCTTCGACAGCGCCATCCACTGGCTGAACCAGTGCGGGCCCCGCGGATACGTCACCCGCGTGTTCGACCTCATCGGCCGCGACCACCCCGTAGCCCGTCCCCAGCGCCGCATCCGCCGCTGGAAGAGCCCCTCGGTGGACCTGCTGCTCACCAACCGCCCCGATGACCTGAAGGCCGAGCTCATCCGCCGCTTCCCCCACGAACGCGCCGGCCTCGAGCGCTTCTTCCGCGATGCCTGGAAGCTGGGCCGCTCCTTCGACCGCAGCAGCGGCCTCATCCGCGCGCAGGAGACCATGGGGCCGCTGGAACGGGTGGGCTACATGCTGCGCCGCCTGCGCTTCGCCCTGCCCTTCATCAAGCACCTGGGCTACCAGGGCGATGCCGGGGTGAAGAAGGGCCTGGACCGCTACTTCAAAGACCCCGGCCTGCACAAGCTCTTCAGCAGCGAGCAGGAGCTGCTGGCCTGCCTGGTGCCCATCGGCTGGGCCTACTTCGGCGACTACCAGAGCCCGCCCAAGGGCGGCAGCCAGGTGTTCCCCGAATGGCTCGCCCACGTGGTGACGCGCCTGGGCGGCGCCCTCCACTACCGCTGCCGCGTGACGCGCATCCTGCTGGAGGGCGGCCGCTGCGTGGGCGTGGAGGGGGAGCAGCGCGGCACCCCCTTCACCGTCCGCGCCCCGCAGGTGATCGCCGCCTGCGACGTGGAGACCCTCTACGAGCGCATGCTGCCGCCGGAGGTGGTGCCGGAGAAGCTGAAGGCCAAGCTGCGCGATGCGGTGCTCTACAGCAGCTCCGTCACCGTGTCGCTGGGGCTGGACGTGCCCGCCGAGCACTTCGGCCTGGACGAGGAGCTCATCTACCTGCACCGCGACGATGTGCCGCGCGACGCGCACGGCGGCACGGACCCCGCGCAGAGCGGCATCAGCATCCTGGCCCCCAGCCTGCGCGACAAGAGCATGGCGCCGCCGGGCATGGGCACCCTCACCCTCTACATCCCCGCGCTCTTCGGCGACCACGATACCTGGGCCACGGAGCGCGATGCCACGGGCGCCATCGTGCGGGGCGAGGCCTACGAACGGCTGAAGCAGCGCGTGGCCGATGCGCTGATCGACCGCGTGGAGCGGGCGCTGGCGCCGGGCCTGCGCCGCCACATCGTGTACTGCGACGTGGCCACGCCCATCACCCACTGGCGCTACACCGGCAACCGCTTCGGCAGCATGATGGGCGCCAAGCCCGGCAAGGAGAACTTCAAGGCCGGCATCGCCCACTACCGCACCCCCGTGCCGGGCCTGCTGCTGGGCGGCCACTGGGCCGACCTGGGCGGCGGCGTGCCCATCGCCGTCAAGTCCGGCGTCAACACCGCCCTCATCGTGCTGAAGGACACGGGCCACCCCGCCTTCGCCACCTGGCGCGCCTACCTGGACAAGGGCCTCGACGTGGAGCGCGTGCGCACCGGGCCGGGGCTGGTGCCCTATGCCGAGGACTGGGTGCAGGCGCCCACGCCGGCGGAGAAGCGGGCGACCAAGCTGAGATGATATGCGGCACTATGGAGGCTATTCTGTGAGCCTAAAAAACCGGAATACTGTCTCCGGAAGTATTTGTATCTCTAAGTATATAAAAGTCATCGTCGTAGGACATACTCGTGGACTGAGTCGATAAGTTGATATCGGTGATATCATGCTCGGTTAACCAATCTAGGACAGAGCTCACTACTTCATTACGAGCGATAATTAGAGAATCATACGTTCGCAGGTAGGGGTTAGAAGATTGCACGCAGAAATCTGGACTTACAGTCATTGGTGATGAATCCAGTCGATACTTCTGAGAAACGTTAATACATGGATATGATTTTCTTGATAATGCTATGAACGTTGAGTGACTGTAGTCATACTTGGATTTAATTGCTTCATCAACATAAATCTTCCTCAGCTTCTGTGCGATTGATTTAGGTAGCATTGGGTCTGAATACATGCGCATCCAACTAAAAACGAATTGATAGTTCTCTTCAAAATAAACACCTTCGGGATGAATAAGCTCTCCATTTAAAACAATTCCATGTGAGGGTATTCCAACAAAACTTGTACTTATTCTAAGACATTTATCCTCGGCGAGGTAGCAACCGGAACTATCCGTAACTAAGTCAATAATAATCGTATTCTGATTCATCAAATCTACTAGCATTAGCACTTTCTCGAGTTGCCGCTCCTTTAGATTCTGAGGCACGTCAAATGCTCTATAGACATTGTAAGCTATAAATAGTGTTAATAGCGAGATCCCTATTTGCAATACTTCAAATAGACTAAGAGAAAAAAAGTTCTGGCTCCCCCTCTTAAAGGTCATCTTCATCGAACTGATCTGTAAGGTAGTGCCTCTCCCAAAGCTTGTCGGTCTTTGATGCAATCTGATAGGCTCTGTAAGTAAGTCCCAATAAGACCAACAGAATCAAACCACACATGACTAGCTCGACAACCGACCGAACTGGAGAGTTCAAGATTTTTCGAGCAATCTCAAGTGTTGCGATGTCATGGATGAAAATCAGACCGTAAACAATGCAGGGAACTGAGTAAAGTAGTTTCGGAATCTCTCCGATTATCCTGAGGTCAGACTTTCTCTCTTTCTTGTGAATTGTCAATATTTGATCCATCTTTATTAACATCTTCGCAACTCGTTGGGTTTGTTCATCAAAATCCTTCATTGAGTCAAACGCTATTTTCAAATGCGTGTATCGAAGGGAAAGAGTATATACGAAACTAAAATAGAGTAACACGATAATAATACCTGAAAGCAAACCTAAGTCGTTAACGTCAAAAGTCACGCCAATTATTGGAATTTTTTGGCTAAGAATATTGTCAATTCGATACTTTTCATACATATGAGTCAAATCTGTGACTGAATTAGCATCCAGATTCTTTAGGGCAATGAACTCCTTTATACGATCCAAATCGGCGTCAATGGGAGGCTTATTTGTGAGCACACCCTTCGCTTCATAGTGCGCGTTGAGACGCAAATGCGTCCACGAAAATTTCCAACTGTTAAGCAATGACGTGAAGAAGAGGATCGATACTAGAACCAAGGATAGTAGCACGAACCTGATATAGGTGGAAGTCTGATATGATTTCCGAAAGATTTCAACATGTAGAAACCCTCGTATCGTTAACTTGTTTCCTTCGAGTAAATCGTTCTTGATGGGCTCCATGTCGAGTATTGTCATCACGGAGAAGAATCATAGGATTCTTCTTCATGCAGTATTATGTCCTGTTGCTCGCTAAACGTTTCCCTGCTCTACTCTTTGTTAAAAGGCCAACTCTCCTCAAGCCAATTGTATCGTGACCTGCAGCACTCGATTGTTAGTTCAAGTCAAGTCAGACAGCCCGTCAACTCGGGTGGTGGCAATATAGATAATCGGCAACAATCTGTATGTTCCAATGATGCTGGCGCCGTGCAACGCGTCTCACCTAATCGGAGGACTGGGTGCAGGCGCCCACGCCGGCGGAGAAGCGGGCCTTGCGCGGGGACGCGGGCACAGAAGGGGAGGAGGACTGATCAGCCCAGGGCGTCCTTGCGCGACACGTCCACCACGAAGCGGCCCCGGAGGAACTTGCGGCCCAGCAGCACCTGGTGCTTCATGTCGCTGCGGTCGAACAGCGTGAACTGCGTGCGCACCGCGTGGCCGTTGAGCCGCACGCGGGTGCTGATGAGGTAGCGCCGCGTGGTCTGGCCCGTGCTGCTCTTCACCGTCACCCGCTTGAACCGCTTGAACAGCTTGGTGCGCCGCCGGCCGCCCATCTGGAAGGTGACGGCCAGCACCGGGATGCCGTCCACCACCTTCTTGCGCACGCGCTGGTAGTGCAGGGCGCTGCGGTACGCGCCGGTGTCGATCTTGGCCTGCACGCGCGCGATGCCCAGGCCGGGCAGGGCGATGTGCTCCACCCGCCCGATGGTCACCAGCGTGCGCTTGGCCATGGCGCGAAGGTGGCACGGTGGGGTGGTGGGAGCGGGGCCGGACGGGCGGAAGTTCTCAGGCGCCCGTGTTGATCGCTGTGGCACGACCCTTGCCGGACGCCGCCGCGCCACACACATTCGTCATGGACCTGACGAGCGGCAGTGCGCCGCACCGGAAAAGAACCCCACCTTTGCATCCAACCCCAACGACAACGCCCGCGCCGGGCCTGCGGCGCACGACCATGAAGAACCTGCACACCCTGAGCTTCGCCGCCGCCCTCGTGCTGGGCACGGCCGTCCACGCCCAGACCCCCGCCCGCAACGCCTCCGGCGCCCCCGTGCCCATGGAGAGCTACGGCAAGGCCATCACCCCCGACGGCGCCATCAGCGCCTTCGACCTGATGGACCGCATGAAGAGCAGCGAGACCGTCACCGCCAAGGTGGCCGTGGAGGTGCTCACCAGCTGCGCCAAGAAAGGCTGCTGGATGGACGTGGCCCTGCCCAACGGCGAGGTGATGAAGGTGCGCTTCGTGGACTACGGCTTCTTCGTGCCCACCGAGGGCCTCACCGGCAAGCGCGCCATCATGCAGGGCGTGGCCAGCAAGGAGGTGATCGATGTGGCCACCCAGCGCCACTATGCCGAGGACGCCGGCAAGAGCAAGGAGGAGATCGAGAAGATCACCGAACCCAAGATCGCCTACACCTTCCTGGCGGACGGTGTGCTCATCGGTGACTGATCCGACCTTGAACGAACGGGTGCGGCCCGGGGCGATGCTCCGGGCCGTGCTGTTGGCGGCCGTGCTGGTCGCCACCCCGCCGGTCGCGCGCGCGCAGCGTGCGCACACCCTCGACCCCGGGCGCGAGGCCGCCTTCGTGGGCGCCGGCCTGCTGCTGAACGGCACCGCCCTGCTGCTGCCCGCCGATACCGCCGGCCTCTGGGCCCGGCACAGCGTGCGGGACCGCGCCACCCTGCCGGCCTTCGACCGGGGGGCCGCCTTCCGCTGGTCGCCCCCGGCCCACAACGCCAGCAACCTCCTCTTCGGCTCGGCGCTGGTGCTGAGCGTGGTGGGCCCCGTGCTGGCCTACGCCGATGACGGCCCCGGGGTGCCCGCCGCGATCGTGGGCGAGAGCTTCCTGCTCTCCGCCGGTCTCACCAGCGTGGTGAAGGCCGTTACCCACCGTCCGCGCCCGCTGGTGTTCAACCCCGACGCGCCGATGCACGAGCGGCGCGAGCGCGACGCCTTCCGCTCGTTCTGGAGCGGGCACGCGGCCAACACGGCGGCGCTCACCGTGAGCGCGGCCATGCTGGTGGACCGCGCCGACGTGGACCCCGCGATGCGCACCGCCACCTGGGCGGGCGCCGTGGCCGTGCCCGTGCTCATGGGCTGGCTGCGCGTGCGGGCCGGGAAGCATTTCCCCACGGACGTGTTGGCAGGTTGCCTGGCCGGGGCCGTCGTGGGTTGGGCCGTGCCCTACTTTCACCGCCCCGAGAACCAGCCCTGATCCATGTCCGCCGCCCCCCGCTTCGCGCTCGCCGTCCATGGCGGCGCCGGCACCATCGCCCGCTCCGAGATGAACCCCGCCCGTGAGAAGGCCTACCGCGACGGGCTGGAACAGGCCCTGCGCCTGGGCGCCGCCGTGCTGCGCGAGGGCGGCACCGCGCTGGACGCCGTGGAGGCCGCCGTGCGCGGCCTGGAGGACTGCCCGCACTTCAACGCCGGGCGCGGCGCCGTCTTCAATGCCGACGGCCAGCACGAGATGGACGCCTCGGTGATGCGCGGCGACACCCTGCAGGCCGGCGCCGTGGCCTCCGTGCAGAACGTGCGCAACCCCGTCACCCTCGCCCGCCGCGTGATGGAGAAGAGCCCCCACGTGCTCCTCAGCGGACTCGGCGCCTTCGAGTTCGCCCACAAGGAGAAGATCCTGCTGGAGGACGACCAGTACTTCTTCGACCAGTTCCGCTACGAGCAGTGGCAGCGCACCAAGGGCACCGACGCCTACCAGCTGGACCACAGCGACGGGGAGCACAAGTACGGCACCGTGGGCGCCGTGGCACTGGACGTGCACGGCCACCTGGCCGCGGCCACCAGCACCGGCGGCATGACCAACAAGCGCTGGATGCGCATCGGCGACAGCCCCCTCATCGGCGCGGGCACCTACGCCAACGACGCCACCTGCGCGGTGAGCTGCACGGGCCATGGCGAAAGCTTCATCCGCGCCGTGGCCGCGCACGACGTGCACGCCCTGATGGCCTACAGGGGCCTCTCCCTCGCCGAGGCCGTGCGCGTGGTGGTGCACGACAAGCTGCCGCCGCTGGACGGCGATGGCGGATTGGTCGCCGTGGACCGCGCCGGCCACGTGGTGCTCGACTTCAACTGCACCGGCATGTACCGCGGCCACCTCGCGCCCGATGGCACGCCGGTGACCGCCATCTTCAGGGACTAGCCCAAGTTGACGCTCGGGTGTTTCCCGAGTGTCAATCGTAGTTAGGGCCTCCCGGCCCGCTGGAGATCCGAGAGGCGGGCCGGAGGCCCTAGGATCATCTCGCACTCGGGTGGACCCGAGCGCGAGCATCCGTTCAGGATGATCTGGAGATCGTCCTTCCACGGCCCGCACCGCTCATCCGATGCCGCGTTGACGCTCGGGTGTTTCCCGAGCGTCGGTGTGGTCAGGGCCTCCCGGCCCGCCGGAGATCCGAGAGGCGGGCCGGAGGCCCTAGGATCATCTCGCACTCGGGTGGACCCGAGCGCGAGCATCCGTTCAGGGACTAGACCCGCTCATCCACGCGAGGGACCGGTCGCCCTTGGAGCGGGGACCGGTCGATGGCGCGGTGCCATCTTTGCCCCACACCCTGAACCGACCATGAAACGCCTTCCCCTTCTCATCGGCCTCGGCGCCATCGTCCTCATCGCCCTGTGGGCCATGGGCTTCTACAACGGCACCGTGGGCCTCAACGAGGACGTCACCAAGCAGTGGAGCAACGTGGAGAACGCGTACCAGCTGCGCGCCGACAAGACCAAGAACCTGGTGGAGATCGTGAAGGGAGCCGCCGACTTCGAGAAGGAGACCCTCACCCAGGTGGTGGAGGCCCGCGCCAAGGCCACCAGCACCACCATCGACCCCGGCAACCTCAGCCAGGAGCAGATCAACCAGTTCCAGCAGAGCCAGGACCAGTTCAGCAGTGCCCTCTCGCGGCTGATGGTGGTGGTGGAGCGCTACCCCGAGCTGAAGGCTGTGAAGGGCTTCCAGGATTTCCAGGCCCAGTACGAGGGCATGGAGAACCGCATCGGCGTGGAGCGCCGCAAGTACAACGACGTGGCCCGCAACTTCAACACGCGCATCAAGCGCTTCCCGGGCAACCTGCTGGCGGGGATGTTCGGCTTCGAGGCCAAGGGCTACTTCGAGGCCCAGGAAGGCACCGAGAACGCGCCCGACATCTCCTTCAAGTGAGCCACGCCGCACTGGTCGCCGACGACGAGCTGCTCGCCGAGCGCTTCCTCACCCCTGCGGAGCGCGAACGGGTGAAGGCCGCCATCGCCCAGGCCGAGCACGCCACCAGCGGCGAGTTGCGCGTGCACCTGGAGGACCGCTGCGAGGAGGATGTGCTGGACCATGCCGCCTTCATCTTCGATGAGCTGGGCATGCACCGCACCGCTGCGCGCAACGGCGTGCTCATCTACGTGAGCGTGGGCGACCACCGGCTGGCGGTGATCGGCGATGCCGGCATCAACGCCGTGGTGCCCCCGAACTTCTGGAACGACGTGCTGGGCGTGCTGCGCCTCCACTTCGCCGCGGGCCGCCACGCCGACGGCCTGTGCGAGGCCGCGCGTATGGTGGGCGAGAAGCTCAAGGCCCACTTCCCCCGCCGGTCCGACGACCGCAACGAACTGCCCGACGACATCAGCATCGGATGAGGTTCCGCGCACTACTCATCGTTCCGGCCCTGTGCGCGGCAGTGCTCCACCTCGGTGCGCAGGACGATCCCTGCCTGCCCAAGGCCCCCGACCGCGCGCCGCAGGACCGCCTCGTGTTCCAGCTGGCCCCCCTGCTCAACGAGAGCGAGCAGGAGCGGCTGGACCGCAAGCTCACGCGCTTCGCCCAGGAAACGAGCAACCGCATCCTGGTGCTGGTGGTGGACACGCTCTGCGGCTATCCGGAGAGCGACTACGCCTTCGCCATCGGCGAGGCGTGGGGCATCGGCGCCAAGGGCTTCGACAACGGCGTGGTGGTGCTCATCAAGCCCACCGGTCCGCCCGGGCAGCGCAAGGTCTTCATCGCCACCGGCTACGGGCTGGAGGGCGCCATCCCCGACCTCACCTGCAAGCGCATCGTGGACAACGAGCTGATCCCGCGGTTCAAGCAGGGCGAGTACTACGCCGGCCTGGACAAGGCCACCGACGTGCTGATGGGCCTGGCCAAGGGCGAGTTCGACCACACGAGCTACGACAGCCGCAAGGTGCCCTGGCCGGTGTTCGTGGTGCTCGCCTTGGTGATCCTGGTCATCGTGCTGAGCCTGCGCAGCGGCGTGAACCGCTATGCGCGCACCAACGATGTGGACTTCTGGACCGCGTTGTGGCTGATGAACCAGGCGGGCCGACGGCACAGCGGGCGCTGGGGTGGCTTCACCGGCGGCAGCGGCGGATGGGGCGGTGGCGGGTTCGGCGGCTTCGGTGGCGGCAGCTTCGGCGGCGGCGGGGCGGGCGGCAGCTGGTGAGCCATGAGCTACTCGAAATGGATCGCGGGCGGATTGGGCTGGGCCTTCGGAGGCCCGATCGGCGGCCTGGTGGGCTTCGCTGTGGGCGCCTTGGTGGACGGCATGCGGGGCGGCGAGCGCGATCCGGAGCCCGGTGCGGGACCCGGCCGGCAGCGGCCCCGGGTGGATGAACACCGCCAGCGGCCCGGCGCCACCACGCAGGGCGACCTGGCCCTGAGCCTTGTGGTGCTCACCGCCGCCCTCATGAAGGTGGACGGCCGCGTGACCCGCGCCGAGCTCGACCTGGCGCGCGCCTTCTTCCGCAAGCACTTCGGCGAACCCCAGGCGCAGCAGCTGCTGCTGGTGCTGCGCGAGGTGCTCAAGCAGCACATCGACCTGCACGGTGTGTGCGAGCAGGTGCGGCGCCACATGCCCCACGCCGCGCGGCTCCAGCTCATCCACTACCTGGTGGGGCTGGCGCATGCCGATGGCGCGGTGAGCCGCGCCGAGGTGGACCTCATCCGCCGCATCGGCCACCTGCTGAACGTGAGCGACAAGGACCTGGAGAGCATCAGCGCCATGTTCGGCCGCACCGACCTCGCGCAGGCCTACCGCATCCTGGAGGTGGACCCCGCGGCCGACGACGACGAGGTGAAGAAGGCCTACCGCCGCATGGCCATGAAGCACCACCCCGACAAGGTGGGCACCATGGGCGAGGAGGTGCAGCGCGCCGCCGCCGAGAAGTTCAAGAAGGTGCAGGAGGCCTGGGAACGGGTGCGCAGCGCGCGCGGGATCGCCTGAGGCGGTGGACCGCTCCGGACGATCGGTCTATCTTCGGCATCGATCTTGTCTCCCCCGCACCCATGAAGCACCTGATCGCAGCCGCCCTGATCCTGGCGGGCACCTTCGGCGCCAACGCCCAGAAACACGTGTACGAGGACCTGCTGGTGCTCTACGTGGACGAGAACTACGAGAAGTGCCTCGGCAAGGCGGAAGGCTACACCCTGAACGACAACACCAAGAAGGACCCCCTGCCCTACCTGTACATGAGCATGTGCCTGTACGAGATGAGCAAGATCGAAAAGTACCAGGCCGACTACCCCAAGGCCGCCCGCGATGCCGTGAAGTGGGCCGAGAAGTACCGCAAGAAGGACAAGAACAAGGAGTTCTTCAGCAACTACGAGGACTACTGGGCCGACCTGAACAAGATGAGCATGGAGCAGGGGGAGAACTTCTATGAGGAGGGCAGCTACAGCAAGGCCAAGAGCCTGTTCGACGGCATGGTGGGCTACTATCCGGAGAACCCCGGCGCCTGGATCATGCTCGCCCTGAGCCAGTACAAGAGCAACCTCGTCAAGGAGGGCGACCTCAGCATGAAGGAGTACGCCAAGGCCGCGCTGAACGCCGACACCGGTTCGCTGCCCGAGGACCAGAAGAAGCTGCTGAAGAACGCGCTGATCCGCTACTCGGAGCACCTCAACACCAAGGGCATGCGCGACAGCGCCCGCAGCACCATCGCCCTCGGCAAGGAGCACTTCATGGAAGACCCCGACTTCAAGCTCCAGTACGAGGAGCTGAACTGAACGGGCGTTCGCTTCCTCTCCCCACCCCACGCGTCATCGCGGCCCGGCTCTGCGGGCGAAGCGATCTCCCTTCCCCACGTCGTCATCGCGAGCCTGGCTTTGCAGGCGAAGCGATCTCCCTTCCCCACGCCGTCATCGCGAGCCCGGCTCTGCGGGCGAAGCGATCTCCCTTCCCCACGTCGTCATCGCGAGCCTGGCTTTGCGGGCGAAGCGATCTCCCCGGAAGGGATCGGATCATTGACCAGGGAGATCGCCACGCCGGCCCTCCGGGGCCGGCTCGCGATGACGGTTAGGAGGGCTCCGCGCTCTTCCGAACACGTCATCGCGAGCCCGGCTTTGCGGGCGAAGCGATCTCCCCGGAAGGGATCGGATCACTATAAAGGGAGATCGCCACACCGGCCCTCCGGGGCCGGCTCGCGATGACGGTTAGGAGGGCTCCGCGCTCTTCCCAGCACGTCATCGCGAGCCTGGCGTTGCGGGCGAAGCGATCTCCCCGGAAGGGATCGGATCACTGACCAGGGAGATCGCCGCGCATCCCTCCGGGCTGCTCGCGATGACGGTCGGGTCACATGAGCACATGGTCACATGAGCACATGGTCACGACCTACCCGCCTCAGCGGGATGCCCACATGGTCCCCCCTCCCGCCGTAGCTTGGCGCCATGCGCCTGAGCCTCCTGGTCGTCCTGCTTCCACTGGTGCAGCTTGCCCACGCGGGCAGCGGCCTGCAGGAGGTGAAGGACTTCGGTCCGGACCCGGGCAACCTGCGCATGTTCGTGCACGGCACGGCGGGCACGGCCACCGACCGGCGGCCGCTGGTGGTGGTGCTGCACGGCTGCACGCAACGGGCGAAGCGCATCGCCGCCCTCAGCGGGTGGAACGACCTGGCCGACCGTGCCGGCTGCCTGGTGCTCTACGTGCAACAACGACCCATCAACAACAGCCTGCGCTGCTTCAACTGGTTCCGGCCGGACGACATCCTGCCCGAACAGGGCGAGGTGGGCTCGGTGACCAGCATGGTGCGCCATGCGGTGGAGCACCTGGGCGCGGACCCCACGCGCGTGCACCTCTACGGCGTGAGCAGCGGCGGTGCGCTGGCCGCGGCCCTCATGGCCTGCGCGCCTGACCTCTTCACCCACGTGGCCATCTTCGCCGGAGCCCCCTACCGCGCCGCGAACAGCACCCTGGACGCGCGGCTGGTGATCCGCGATCCGCGCATCCTGCCCCCCGCCACCTGGGCCGAGCAGGTCACCGCCCTGCACCCCGGCCGCCAAGCCCCCTACCCGCCCCTGCTGGTGCTGCACGGCACCCAGGACAAGGTGGTGGACTTCGGCCACGGCCTGGCGCTGGTGGCGCAGTGGACCGCCGTGGCGGGCACGGACTCGGTGCCGGACGCGGTGGACCCGGCCTTCCGCGGGCTGCCGGCCGTGGAGCAGCGCATCTACAAGTCCGGCGACCGCACGGTGGTGACGCTTTACCGCTTCGAGGGCCTGGGGCACCAGTTGCCCATCGACCCCGGCGACCGGCCGGACCAGGGCGGACGGCGCAGCTGGGTGAGCCGGGACGTGGACCTGCACAGCACCTGGCTGGTGGCGCAGACCTTCGGGCTGGTGCCGTAGGTGGGATCAGCGCCGGTGGCGCCACACGCGATAGGCCAGTGCGATGAGGCCGTGCGGCACCAGTGGCAGCAGTCCCCAGATCACGCGGTCCAAGAGGCCGGGCACCACCTGCGCGCGGTCGCGGCGCCAGGCACGCACCGCATCCCGCGCCACGCGCTCCGGCGAGCGCATCACCCCGAGCCGCCGCGCCAGCCGCCGGTCCACCCCGTGCTCCGCATAGAGCGCCGTGTCCGTGGCGCCGGGCAGCACCACGGTGACGCGCACGCCGTGCGGTCGAAGCTCGTGGCGCAGCGCCCGCCCGAACTGCCGCAGGAAGCCCTTGGACGGGCCGTACAGTGCGATCACGGGATAGGGCATGCGGGCGGAGATGGACGATACGATGAGGATGCCCCCGGCCCCGCGGGCCGCGAAGCGGGCACCGAAGCGGTGGCACAGCTCCACCACCGTGGTGGTGTGCAGCTGCATGAGGCCGGCCACGCGCGCGGCGGGTTGTTCCAGAAAGGGGCCGGCGAGCAGCACCCCGGCGTTGTTCACCAGCAGCCCCACGGGCAGCCCGGCCGCATCGCAGGCCGCCACCAGGGCGTCCGCCGCACCGGGCACGGCCAGGTCCTGCACCACGGGATGCACCGGCACCGCATGCGCCCGCCGCAGCTCCGCGGCGGCCTGCTCCAGCTCGGCCGCGCGCTCGCTCACCACCACCAGCGGATGGCCCAGGCGGGCCAGCTCGTGCGCCAGCCGGAGGCCGATGCCGCTGGAGGCACCGGTGACGAGGGCCGCCGGCAGGGTGCTCATCGGTGCGGATGGCGGATGCAGACCACCGGCCCGTTGTACATCACGGCCACGCAGTGGTTGCAGGTGTCGCAGGCCGATCGCACCGGGCCGTGAAGCCGCTGCACGAAGCCGGGGTCCTCCAGCAGCGCGCGGGCGAAGGCCACCAGCTCGAAGCCCTCGGCGAGCACCTGGGCCACGCCCTGTGCGCTGCGCAGCCCGCCCACGTACACCAGCGGCAGGCGCAGGGCCCGCCGGAAGGCGCGGGCCTGGTCCAGGAAGTAGTTCTCGGTGAAGGGCACCGGCGGGATGAGGTGGCCGGCGAAGGCCCGGGCGAAGAGCCGCATCAGCGGATGGCGCATGCCGGCCGCCAGGGTGCGCACGGGCATGGCCCCACGCAGGATGGCCATGGGCGCGCGGCTCACGAAGCCGCCGCTGAGGACCAGCGCATCGGCGCCGGCGGCCTCCAGCCGGCGGGCCACCTGGAGCGCGTCGGCCTGCTCCATGCCACCGCGGAAGCCGTCGCTCATGTTCACCTTCACCAGCACGGCCAGGCGGCCGCGTGCGGCGTGCAGCACGGCGTCCAGCACCTCGTCCATGAAGCGCATGCGGCCGACCAGGTCGCCGCCGTACGCATCGCGGCGCCGGTTGGTCCAGGGCGAGAGGAACTGCCCGATGAGGTAGCCGTGCCCGGCGTGCAGCTCGATGGCATCGAAGCCCGCCTCCGCGGCCAGGCGCACGCTATCCGCGAAGGCGCGCACGGTGGCGGCGATGTCGGCGCTGCGCATGGCGCGCGGCCAGCTGGGTCCGTACAGGTTGGGGCGCGCGCCGGGCGCCAGGGGGCGTGCGCCGGCCAGGGCGTGCGAGGCCATGTCGCCCGCGTGGCCCAGCTGGATGGAGCAGGCGGCCCCTTCGGCGTGCACCGCATCGGTGAGGCGGCGCAGGCCCGGCACGGCCTGGGGCCGCAGCCACAGCTGGTGCGCGAAGGACAGGCCGCTGCGCTGCACCGCCGCGTATGCCACCGTGGTCATGCCCACGCCCCCCGCGGCGTAGGCCCGGTGGTGGGCGATGAGCGCGTCGGACACCAGGTGCCCGGGGCACAGGCCCTCGAACGCGGCGGCGCGCAGGCTGCGGTTGCGCAGGGTCAATGGGCCGAGCCGGAAGGGAGTGAACAGCGCCTCCATGGCGGCTGCGCTACACGTGCCGCTCGATGAACTTCACGATCTCGCCGGCGATGTCCTTGCCGGTGGCGCCCTCGATGCCTTCCAGGCCGGGCGAGCTGTTCACCTCGATCACCAGCGGGCCGCGGTCGCTCTGCAGCATGTCCACCCCCGCCACATGCAGGCCCAGTGCCTTGGCGGCCTTGATGGCGGTGACCTCCTCCTCGTGCGTGAGCTCGATGAGCTGCGCGGTGCCGCCGCGGTGCAGGTTGCTGCGGAACTCGCCCTCCTTGCCCGTGCGCTTCATGGCACCCACCACGCGGCCGTCCACCACGAAGGCCCGGATGTCGATGCCCCGGCTCTCCTTGATGAACTCCTGCACGATGACGCGCGCCTTGAGGCTGTTGAAGGCCTCGCACACGGCGATGGCGGCCTTCTTCGTGTCGGCCAGCACCACGCCCAGGCCCTGCGTGCCCTCCAGCAGCTTGATGATGCACGGCGCACCCCCCACGCTGTCCACGATGCTGCCCACGTCCTTGCTGTAGTTGGTGAACACCGTCTTGGGGATGCCCACCCCGCTGCGGGTGAGGATCTGCATGCTGCGCAGCTTGTCGCGGCTCCGCACCAGCGCCTGGCTCTCGGTGGTGGTGAACACCTTCATCATCTCGAACTGCCGCACCACCGCCGTCCCGTAGAAGGTGACGCTGGCGCCGATGCGGGGGATGATGGCGTCCACATCGGTGAGGGGCTGGCCGGCGTAGATCACCTGAGGATTGCGCCGCTCGATGAGGATGTCGCACTTCACGTGGTTCACCACGCGCGCGGTGTGGCCGCGCTTTTCGCAGGCCTCGACCAGCCGGCGGGTGGAATAGAGCTTGCTGTCGCGCGAGAGGATCACGATGTTCATGGCCGGGCGAGGGTGCCCAAAGCTAGAGGGGGGCCTGTGGTCCCACCATGAAGCCCGCATGAAAAAAGTGCGGTGCGGTCGGGCGTACCTTGGCGCCCGATGGACCTGGCGACCCTGCGGCGCGATCCGCTCACGGCCCTCACGCTCATCGCCCTGGTGCCCCGCCTGCTGGCCGCCCTCTTCAGCGCCGGCTACTTCGCCCACGACGACCACTTCCTGGTGATCGAGCCCGCCCAGAGTTGGGTGGACGCGGCCGACTACAACACCTGGCTGCCCTGGAACCAGGGCAGCGACGCCACCCCCAGCGGCCACAGCTTCGTGTACGTGGGCCTGCACTACCTGCTCTTCCGGCTGCTGGCCGCCCTGGGCGCCACCGACCCCGAGGTGAACATGGTGCTGGTGCGCCTCCTGCACGCCCTGTGGAGCCTGGTGGTGGTGCGCGCCGGCTACCGGATCGCCCGCCGCCTCGGCGGTGACCAGGTGGCCTGGAACGCGGGGCTGCTGCTCGCGCTCTTCTACTTCATGCCCTTCCTGGCCGTGCGGAACCTGGTGGAGGTGGTCTGCATCCCCTTCCTGATGCTGGCCGCCTGGCAGCTGGTGAAGGACGAACGGCCCGCCCCCCGCGCCGTGCTGCTCGCCGGCGTGTGGATCGGCCTGGCCATCAACATCCGCTTCCAGACCATCTTCTTCGCCGCCGGGCCCGGCCTGGTGCTGCTGGCGATGCGCCGCTGGGCCGATGTGCTGCGCTACGGCGCGGGCGTGCTGCTGCCCCTGGTGCTGCTGCAGGGCGGCATCGACCTCTTCATCTGGGGCCGCCCCTTCGCCGAGATGACCGAGTACGTGCGCTACAACCTGGCCAACACCACCACCTACTTCGATCAGCCGTGGTACAACTACCTGCTGCTGCTGGCGGGCATCTTCATCCCCCCCCTCAGCCTGGCGGTGGTGTTCGGTCTCTTCCGCCGGGCGCGGCCCTGGCTCCTCTGGCTACCGGTGATGCTCTTCCTGGCCATCCACTCGTGGTTCCCCAACAAGCAGGAGCGCTTCCTGCTGCCCATCGTGCCGCTGGCCTTCGTGCTGGGCTTCACCGCCTGGGAGGCCTTCCGCGCGGGCTCGGCCTGGTGGCAGGCGCGGCCCGGCCTGTGGCGCGGCGCGATGCGCTTCACCTGGGGCCTCAACCTGGTGCTGCTGGCGGTGATCACCTTCACGTACAGCAAGCGCAGCCGCGTGGAGGCCATGCTGGCCCTGCGCCAGGGTCCGCCGGTGCACGGGCTGGTGGTGGATGACACCGTGGAGCACGAGCCCCCCTGGATGCCCATGTACTACCTGGGCCAGTGGCAGGCCAGCCAGCTGCCCTACGCCGACCCCGCCGAGGACCTGGCCGGCCTCATCGCCCGCCTGCCCGCCGACCAGCGGCCCGATGCGGTGCTCTTCATCGGGCAGGAGGACCTGGACGCCCGCAAGGCCCGCATGACCGCCCTGCTGGGACCGCTGCAGGGCGTGGCCGTGGCCGAGCCCGGGCTGGTGGACCGCGTGGTGCACTGGCTGAACCCCGTGAACCGCAACGAGACCATCACGGTGATGCGCACCGCGCCGCAGTGAGGCGCCGGATAACTTCGCCCCCGCTTTCCCCCCAATGATCGACCTTTCGCAGCTCGACCCCTCGGTCTTCCTCACCGCGCACGGCTGGATCGCCCTCGTCTGGCTCACGGTGATGGAGATCGTGCTGGGCATCGACAACATCATCATCATCTCGATCCTCAGCGGCGAGCTGCCCACCAAGGAGCAGCAGCGCAAGGCGCGGCGCATCGGCCTGGCCCTGGCGATGATCACCCGCGTGCTGCTGCTGCTCAGCCTCAGCTGGGTGATGAGCCTCAAGGACCCGCTCTTTGCGGTGATGGACCACAGCGTGAGCGGGCGCGACCTGGTGCTGATCCTCGGCGGCCTCTTCCTGATCTACAAGGCCACCGTGGAGATCCACGCCAAGGTGGAGCACAAGCGCGAGAAGGAGAGCGCCACCCGCAAGGCCGCCCGCATGGCCGGCATCATCGCCCAGATCGTGCTCATCGACATCGTGTTCTCGCTGGACAGCGTGATCACCGCCGTGGGCATGAGCAACGAGATCCTCATCATGGTGCTCGCCGTCATCGCCGCCGTGTTCATCATGCTCGTGGCCAGCGACGCCATCAGCGCCTTCGTGAACAAGCACGGCACGGTGAAGGTGCTGGCGCTGGCCTTTCTGGTGATGATCGGCGTGGCCCTGCTGATGGAGGGCACGGGCAGCCACATCAACAAGGCGTACATCTACTTCGCCATGGCCTTCAGCATCCTGGTGGAGGGCCTCAACCTGCGCATGCGGCGCAACGAGGAGAAGCTGCGCGATCAGGGCAGCTGAGCGCTGCGCACCGCGGTGGGCGTGGTGCCTCCCACCGCCTGCAGCACCACGTCGCGGTCGTTGGCCCCGCCGCTGTACTTCACCAGCCCGTCCAGGTTGAGGTCCTCCGGATGGTAGCCCGCCGCCGTGGCCGTCGGCACCGTGCCGCCGATGCGGGTGAGGATGGGGTCCCGGTCGTTGCCGCCGCCCGTGTACTTGATCTGCCCGTTGCGCGTGGCGTCACCGGCCGGCATCAGCCGCACGCCGTTCACGTTCACCGTGGCGGCCGCGCCCCCGGACAAGGGCACCGAGCCGTCGGTGAGGTCGCGCAGCACCGCCGTGGTGCCCACCGGCTGCGGGTTCTGCGTCATGATGCCGAGGTGGTTCCGGTGGCGCACCGCGATGTGGTAGTCGTCCACCGGCAGCTGGAAGCCGAGGTCCGAGCTGCCGTCGGCCGCCACGATGCTGCCGTTGCGCAGCAGCAGCGCGCTGCGGCTGGCCAGCACCTGCGCCGCATTGTTCTTGTTGCGCAGCTCCACCACCACCCAGTCCACCACGGAGGCGGCGCCGCTGAGGTTGAGCACGGCCTGCGTGGTGCTTTCGCCCCCGCCGCCCGCCACGTGGGCATAGCCCAGCGCCGTGTAGGGCTCGGTGAGGGGCACCAGGCCGCTGGCGCGCAGCGTGCCGTTCATGGTCAGCGCCACGCTGTTGTACGGGCCCTGCAGGAAGGCCTTGAGCCGCACGCGCAGTGTGGGCTGCGGCGTGTTCTGCGGATCGAAGCCGTTGAGGGTCACCGTGCTGTTGGCGGGGTCCAGCCAGTCGCGCAGGCGCGTGGCGGCCGAGGCCCCGTCCCAGCTCTCGCTGAACTTGGCCGCTCCGGCCCAGTTCTGCTGCGGGTCGCTGCAGCTGTACGCACCCTCGGTCATGTGCCCCACGATGCGCTTGTTCTGGTCGAAGAGCGGCGCACCGCTGCTCACCGCCTGGCTGACGCCCACGTCCCATTCGCTCCGCCACATCTTGATCCCGTTGGCGTCCTGGTAGCCCACCGCCGGGTCGTCGTCACGGCTGAACTTCTTCACATCGTAGTTGGGGTGGTGGATCATAGCGCTGGACTGCGGCACGGCCCCACTGCGGTCCCAGCCCGCATAGAACACCCCGTAGTTGGCAGGCGGCGCGTTCAGCAGCTCCAGCAGCGCGAAGTCATCGTAGAAGTAGGCGGAGCGCAGCACCCCGCCGGTCACCGTCTGGCCGGTGTTGCCCACCGTGCCCACGCAGCCGGGCGCCTGGTAATTGAAGTAGAACACCCACTGGCCGATGGTGGCGGGCACCAGGCAATGGTTGGCGAAGTAGAAGTAGGGCTGGCCCTGTTGCGCGGTGCTGTTGATCAGGGAACCGCTGCAGCCGTTGCCGTCGGGGCGCAGGAACATGGCCACCGAGCGGATCTGTTGTTCCCACCCGGCACTCTCCGGGCAGGCCACGTTCACATTGCACGGTGCGCTCTGGAAGCCGGGGTCGTAGTCGCGCAGCAGGCCCTGCTCGCCGAAGTGGAAGATGTCGCGGTGGCCGTGCGTGATGCTGCCCACCTGCAGCAGGGAGGTCGCCCGGGACCCCGCGGGCTCCACCAGCTCGATCACCAGGGCATCCCCCGGCAGCACGGCGGTGGCCAGCGTGCCGTCCGGCAGTTCGTTCTGCTCGGTGAAGCCGCCCAGGTAGCGCTGGCGGTCCCGGTCGTAGAGGTAGACCCGCGCCTCGGGCGCCAGGTCGAACAGGCTGAACTGCACGCTGAGCATCACCGCGCCGGGGCTCTCGATCAGCAGCCGGCACACGCGCCGGTCGTCCGTGGTGTTGACCCACTGCCCCTGCGCGGGCACGTCCACGGTCAGCATGCGCTGCACCCCGTAGCGGAACCCGACGGCGGGGCTGTCCACCTCCTGCTGGGCGAGCAGGGCCCGGTCCAGGGCCGGCAGCGCCACCGAGGGGATGCCCGCGGCAGGGCCGGAGGGGCTCCCCCAACCGATGGGCGCCCCCCCGTGGGGCACCTGGGCGTGTGCGTGGAACGCAAGCAGGACAAGGGTCGCTCCGAAGGGTCCGCGCATGTCAAGAAAAGTTATCAACAAAGGTATTCCGTTGTTGATAAGTTCCAACCCCGGCCTCAGCGGCCCACGATGACGAAGGCGGTGCGGCGGTTGCGGGCGCGTCCGGCCTCGGTGTCGTTGGAGGCCACGGGCTTGCCCGCGCCGTAGCCCTTGAAGGCGAGCCGGCGGGCGGCGATGCCGTGGGCCTGCAGGTAGCCCATCACGGTGAAGGCGCGGTCGTTGCTCAGGGCCAGGTTGTCGGCGTCGCTGCCCACGTTGTCCGTGTGGCCCTCGATGCGGATGCTCACCGTGGGGTTGTCCTTCAGGAAGCGGATCAGCTGGTCCAGGATGTGCTCGCTGGCCTTGGTGATCTCCGCTGAGTTGGTGGCGTAGGTGATGTCGTTCACCGTGTAGCTGCGGCCCACTTCGATGCGCTGCACGGTCATGTCCACCTCGGCGGTGACCCCGCGCACGGTGTCCGCCAGGCTGAAGGCCCGCGAGTCGAACACGTGGTCCTTCTTGGTGACGGTCATGATGACATCGGCGCCATTGCGGAGGTTGACCACGGTGGCGTAGCGCCCGTCCGTGGGGTCCACCTGCAGCACCTCGGTGCGGCGCGTGTCCATGTAGGTGATCTCCACCTTGGCGTCGGACACCACCTCGCCGTTCTCGTCGCGCACCTCGCCCTTCACGATCAGGATGTCCTCCGGGCGGGCGTCGTTCGGCAGGGCGAAGCCGTAGATGTCCAGCCCGCCCACCCCGCGGAAGCGGCTGCTGGCGAAGAGGGCCGTGCTTCCATCGGCGCTCACGATCAGCCCGTGGTCGTCCTGTTCGGTGTTGATGGGGTGGCCGATGTTGCGCGGCGTGTCCCAGCTGCCGTCGTCCTTCATGCGGCTGAAGAAGATGTCGTAGCCGCCGATGCCGCGGTGGCCCCGCCCCTCCTGCACCTCGCCGTTCTCGTCCTGCGGCGGCCGGGCGGCGAAGTAGAGCGTGCGGCTGTCGCTGTGCAGGAAGGGGGCCTTCTCATCACCCGCGGTGTTGATCGGCCCGGGCACCGGCTGCGCCTTGCTCCACACGCCCTGGTCGTCGCGCGTGCTGAAGTAGATGTCGGTGCCCTTGCTGTCCGCCCGCACCGTGGCGAAGAAGAGCGTGCGGCCGTCGGCGCTCAACGTGGGCTGGCTCTCCCAACCGTCCGGCGTGTTCACCGCGGGGCCCAGGTCCTCCAGCCCGGTCCACTCCCACTTCTGCTGCCCGCTGCCGAAGTCCATGTGGGTGTTGTAGTGCGAGCGGAAGATGTCGCAGTTGCGGTAGCCCTTCGCATCGGGCGCGCCGCACACGGTGACGAACATCTCGCGGTTGTTCACGCTGATGGTGACCCCGCCGTAGCTGTCGCCGAGGTTGAAGGGATCGGGCAGCGCCCGGCCTTTGTCATGGTCCTTCGCCCCCGCCGGCCGGCGGCTCTCGGTGAGCTCCTCCACATCCTTGGCCACCAGGTCGCCCTTCGCCTGGTACTTGCTCTTGCGGGTGAAGAAGAGCAGCTCGTTGTCCGGGCTCAGCATCGGCAGGTACTCGTCGGCACCGGTGCACACGTTGGGCAGGGGCTTGGGGTCCAGCGGCGCGGTGTTGCGGTAGAAGTCCATGTGGAACTGGAGCTCGGGCATGAGCTCCTCCACGTCGGCGGTCTTCTTGTCCACATCCTTGCTGAACTTGGCCTGGTCCTCGGTGGGGAACTTCAGGAAGGCCTGGAAGGCTTTGGCCGCCTCGGCAACCTCGCCCTTCGCGTAGTGGGCCGCACCGAGGTAGTAGTGGACGTCGCTGTGGTAGTTGGGGCAGCGGGCCTCCAGCCGCTCGAAGTAGCCGATGGAGGGCTTCAGGTCGGCGCCCCCCTCCCGTGCCCGTTTGTAGGCGGAGACCCCGAGCTGGAAGAGGCATTCCGCGCAGTCGGGGTCCACCTCCTGCGTCTCCTTGAGCTTCTGGTGCCGCGTGGCGCCGTCCTTCGCCTTGGCCGCCTCGTCCAGCAGCTTCAGCACCTTCTTGTCCGTGGGCGGTCCGCAGGGATCGGCCTCCCCGTCCTGGGCCATCACGCTCACGCCGGCCAGCAGGCCCAGGGCCAGCAGCAGGGTCCTCGTCACGTCGTTCATGCCGGTTGTCATCACGGGGCCAGCACAAGGGCCATGCCCGTCCGCTACTTGATGGTGGTGTTGGTCTGTTCGGCCCTGGCGATGATGGCATCGCCCTGCTTTCGCGCCTCGGCCACGATGCCGTCCGCCCTCTTGTCCGCTTCGGCGATGGCCTTCTGTTCCTGCTTGTCGGCCTCCTTCTTGGCGGCATCGGCCACGGCCTTGGCGGCCATCTTCGCCAGCGGGTTGGTCACCTTGGCCAGTTCGTCGTCGGCGGCCTTGTAGGCCTGCGCCTTCAGGTTGGCGGCCTCCTTGCGGGCGGTGGCCTTCAGGTTGTCCGCCTGCTTCTGCGCCTCGGCCAGCAGCTTGGCGGCCTCCTCACGGGCCCGCGCGATGGCCTCCTCCTTGGCCTTGTCGATCTGCTGGTTCAGCTCCTCCTTCACCTCGGTGACCACGGTCTGCGTGAGGTTGCTGCCTCCACCGGCGAACACGGGTTTGATGACGGGCTTGTCGATGGTGCCGGTGATCTTGGCGGTGACGTCGATCTCCGCCGGCATCTGGAAGCCGCTGCCCAGCAGCTGGTTCGCCTGGCCCAGCCAGCCGGCCACCAGCTGGTTGGCCTGCGCACCGAACATGTCGGTGGGCACCTTGGCCTTCAGGTCGTAGTCGATGGCCTGGTCGGCGAAGGCCGTGCTGCCGCCCACGTTGGCCTTGATCCGGTCGATCTTCACGTCGAAGGGCTTGGTGATCATCTTCCCGTCCCGGAACTCGTAGCTGAAGTCCACGCTCGGCAGCGTGGTGTTCTCGATGCCCTTCACCTTGAAGGCCTTCGCCAGGTCCACCAGGGGCTGGAAGCCGTCCACCCGCACGTTGCGCGTGCTGAGCGTGCCCTGCCCGGTGAGGCTCTCCAGCACCGGGCTCATGGCCGCGTCCAGCTCCGTGCGCATGCTGAGCGTGGTGCTGTACTTCCCCTTGCAGGTCTTGGCGATGGGCGCCATCTTCTGCACGGTCTCCACGTACTGCACGGTCTTCTCGATGTCCATGTCGCGGATGTCGTAGCGCAGCTCGGCCACCGGCGTGCCCTTCTCGGGGGTGGCGTAGGAGCCGTCCAGCCCCACGCGGCCCTCGAAGAGGCCGAACACCAGCTTGTTCAGGTCCACCCGGCGGTCGTGGATGTGCACGCCGCCTTTGAGCCCGGTGAGGGTGAGGTCGTCGTACAGCACCTCGCCGGCCTCGGCGGTGAGGCGGAAGTTGATGTTGGCGGGCACCTCGATCACGGTCATCGCGGCGGTGTCGGCGGGTGCGGCCTCCGCGGCCGCGGGCTCCTCGGGGCCCATCAGCTCGTTGAGGTCGAAGCGGCGGCTGGCCACGTCGAAGGTGCCGGTGAGCGTGCTGTCCTTCAGCCACCACAGCAGGTAGCTGTCGAAGCGGCCCTCGGCGCGCACGTCGCTGCCGCCGAGCGTGCCGTCGAAGCCGTTCAGCGCCAGGTAGCGCGGGCTCAGCGCCAGGTCCAAGGTGGTGATGCCCACCGGCCAGGGGAGCGAGTCGCTGCGGTAGGTCATGCCGCTCAGCAGCACCCGGCCTTCGGCGGTGAACTTCTCGAAGCGTTGCGCCTCGATGTCGCTCACGGCCCCCTTCACGGTCACGTCCACATCGAGCTTGCCGTTGAGCTCATCGCCCTTCTCCAGCGGCACCACGCGCTTCAAGCTGGCCAGGTCGAGCTTGGCCTGCGCGGCAAGGTCCACGCGCGGGTCGCTCATCGGCCGCTCCAGATGGAGCCGGGCGCTCACCGGGTTGGTGGCCACCAGCATGGCGAAGGTGGGCACGTCGATCACCATGCCGTCCAGGTCCTTGCCCTGCGGGCTCACGATGGAGGCCTTCACCTGGATGCGCTCCACGCTCTCGGGCAGGTCGGGGTACTTGAAGCGCCCGTTCTCCACGGCGATGTCCAGGCCGAAGCCGGGCATGGTGGTGTCGTTGTAGGTGCCCTTGACGTAGCCGCCGAAGGCCGCCTTGCCGCTCATGTCCACACCCTCCAGGTCCTTGGCGAAGGCGGCGGGCACCATGGAGAGCAGCGCGCCCAGCTCGTTCTTCTTCAGCGCCCAGGTGATGTCCATGTCGATGTCGTCCGCCGGCATCGCAAGCCAGCCATCGAAGCCCAGGGTGAGGCAGTTGATCACGGCCTCGTTCTCCTTGAATGTGAACTTCATGCCGGCCATGTCCATGTCCAGGTCGGCGGTGATGTCGGCCAGGGCGCGCTGCAGGTAGCGCACGCCATCGAAGAGCACGTCCACGGTGTCCACGTGCGTGGTGGTGCTCAGGGTGAAGAGGTCCTGGGTGAAGTCGCCGGTGCCCTTGTGGTCCAGGCCCAGCAGGTCCATGCGGAAGGCCAGGGTGCTGTCGTCGTACACCACGCGGCCGTCCTCGATCCAGTATTCACGCAGGCCGATGGAGAAGCCGCCGCCCGTGTCGGCCGGGGCTTCCACCGCGCTGCTGTCCGGCAGGGTGATGTCCCAGTTCGCCCGCCCGTCCGCACGCACCACGGCATGGATCCGCGGGCGCACCAGGCCGATGCGCTTGATGTCGACCTTGTCGCCGAACACGCTCTTGATGTCCACCGTGGCGGTGAGCGATCCGATGTCGGCCAGGCAGACGCCCTCGAAGGGGGCCTTGTTGCAGAGCTTCACATCGGCCACCTCCACGGTGAGGTCGGGGAAGCTGCGCAGCAGGGTGATGTCCCACGCGCCCCACTCCACGGTCGCGTTCAGCTGGGCGTTCACCTGCTCCTTCACCATCCCTTCGATGCGGTCCTTGAAGAGGATGGGGATGAGGATGACGGCGGCGAGGAGGAGCACCACCAGGGCGACGACCGCGATGATGAGCCACTTGATGATCTTGCGCATGGTGCGTGGGTGTTCGGTGTGGACAGAGGGGCCTGTTCAGCGTTCCAGGTTCAAGGTTCAGCGTTCACGAAGAGCTTCTCGCCCTGGGAGTGTGCCACGATGCTGCTGACGACGGCATCGCCGGTGACGTTGACCACGGTGCGGCACATGTCGAGCGGCCGGTCGATGGCGTAGACGATGCCGATCCACGCCGGATCGAGCCCCAGGGAACTGAGCACGACGATGAGCATGATGAGCCCGGCGCTGGGCACCGCGGCCGCCCCGATGCTGGCCAGGGTGGCGGTGAGCACGATGGTGAGCTGTTGCGCGAGCCCGAGCTCCACCAGATGGAACTGCGCCAGGAAGATCACCGCCACGGCCTGGTAAAGACTGGTGCCGTCCATGTTGACCGTGGCGCCGATGGGCAGCACGAAGCTGGCTGTGGTCTTGCTCACGCCGATGTTCTCCTCCACGCAGTCCATCGTCACCGGCAGGGTGGCCGCGCTGCTGCTGGTGCTGAAGGCGAGCAGCTGGGCCGGACTGATGGCGCGCAGGAAACGGCCGTACACGTTGCGGCGCAGCACCAGGCTCAGCAACACCGGGTAGATGAGGAACAGCACGATGGCCAGGCCCAACACCACGGTGATGCCGTAGCCGGCCAACCCCTTGAACAGCTCCAGCACGGACCCCGGATCGTCGCCGGACATGCGGGCCACCACGCCGGCCATGAGCGCGAACACGAAGAAGGGGGCGGCCTCCATCACCAGGTCCACCATCTTCATGAACACATCGTTGCAGCCGTTCATGAAGGCGGTGACCGGTCCGGCACGGTCACCGGGGATCATGAGCAGGGTGATGCCGAAGAAGATGGCGAAGAAGATCACCTGCAACATCAACGTGTTGTTGAAGCTGAGGAAGATGTTGCTCGGCACCATGTCCACCAGGAACTGGAGGGGGCCCGCCTCCTTGGTGGCCCTGGCCTGCTGCACCTTCTCGCCGATCCAATCGTCGGCCCCTCCGGCCTTTCGGGCGGCCGCCACCTGCTCCACCAGGGTCCGGTTGGCCTCCTCGCAACTGAAGCAGCGCCCGTCCAGCGGCCGGTCCACGCCGCTGGTCTCGCGCACCCAGAGCTCGTAGTCGATCCGGTTGCGCAGGCGTTGGTCATCGTCCGCCAGGGCGCCGGGCCTGATCAGGTTCACGATGACCAGCCCGATGGACACGGCCGTCATGGTGGTGCCGAGGTAGATCAGCAGGGTGCGGATGCCGAGCCGGCCCAGCTTGGTGACGTCGCTCATGCCGGCCACACCGCTGATGATGCTGAAGAGCACCAGGGGCACGGCGATCAGTTTCAAGAGGTTGATGAAGATGTCGCCGAAGGGCGCGATCCAGTCCATGGTGAAGCGGCTCCAACCCAGCGTGCTGGACAGGAGGGCCCACCCCACCCCGAGCACCAGGGCGATGAGGATCCGGACGTGCAATGGGAGACGCTTGCGGGTCTTGGTCATAGGCGGGCGCTGCGTTGTCGAAGCAGGTGGTCGGCGAGCACCAGGCAGGCCATGGCCTCCACCACGGGTACCGCACGGGGCACGACACAGGGGTCATGACGGCCCTTCCCCTCCAGGGTGACCGCGCGACCATGCCGATCCACGGTGGCCTGGTCGCGCATCAGTGTGCTCACGGGCTTGAACGCCACATCGAACAGGATGTCCTCGCCGTTGCTGATGCCCCCCTGCACCCCGCCGCTGCGGTTGGTGGCGGTGCGCACAGCACCCTCCGTGCCGGTCCGGTAGGCATCGTTGTGGACGGAGCCATGCATCGCTGCGGCCGCGAATCCGCTTCCCACCTGGAACCCTTTCACCGCGTTGATCGACAGCATGGCCTTCCCCAGGTCGGCGTGCAGCTTGTCGAACACCGGCCCGCCCAGACCGGCCGGCACCCCGGAGAGGCGGGCACTGATCATGCCACCCAGGGTGTCACCTGCGGAGCGGGTGTCCTCGATCGCCGCGGCCATTCGTCCGGCGGTCCCGGGATCCGGGCAACGCACGTCGCTCGCATAGGTGGTGGCCAGCTCCAGGTCCTGCACCGGCACGTCCAGGGCCACCTGCCCCACCCGGCTCACCCAGGCCTGAACCTGCACCCCGCTCACGGCGAGCAGCTGCCGGGCCACGGCCCCGCCCACCACCCTGCTGGCGGTCTCCCTGGCGCTGGCCCGCCCGCCCCCGCGATGGTCGCGGATGCCGTACTTGTCCTCCCAGGTCCTGTCGGCATGACCCGGCCGGTACACATCCTTCAGGTGGTCGTAATCCGCGCTGCGGGCATCGGTGTTCCGCATCAGGAAGCCGATGGGTGTGCCCAGGGCGGTGCCGTCCAGAACGCCGCTGAGCCATTCCACCGTGTCGCTTTCGTTGCGCGCCGTGCCCAGGGGCGTGCTGCCCGGACGACGGCGGTCCAGCTCCTGTTGGACAGCGTCCAACTGCAGCTTCAACCCCGCGGGACAGCCCTCGATCACCCCGCCGATGGCCGGGCCGTGGCTCTCCCCGAAGGTGGTGAGCCTGAAGATCTGGCCGAAGGTGTTGCCGGACACGGCGCAAAGGTACCGGACCGATGGGCAGGCCCGGGCCACCGCTCCGGCCGCGCCCCATCAACGGGGAGTTGTTGACGGACCGGAACCTTCGCCCGACCTTTGACCATAAGGACGAGCATGGAGGAGGACGTGCGCGAGAAAAGGCGGAAGGCCAGGGCGGCACGGACGCGCACAGCGCCCTTGCGGTTGATGTACGCCACCAGCATGGACCCCACCGACGTCCGGGCCTGGAGCGGCACGGTGCGGTTCATCGCCAAGAGCCTGGAGGACCAGCAGGTGCGGATGCGCTACCTCGGCGAACTGCAACGCACCCGCGTGCTGCTGCGCAAGGCGGTGAACAAGGTGCAGCACTGGATCTCGCCGGACAGCATCTTCCCGGTGGAACGCACCACCAGCATGGCCAGGCGCTTCGCCGGCCAGATCGCCGACGCGCTCGCGGAAAGCGACTGCGACGTGGTCTTCTCGCCCAGCAGCATCCCGGTGGCGCTGCTGCAGTGCGACCGACCGAAGGTGTTCTATACCGACGCCACCTTCGCCGGCATCCTGGAGCTGTACCCGGAGTACCGCAACTACCCCCGGCGCTACCTGAAGCAGGGGCACGACCTCGAGCGGGAGGCGCTGCGCAGCTGCGACCTGGCCATCTATTCCAGCGAATGGGCGGCACGCACCGCGGTGGAGCACTACGATGCCGACCCCTCGCGGATCCGTGTGGTGCCCTTCGGGTGCAACCTGGACCGGATCCCGGCGCGCGCGCGCATCGAACAGGTGATCGACACCCGCCCGATGGAGCGCTGCGAGCTGCTCTTCCTGGCGGTGAGCTGGGAACGCAAGGGCGGGGACCTCGCCCTGCGGACGGCCAAGGCCCTCCACGCCCGGGGGCTGTCCGTGCGCCTCACCATCGTGGGCTGCACCCCACCCGATACGAAGCTGCCCGCGTTCGTCGAGGTGGTGCCGTTCATCGCCAAGAACACGCCCGCCGGACAGCGCCGCATCGCCAACCTCATCCAGCGGTCGCACTTCCTGCTGCTGCCCACCCGCGCCGATTGCTCGCCGATCGTCTTCAGCGAATGCAACGCGTTCGGCGTGCCCTGCATCACCACCGCCGTGGGCGGCACGCCCAGCTCGGTGCGCGACGGGGTGAACGGCATGGCCCTGCCCCTGGAGGCCGATGCCGACGCTTACGCCACCTGCATCGCCGAGCTGATGCTTGACCATGACCGCTACCGGGAGCTGGCGCACGGCGCCCTGAACGAACACCACGAGCGGCTGAACTGGAACAGCGCCGGGATCACGCTGCGCCGCCACCTGGAGGAGTTGCTGCGCACCCGCGGCTGATCCCCGCTACCTTGCCCGCATGATCGACGAAGCGCGCTTCCTGGCGGCCATGATGGACCGCACACGGGAATACACGATGTACTACCTCGGCCGCCTGCTGAAGGCCGACCCCGACGGTACCAACGGCACCCTGCACAAGCGGTTCGTGTGCGAGGGCACGCCCCTGAACTCCGCGTTCTGGCTCGTGGCCCATCTGGCCACCAGCGAGAACGGCCTGCTGCTGCGCAGCACCGGCGGACCGGTGATCAAGTTCAGCTGGGCGAAGCACTACACCCTGGGCGCCCACGGCGCGCCCGAGGAGGAGCGGCCCCATGTGGAGGAGGTGCTGCACATGTTCCACGAGGTGCACCGGCAGGCCATCGCGCACGTGGCCACGCTGGACGAGGAGGCCCTGAGCCGCCCCAACCCCACCGGCCTGCCCTTCGGTGGGGCCGGTCAGGTGCGCGATGTGATCATGCACGCCATCCGCCACGAGGGCAGCCACATCGGCCACATCGGCTGGCTGTGCAAGCTGCACGGCATCCCCACCGTGTGAGGGCCGGGCTCAGGGTACCTCGTAGAACCTCGCTCCAGCGGCGTTCATGGCAGGAGCGCATAGCGGTCATCGCTTGCTCTCATTCGCCCAACCGTTGTTCCTCCTCACTCGGATACTTCGTTCCAGTATCCTCTCTTCGGAGCGCCTCGTCTGGGCGAATGATAGCGTCGCGCGCCATCCGTTCGAGCTTCTTCGAGGCACCCCTCAGTGCCACATCAGCCAGAAGGTGAGGATGCCGCCCACGTAGCCCAGGGCGGCAGGCACCGTCATGCGCCGCACATACCACATGAAGTCGATGCCCAGGATGCCCATCACCGCCACGCCGGCCGCGCTGCCGATGATGAGCATGCTGCCCCCGGTGCCCGCGCAATAGGCCAGCAGCTCCCAGAACGTGTGGTCCACGGGGAACTGTGTCATCGGGTACATGCCCATGGCGGCGGCCACCAGCGGCACGTTGTCCACGATGGCGCTCAAGGCGCCGATCACTCCGGTGATGGCGTAGATGTTCCCCAGCGAGCGGTCGAGCACGTGGGCCAGGTCGGTGAGGTGGCCCGCCACCTGCAGGCCGGCCACCGCCAGCAGGATGCCCAGGAAGAAGAGGATGCTGCTGTGGTCCACCCGCGACAGGATCGACGACACCGTCATGTGCCTGCGCTCCTTCCACTTCGGATGCCGCTCATGGATGAACTCGGTGAAGATCCACAGTACGCCCAGGCCCAGCATCAGCCCCATGAAGGGCGGCAGGTGGGTCACCGACTTGAACAGCGGCACCCCGAGCAGCGTGGCCATGCCGAGGAAGAAGACCATGTACTTCTCGCGTGTGCTGAGCCGGGCCGGCGATCCCTCTTCGCTCTGCTCCGGCAATTGCACCAGGTTCAGGCGGCCCTTCGCCTTCATCGTCATGTAGATCAACGGCAGCACGAGGCACACCAGGCTCGGCATGATCAGCTTCAGGATGATGTTGGCCGTGGTGACCTGCCCGCCGATCCACAGCATGATGGTGGTGACGTCGCCGATGGGGCTCCACGCACCACCGGCGTTGGCCGCGATGATCACCAGGCCCGCGAAGGTCCACACATCGTCCTTGTCGCGGATGAACTTGCGCAGCAGCGCCGCCATCACGATCGAGGTGGTCATGTTGTCCAGCGCGGCGCTCATGAAGAAGGTGAGCACACCGATCACCCACAACAGCGCGCGTTTGTTGGTGCTTCGAATGCGGTCGGTGATGACCCTGAACCCCTCGTGCGCATCCATCAGTTCCACCACCGCCATGGCCCCCAGGAGGAAGAACAGGATGCTGGCGATCTCGCTGATGTGCTCGAACAACTGATGCAGGATGTGGTCGTGCCCGCCTTCCCCCGCGGGGAACAACTGATCATGACCCAGCATGATGATCGTCCAGATGAGCATGCCGGTGAGCACGGCGCTCGCCGCCTTGTTCACCTTCAGGGGGTGTTCCAGGGCGATGCCGGCATAGCCGACGATGAAGATGAGCGCGATGAGCAGGTAGAGCATGGCCTCGGGAATGGGCCGCAAGGTTACGCACCGCCCCAGGAACGACGAGGGCCGTCCCCTGCGGAACGGCCCCACATCAGCGATGCGTGCAGCGCCTCAGCCCTTCTGCTTCACCGGGCAGGTGCTCATGCCCAGGACGCTGTAGATGGGGCAGGTGCCCACCAGCGCAGTGAGCAGGAAGATGCCGCCCAGGACCAGCAGCACGGTACCGACCAGCCCGACCACCGCACCGGTGAAGTACAGGTAGCCGAACACAAGGGCAAGGAGGATGCGGACGATGCGGTCGATGTTGCCGACGTTCTTCTTCATCATGGCGTCAAGGGTGTTGAAGGGGTGAATGAACGGATCACGAGGGCCACTCCGAACGCGATGCCGACGCAGGCGATGCACACGATCACCAGCTTCATCCACTTCGGCAGGGCGGCCATGCGGCGAAGCTGCCGCATCCCCTCCTCCCCTTCCGGTGACCTCGGTCACCCGAGCACCCGGATGCCGCCGGGCAGCTGCCGGATGCGGCCCTCATCCTCCAGCTTGCGCAGGGTGCGGGTGATCACCTCGCGGGCCGAGCCCAGCTCCTGCGCCAGCCGGGCATGCCGCACATCGAGCAGCTCATCCCCCGTCACACCCTTCAGGCGCTTCAGGTGATCGAGCAGGCGGGTGGGCAGGTCGCCGAAGGCCACCTGCTCCACGGTGTGCAGCATGTCGTTGTAGCGCTCGTGGTACTGATGGAAGAAGAGCTCGCTGAGCGAGGGATGCTCGCGCATCCATTGCCTCAGCTTCGCCTCGGGCACCATCAGCAGCTTGCTGGGTCGCTCGGCCACGGCGTTGATGCGGCTGGGCGTGCGCCCCGTCATCGCCGCGAAGCTCATCACGCAGCTGTCGCTGGGTTCGATGAAGTAGAGCAGCAGCTCCTTGTCCTCGTGGCCGATGAAGACGCGCACCAGGCCCTCCAGCAGGATCGGCAGCTCGTGCACGTAGGCGCCTTCGTGCAACAGCTCGGTGCCGGCGGGCACCTCCACCACGCGGCCTTCGGTCATCATCTTGCGCACCAGTTCGCCCTCCAGCGCGGGCATGGCCTTCATGGCCTGGGCCAGTTCATCCATGGCCCCAAGATAGCCGCGTAAACTTGCCGCATGGAGAGCGGCCGCGCCAACATCCGTCTGCAGGCATGGATCCTGGGCATCGGCACGGCGGTGATGGCCGTGAAGTTCCTGGCCTGGTACCTCACCCACAGCACCACCCTGCTCAGCGACGCCCTGGAGAGCATCGTGAACGTGGTGGCCGGCGGCTTCGCCCTGTACAGCCTGGTGCTGGCCGCCAAGCCCCGCGACCGCGAGCACCCCTACGGCCACGGCAAGGTGGAGTTCATCAGCGCCGGCATCGAGGGCGGGCTGGTGATGCTGGCCGCGCTGCTCATCATCGCCCGCGCCGTGCAGGGCCTCCTCACCCATGCCCCGCTGCACGACATCGACACGGGCATCGCGCTCGCCGTGGTGGCCGGCGCCATCAACCTCGTGATGGGTCTGCTGCTGCGCCGCCGCGGACGCCTCAGCCATTCCATCACCCTGGAGGCCGGCGGCACCCACCTGCTCAGCGACGCGTGGAGCACCGTGGCCCTCGTGGTGGGGTTGCTGCTCATCCGCGTCACCGGCCTGCTGTGGCTGGACCCCGTGTTCGCCATCGCCTTCGCCCTCTACATCCTGTTCACCGGCCTGCGCGTGTTCCGCCGCTCGGTGGCCGGCATCATGGACGAGGCCGACCTGGAGCTCGGCGCGCAGGTGGTGGCCGTGCTCGAGGAACACCGCCGGCCCGCCTGGGTGGACGTCCACAACTTCCGCATGATCGCTTACGGCAGCGTGCTGCATGTGGACTGCCACGTCACCCTGCCGTGGTACCACAGCCTGGAGGAGGCGCACCGCGAGATCGGCGCCATCGAGGCCGTGGTGAACCAGCGCCTGGGCCGCACCGTGGAGCTCTTCATCCACATGGACCCCTGCATCCCCACCAGCTGCCGCATCTGCGCACTGGACGGCTGCCTCCACCGCAAGGCCCCCTTCGCCGAACGCATCCCCTGGAGCATCGACACCGTGCTGAGCAACCGCAAGCACGGGGCGTGAGCGGTGCCTGCGGCTGCAGCGACCTCCCGCAACCGCCTTCGAAAGGCGGGCTTGTGCGCCGACGCGATCTCCCTTGCAGGGCACCGAACACTGGCCGGGGAGATCGCCACGCATCCCTGCGGGCTGCTCGCGACGACGGCAAGGGAAGAGGATCTCTGCTCAGGAGGGGGCTTGACGGCGTGAACTCCCCTCCTGCGCGTGGAACGCTCCACCCGCCGCGCAAGGAGGGGTCGGGGGAGGTTTCAGCTCAGGCACGCCGGCAGTCCGTTCACCGTGCCTGCCGAGCCGCCGGCACCCAGGGCGCCCACGAAGCGGAAGGTGGCATGGTCCCAGGCATGCGCATCGCCGGCCGGCAGTGCGTTATCGTCCCACACGAAACCGAACGCGCTGTTGTCATCCTGCTCGGCACCGGTGCCCGCCGCACCCTGGTCATACAACTGCCCCACGTAGGCCAGGTCGCTGTTGCCCGTAAGCGTGATACCGTTGCGGAACTGCGGCCGGTAGCCGAAGGTGGCCGGCGCCGCACCCTGGGTGGGATGCACCAGATGCACGTGGGACCACGGGGCATTGGGACCCAGACCCGATTGGGCCATGTCCTCACCAATGGCCACGAAGGCCTGTCGGTTCAGGGTGTAGCTGTTCAGGAGTGCGCCGGCCGCGCCGTTGAAGTGGACCACCACTCCATCGTTCTCGGAATTGCGGAGCCACAGGTTGCCATCGGGCTGGCGGGCCTGCACCACGAACGCCGTGCTGGGATTGGTGTGCCAGAGCCGCCCGATCTCCAGCGCACCCCGTACCATGCTCCAGTTCTGGTTGTTCCCATTGCCCACATCGGTGCGGAAGGTGGCGAGGGATGTACCGACGAACGCATCGTTCACCGGCAATTGGTCGCCGCGGACGCGCAGGGTGGCGCCGAGTCCAGGGGCGGTGCCAACGGTCAGGTTCACTGGGGCCGCGGGCACTTGCAGATCCGTAGCCAATGCAGTTTGACCAACTGGGTTGGTGATCAAGTGGTCCCCATCATTCTGCGCATGTGCCAAGCCAGGCAAAAAGATCACGCAGAAGCCGAGCAGTCGAAGTCGTCGCGTTCTCATGGCGAAAGGGTTAGGGTGAAACAGCAACCAAGCGAACGTGTGCATAAGCGCCCGCATCATCATGCAAGCGCAAGGCATAGACGCCCTGCGCTATTTGACCGGCAGAGATGGTGAATGTGCGAGCACCCGCTACAGCGCCGCCCGCTAACGCCCTCCGCCCATGTTGATCGATCAACTCCCATCGCAGCGCTCCAAGCGCTTGGTCGCGTATCTCCACAGTGAGCTGGTCTGCGAAGGGGTTCGGGAAAGCGGTTACGCCGCGACTCGAGCCTCTGGTGTGAACACCGTTACCACCGCAGTACTGGAGATCCGCTGACACACGCACATCATCAATGAATGCATAGGATATCCCTGCGGTTCCATAGCCAGAAGAGTCCAAGGGCAGGATCGAGCTCAATGAATCCGCGAAAAAGTTACCAATGGCCAGGTACGCGTAATTGGAGTCCGGGACATAGACACCGTTTATTGAATACCAGATAGCAGTGTCAGTTGGCACTTCGGTCATGTGCAACGCGGCCGAATTAGGATACAAGTACGCGGTCCAGTCGGCGGGGAACTCGTTGAAGAATCGCATGCCAACACACTTGGACGTGAAAATGGCGGAGCCAGCATCCCAAGAGCCGAAACCACCCAGAGCCATCTGGAAGGACAAGCAAACAGGAACACCTGCTTGCAGCGGTTCGGAAAGCGCGATACCCACGACCTCCCGATACCAGTCCAAACCTGGGAATGTGGTTGCCAATCCCATGTACCCATCACCATCCGCCGGTTCTTGATACCCACAGGTATTGAAGGGAACACCCACGACCAGATTCTCCTGGCAACGATTGAAGTAATCCGCTGAGCTGGTGTGCAGGTTCAACCATCCTGTGGCATACTGCGCATACCCGAAGAATTCAGGGCACTGCGTATAATCCTCGAAGGAGCCATTCGGCACCAAGTTCTGCGCCTCGCCAGTGATAGTGAAGACACACGCTACAATGATGGACCACGAACGCTTCATGCGAACACAAGCTATGCGCACCAACGGGAGAATTATCCTGCGCATAGACGAAATAGTTTTCAACCGTTTTCAGCCCTCCAAGCCTGGAGCGCCGCGCGGTGGCTGCTACCCAAGCCCTCCGCGTGCGAAATGCGCAACCACAGGTTGCCATCATTCTGTCGCGCTTGGACGTTAAAGGCATTGGCCGGGTTGCCATGTCACAGCCGCCCGATCTCATCCGCGCCCCGTACCATGCTCCAGTTCTGGTTGATCCCGCTGCCGACATCCGTTCGAAAGGTGCATCGGTAGGTCGGGTCGAAGAAATCGTTCACTGGCAGTTGATCGCCGCGCACGCGGAGGGTGGCGTTGCCACCGGCAGCGGTTCCGATGCTGACATTGAACGGCTGGGTGATCAGCCCTCCAGGCACCAACGCATCAGGCGCCAGAAAGGATTGACCTGCTCCATTAGTGGTCAAATGGTCGCCGTCTTGCGCAGCTACCAGCATGACCGTAAGGAGTGCGGCAAGACTTGCCAACGAGCGAGTTCGCGTTCTCATGATCCAAGCGTTTAGGGTGAACCATGAACGACAGTAATGGGCGACCAACTCCCATATGTTGTGGTCAATTGAAGCACATAGACGCCGCTGGGCAGGCGCTCGGTAGCTATCAGGACCTCACCAGAACCACCAGCTTGCTGCCCTTGGAGAACTACCCGACCGGCCATATCACGCATAGAATAGCAGAGTTGCTGCCGTACGCTTACAGGCAGGCGAACATGGAGCACATCGGCACAGGGTAACGGATAAACGATCGGCTGATCGCCACCTACCTCCGGTACCGCCACCTCCTCCGTGCAGTAGCCCAGCGCGAAAGACACACGCACATCATCTACGAAGACATAAGAAGGTTCAAATGCACCGAATCCGGTAGAATCCAGCACCGTCACTTCACTTAGCGAATCCGCGAAGAAGTTACCCACCAGCACGAACGTGTAGGCGGAGTCCGGCACATAAGTCCCATCCACCGTATACCAACTACTGGTGTCCGTGGGCACCTCATCCAAATACACGGCCGCCGAATTCGGATAGAGGTAGTCCTGCCAGTCATTCGGTAGAGCCGAAAAGAACTTCAGCCCGATGCCCTTACACGTATTGTATGCGGAATTGCCGCTCCAACTCCCGAAGCCACCCACCGCTGCTTTGAACGACAGGCACACTGGAACGCCGGGTTGAAGGGGCTCCAACAATTCGATGCCCACCATCTCGCGATACCAAGGTCCACCTCCGATGGACGAGGTGGCCATGCCCACATACGCGTCACCTTCATACGGAACCTGATACCCGAACTGGCTGTAGGGCACGTCCACAACGCCACCAGAATTACATGCATTGAAGTAATCGGCTGACTGGGTATGCAGGTTCATCCAACCCGTGGCGTACATGGCATACCCAACCCCTGGCCCTGCGCAGGTATCGCGCACTTCAAAGGAGCCATTGGGCACCAAATTCTGCGCCTCGCCAGTGATCGTGAAGACACACGCTACAATGATGGACCACGAACGCTTCATGCGTCACAAGCTAGGGGTGTCTCAGTTGGAATTGTCCTCGGCTCAGCGGGAATAGTTTTCAACCGTCCATCTGCCTTCGCCGCGGTGACGCGCATCACCTCAGCGCCCCCACACCCCGGGTACCTTTGCCGCCGAAGATCCCACCATCATGGAAACCTCCCTCCCCAACATGCCTCGCATCGGCGACAAGGCCCCCGATTTCGAGGCCAATACCACGCACGGCCCGCTGAAGTTCAGCGAATACATCAAGGACCACTGGACCATCCTGTTCAGCCATCCGGCGGACTTCACCCCGGTGTGCACCACGGAGCTCAGCGAGTTCGCGCGCCATGGCGCCTGGTTCGCGCAGCACCGCACGAAGCTCATCGGCCTCAGCATCGACAGCATCCACAGCCACGTGGCCTGGGTGCAGAACGTGCGCGAGCGCACCGGCGTGTACATGGACTTCCCCATCATCGCCGACATCGACATGCGCGTGTCCAAGCTCTATGGCATGCTGCACGAGAACACGAGCAACACGGCGGCCGTGCGGGCGGTCTTCTTCATCGACCCCGCGGGCACCATCCGCCTGATCATGTACTACCCGCTGAACGTGGGCCGCAACATGGACGAGATCATGCGCGTGCTGGAGGCCATGCAGACCGTGGATGCCAATGCCTGCGCCATGCCCGTGAACTGGCGCAAGGGCGACAAGGTGATCATGCCTCCGCCCAAGACCCTGAAGGACCTGGACGCCCGCCTGAAGGATGACAGCCTGGAGAAGGTCGACTTCTATCTGGCGAAGAAGCAACTGGCCTGAGCCACGGCCGCACATCGTGAACGCCCCGCCTCGTGCGGGGCGTTCGTGTTGCACCCTTCCCGCTTCCATCCTGTCAGGATGCTGCGGGATGAACTTCTCCCCCGGGGCGCTTCGCACCCTTCCCGCTTCGCGGGAACGCTTCCACCCCAAAGCAGAGAAGCGCCCTTGGGGGCGCTTCTGCTTCGGGTGGAAGACCGGGCTTCCCGCTTCCATCCTGTCAGGATACTGCGGGATGAACTTCTCGCCCGGAGCGCTTCGCACCCTTCCCGCTTCGCGGGAACGCTTCCACCCCAACGCAGAGAAGCGCCCTTGAGGGGCGCTTCTGCTTCGGGTGGAAGACCGGGCTTCCCGCTTCCATCCTGTCAGGATGCTGCGGGATGAACTTCTCGCCCGGAGCGCTTCGCACCCTTCCCGCTTCGCGGGAACGCTTCCACCCCAACGCAGAGAAGCGCCCTTGAGGGGCGCTTCTGCTTCGGGTGGAAGACCGGGCTCGAACCGGCGACCTTCGGAACCACAATCCGACGCTCTAACCAACTGAGCTACATCCACCATGTCCCCATCGCGGGAGCAACGGGGCCGCAAATATACACGGCCTTGACCTTGCCCCGATCGGCCCACAGGTGCTGCCTACCTTGCGCCGGGCGATGCACGTGCTCCTGATCCCCAAGTGGTACCCCGGTCCGCGCGACCCGCAGTTGGGCGACTTCATCCGCAAACAGGCCCTGGCGCTGGCCCGCCACACGCCCGTGAGCGTGCTGGTGGTGCAGGCCGATCCCGGCACCACCGCACCGATGTCCATCACGTCCGGAACCGTTGACGGGCTGTGGGAACTGCGCGCCACCTACCGCGCCAGCACGCTGCCCCTGGCCCCGCTCCGCAAGGCGGTGAACCTGTGGCGCCACCTGCGCACCGCCTCGCACGCCCTGCGGCACCTGGAACGTGAGCGACCGGCGGTGGATCGGGTGCTGGCCTACATCCTGGTTCGGCCCGCGCTGGTGGCCCTGCGCCTGCGCCGCCGCGGCATCCCCTTCGTGTTGGCGGAACAGAGCAGCGAATACCTGGACGGCACCTACGCCGGCAAGGGCCCTCTCTTCCACGCCCTGGTGCGCGCCATCGCCCGGCGGGCCCGCGCCTTCATCGCCGTGAGCCCCCACTTGGGCGCGGCGCTCGTGCGCCACGGCCTGTGCGCCGAGGCCACCGTGGTGCCCAACACCATCCCGGGGCTCGACCGGCCGCTGCCACCCGCCGGTACGCCCGGCCACTTCCTGATGGTGGCCGACCTGGTGGACCGCATCAAGAACGTGAGCGGTGTGCTGCGCGCACTCGCGAAAGCCCGGAAGGAGGACCCCGCTTTGCAGCTCGCGGTGATCGGCGATGGTCCGGACCGCGCCGACCTGGAGGCGCTCACGCGCACGCTCGGTCTCGGCGAACAGGTCCGTTTCCTCGGCCGCCTGCCCAACAGTGCCGTGCTCGACCACATGGCCCGCACCTTCGCCGTGGTGGTGAACAGCCGGGTGGAGACCTTCAGTGTGGTGACGGGCGAGGCGCTGGCCCAGGGACGCCCGGTGATCGCCACACGCTGCGGCGGCCCCGAAGCGTTCATCACCCCGATGAACGGCCTGCTGATCCCCGTGGACGACGACACCGCGCTCGCTGATGCGATGATCCGGCTCACGCGCGAGGCCGACCGCTACCGTCCCGACGCCATCCGCGCGGGGGTGAACGATCGTTACGGACCGGACGCCGTGGGCCGGGCCCTGCTGCACGCGCTCCAACACGCCCGATGAACGCCACCGAACCCCGGCTCCGCGTGGGCGTGCTGTGCGACGGTCCCGTGCTGCAGCACTGGCAGGCCGAATGCCTGCGCCAGGTGCTGGCCGTGGAGGGAGTGGGTCTTGTGCTCGTGGTGCGCCCCGCGCCCACGCCGCCGGTGGTCCGCGGTGCGGTGCAGCGCGTGCTGCGGCATCCATGGCGCATCGCCCTATACCTCCGCTATCGCCGGAGACACTTCAAGCCTGCGGCCATGGAACCGGTGGACGTGACCGAGCTGCTGCAGGGTGTGCCGCAGATCACCTGCGCCGTGGAGAAGCGCGGGCACGGGCAGTACTTCCGTACGCAGGACCTCGACCGCATCCGTGCGCACCGGCCCGATGTGCTGCTCCGTTTCGGCTTCAACATCCTGCGCGGCGAGGTGCTGGAGGTGGCCACCCACGGGGTGTGGAGCTTCCACCACGGCGACGAGGAGCACTACCGGGGCGGTCCGCCGGGTTTCTGGGAGCTGCTGCGCGGCGAACCGGTGATGGGGGCCGTGCTGCAGCGGCTCACCGACAAACTGGACGGCGGGCGCATCCTGCACAAGGGCTGGTTCGGCGTGGTGGACCATTCGTTGCGCGAGACGGTGGACACCGTGCTGCGCCACAGCGCCAGCTGGCCCGCCCTGGTGATGCGGCGGCTTCTGGCCGGCGATGCGGACGCCGCGTCCGGCCGCCAGAGCCCCACCACCGCGCCGATCCTGCGCTATCCCGGCAACCTCACCTTCCTGCGCTTCCTGTTCGTGCAGCTGCGCAACAAGCTGCGCTTCCACAAGGCCTCCCTCGACCGGCACGAGGAGTGGAACATCGGCGTCCTCAACCAGCCCATCCACCGCCTGTTGGAGGAGAAGCCCAGCCTGAACGTGCGCTGGCTGCCGGCGCCCGCCGAGCGCTCCTTCCGCGCCGACCCCTTCGGCTTCACCGACGCCGAGGGGCAGCTGCACGTGCTGTACGAGAAGTACGACCACGCCCGCGCCAAGGGCGAGATCGCCCGCCTGCGCCCCAAGCGCGACAACGTGCTGAAGCGCTCCCGCACGCTGCTGGACCTGCCCGAGCACCTCTCCTACCCCTTCGTGCTGACGCATGAAGGCCGCACCTGCGTGATCCCGGAGCAGGCCGCGCGGGGCCGGGTGCAGCTCTATGTGATCGACGACGCGCTCTCGCGGATGGAGCCCGTGGCCACGCTGCTGGAGGAACCGCTCTTCGACCCCACACCGGTGCACTGGAACGGGCGCTGGTGGCTCTTCGGCACCAAGGCGCCGCTCACCAACGCCGAGCTGTTCCTGTACCACGCCGCGGATCTGCACGGGCCCTACGTTCCGCATCCCCGGAACCCGGTGAAGACCGATGTGCGCTCCGCCCGGCCCGCCGGAACACCCTTCGTGCACCAAGGCGCGTTGTACCGCCCCGGGCAGGACAGCAGCCTCACCTACGGCGGGCGCGTGGTGCTGCACCGCGTGCTGGAACTGAGCCCCACGGCCTTCCGCGAGGAGGCGGTGCGCACGGTGGGCCCCATCACCAACAGCGCCTACGCCAAGGGCCTGCACACGGTGAGCGCCGTGGGTGATGTGACGCTGGTGGACGGCAAGCGCTTCATGCGGGTGAAGGACAAGGCCGCCCGGGAGCGCGCGCGGAAGTGGAACGCCCTGCTCGAACGCCTGCGCCCATGATCCGCCCCGCCATCGGTTCGGTGATCGCCCGGGCGTGGACCACGCTCGCCAACCTGCTGGTGATCATGGTGGCCGGTCACCTGCTGGGTGCGGAGGGCCTGGGGGCCATCAGCCTGGTGGTGCTCGCCATCACCCTCATCCAACTGCTGAACAACGTGGTGGGCGGCGGTGCGTTGGTTCACCTGGTGCCGCGCGCCCCGCTGCCCGCCCTGCTGCGGCCGGCGTACGGCTGGGCCGTGCTCACCGCCCTGGTCGCCTTCGCCGTGCTGCAGCTGCTTCCGCTGGTGCCTGAAGGGCTCTCGGGCCATGTGGTGGTGCTCGCCCTGATGCAGTCGTTCTACACCATCCACCTGAACATGCTGCTGGGCCGCCAGCGCATCGCGGCCTACAACCGCATCACCGCGCTGCACGGGCTGGTGCTCCTGGTGGTGTTCGCCATGTTGATCCGGATGCCGGGCGGCGCCTCGGTGCTCTCGTACGTGCAGGCCTCCTACGCCGCGTTCGCCACCACGCTCGGCCTCAGCGCCTGGGCCCTGGTGCAGCGCGCGCCGGGCCCTGCGATGCCCGCGGTGGCCGGCCTGCTGCGCCGCATGGTGACCCAGGGTCTGCACGTGCAGGGTGCCAACGCGATGCAGTTGCTCAACTACCGGTTCGCGTACTACCTGATCGAGCACTTCCAGGGGCTGGCCGCGTTGGGCGTGTACTCCGTGGCCACCCAGCTCGCCGAAGGCGCCTGGCTGGTGCCGCGCAGCCTGGGCATGGTGCTGTACAGCGCGGTGAGCAACGAATCCACGGCCGAACGGCAGCGCGCGCTCACGCTCACGGTGTTCAAGGCCTCGGTGGCCGCCGCGGCCGCGGCGCTGCTCGTGGCCCTGCTGCTGCCTGACGCGGTGTACGCCCTGCTCTTCGGGGCCGAGGTGCACGGCGTGCGCCCGCTGCTGGCCTGCCTGGCACCCGGCATCGTGGCCATGGCCGCCTCGCAGGCCTACAGCCACTACTTCAGCGGTGTGGGCCGCAACGTGCACAACGCGATCGGCTCGGGGCTCGGGCTGGCGGCGACGATCGGCGCCGGCCTGGTCCTGGTGCCCAGCTGGGGCACGGCGGGCGCGGCGCTCACCGCCTCCCTGGCCTACGCGGTCAACGCCATGTATCAGAGCTGGCGCTTCATCGGACTCACCGGTGCGAGCGCCCGCGATCACTGGCCCGGCCGCGCCGACCTCGACCGGCTGCGGCGCCTGGTGGGGCGCTAGCGGTTCACGCCAGTTCCATCACATCGCGCACGCCCGGCGCACGCTGCACAGTGAACCCTTCTCCGTACGCGGCATGAATGATGCGCCCCATCGCCCGGTGCCGCCCCTCCAGGAAGGGCAGGAACTCGCGCGTGGCGATCGGGCTCTCCGGCTCGGTGCTGGTGGGGTCGTAGAACTGCGAGCGGAAGCACATCAGCGCCTCCATCTTGCGGTCCCAGAACGGGGTGATGTCCACCACCAGGTCGGGATCGATCCAGTTGTCCTGCACACAGTGCAGCACGGTGGTGGGGCGCCAGGGCTCCTGGGCCTTGCCGCTGAAGATGGTGTCGATGCGCCGCAGGCCGCTCAGGAACGCGGCCTCGCGCACCAGGTCGGCACCACGGCCGTGATCGGGATGGCGGTCGCGCACCGCGTTGGTGATCACCACCCGTGGCCGGTGCAGCCGCAGCACGGTGACGACCTTCAGCAGCACCTCGCGCTCCGAGCGGAAGAAGCCGTCGGGCAGGCCCAGGTCGTACCGGAACCGCGCCCCGATCACCCGCATGGCCGCCTCGGCCTCCTGGCGGCGCAGGGTGGCGCTGCCGCGCGTGCCCAGCTCACCGGCCGTCAGCTCCACCAGACCCACGCTGTGGCCCAGCTCGATCTGCCGCATCAGCGTGCCTGCGCACGAGATCTCCGCATCATCGGGATGTGCCGTGATGCATAGGATGTCGACCGGTCCGCCGTGCATGATGCCGCAAAGATGATCCGGGGAACGCTCCCGCGCGGTGGGGCTTCAGCCTTCCACCCACGCCAGCACCGCCGGGTCCAGCGGGCTCACACTGCTGGGGAGCTCCTTATGCAGCACGCCCTGTTCGTCGATGAGGAATTTGTGGAAGTTCCATTTCACCTCCGCATCGAGCACCCCGTTCGCGTCGCTGCGCGTGAGCCACCGGTACACCGGATGCTGGTCGGCGCCCGTGGTCCGCACCTTGCTCATCATCGGGAAGGTGACGCCGTAGTTCTTCGAGCAGAAGGTCGCGATATCCGCCTCCGCGCCGGGCTCCTGTCCGCCGAAGTCGTTGCTGGGAAAGCCGAGCACCACGAGCCCCTTGTCCTTGTGCGTGGCATAGAGCTCCTGCAGTTCGGCGTACTGCGGCGTGTAGCCGCATTCACTGGCGGTGTTCACGATGAGCACCTTGTGCCCCTTGAGCTGGTCGAAGGAGAACGGCCGGCCATCGATGGTGGTGGCCGAAAGCGTGTGGAAGGTCGGCATGGTCACGGAAGCTTGCGGGGCGGTGGGCGAAGTGGACGTGGTGGCCTCCGGAGGAGCGCCGCAGGCCAGCAACGCGCAGAGCAGCAGCGGCAGCGGACGGTTCATAGGTTGGCGTCGATGAGGGTGGTGATGGACGGATCGAGCGGGTCGGTGCCGGGATCGAACACACCGATCAGGCGCCCCTGGCCGTCCACGAGGTACTTCTGGAAGTTCCACTTCACCTTGCTGTCCAGGGCCCCGTTGAGGTCCTTGCGGGTGAGCCACTGATAGACGGGGTCGCGTTCGTCGCCTTTCACCTGCACCTTGCTCATCATGGGGAAGGTGACCCCGTAGTTCTTCGTGCAGAACTCGGCGATCTCGGCGTTGTCGCCGGGCTCCTGCCGCATGAAGTCGTTGCTGGGGAAGCCGAGGATCACCAGGCCCTTCGCCTCGTAGCGCCCGAAGAGCTCCTGCAGCTTGGCGTATTGCGGCGTGTGGCCGCAGCGGCTGGCGGTGTTCACGATGAGCACCGGATGGCCCTTGTAGGCCGACAGGTCGACCGGTGCGCCCGCGATGTCGGTGGCCTTCAGCGCATGGAAGGGCGCCATCGGGGACACGGGCGCGATGGGGCCCTGGGCGCGGCCGCAGCCGAAGAGGGAGAGCAGGAACATACCGGAGAAGAGGGTTCGGAGCATGGTGGCAAAGGAACACGCGAAGGTCGGGATCGTTCGCGGTGACGGCCGTAGGTACCTTTCGGCCGACCTTCTGCGTAGGAAGGTGCCGATCGATCCCCATGAGGTCCCTCTTCACCCTCCTCGCGGCGTGCTGCGTGCTCGCCCTTCATGCCCAACAACAGGTCCGGATCACCCGATGGGACGCGATCCGCACCGGCAACGACCTCATCAAGGGCCGCGCGGCCAAGGCCGCCCTGCAGGCCACCGGACTGCCGGACGACCAGCAGGCCCTGGTGGTGACCAACAGCGGCGCGCAGTTCTGGCCGGCCTCGTTGATGAACGACAGTGCGCGGCAAGCCAACGCCCCCTACATCGGCAACTACGTGGCCTACCGCATGTTCAGCTTCCACGAGGACACCGTGCCCTTCACGGTGGTGATGATCCCCGCCAAGGACAACATCCACATGCCGGAGGACCTGCGCCCCACGGCCGACCTCTTCCTGGCCGTGGCCGATGCCGGTCTGGCCGACGCGGCACCGGCGCGTCAGCGCCCGGAGATCAGCCGAGGTCCCCGTTGGAAGGACCGCGACCAGGCCGTGATCCTGAAGCCGGCCGAGGTGTACGCCACCTACGACCTGGGCGCCGATGCCGTGGCCCGGCAGGCGCTCTCCGACGCCGGCATGAGCATTCCGGAGATCGAGGCCGTCGCGTTCCGGAGCCACGAGCGCAACTGGCCGGACGGCATCGACACCTACGAGGAGCGCAGCGCGCGCATCAGCCAGTTCGGCAAGTACAAGGCCTTCGTGGGCGCGACCTGGGACGACAAGGTGGTCCTCATCGTGCCGGTGGAGAAGAACCGGTCCATGCCCAAGCTCATGCGGCCTTACGTGGACATCTATCTGGTCTACGCCAAGAGCGCCGTGTCGGTGAGGTCCAAGCGCCGGAAGTGATCGCCGCCCTGCGGGTAGCTTTGGCCCCGCATGCGCCTTTCGGAGATCGCCGCCATCATCCGCCTGGAGCTGGCCCTTGACCTGCGGCAGCGCGCCGCGTGGGCGGGGCTTCTGCTCTACTCGGTCGGCGCCTGTTACATCGCTTTCCTGGCCCTGCGCAGCGGCACCACCACACCGGTGTGGAACGCGCTGCTCTGGATCATCCTGCTCTTCGCGGCGTTCAACACCCTCACGCGCGCCTTCCAGCGCGAGGACGCCGGGCGCCAGCTCTACCTGCACACCCTGGCCGACCCGCGCAGCGTGGTGATCGCGCGCACCCTCTACAGCATGGGCCTGATGCTGGCCCTCGCCCTGGTCACCGTGGCGGTGTACATCCTGCTCCTGGGCGACCATCCGTTGCGCGAGGCCGACGTGGCCCTCTTCCTGCTCACGGTCGCCCTGGGCGGCACCGGCTTCGCGGCGGTGCTCACGCTCATCTCGGCCATCGCCGCACGCGCCGGCAACGGCGTGGGGCTCACCGCCGTGCTGGGCCTGCCCCTGGTGCTGCCCCTGCTGCTCAGCGCCCTGCGCGCCAGCAAGCTCGCCCTCGACGGCATCGGCCTCAATGTCACCGGCACCTACCTGCTGTGGCTGCTGCTGATCGACATGCTCACCGTGGCCCTCGCCTACCTGCTGTTCCCCTACCTTTGGCGCGACTGATGAGGCATTGGTGGAAGGCCCTGGGCATCGCGCTGCTGCTGGCCGTGGTGGGCTTCGGCCTCGGGGTCGACCTCGCCCCCGCCCTGGTGCATGTGGACCGTGACCGGATCGCCCCCGGCCCGGTCGAGTTGCGCATCACCACCTACCGCACCGTACTGAGCCCCGACGCCCCGCCGCAGGTGTGGATCAGCAATGATGGACAGCGCGTGTGCGCCACCCGGGTCGCTGTGAACGACCCCACGCACCTCACCGCCTCCGTGGACGTGCCGGCCGGGCTCCGCGCCGACCTCACCCACCTGGTGGTGCTGCCTGCCGGGGGCGACACGCTGGCCTTGCTCGATGCCTTCTGGACCGAAGGCCGGGGCGATGGCATCGCGGACAGCCCCTGCCCGCCCGCCGCAGGCCGCGCGCAGGCACCGGGCTTCCGGTTCCCCAACCGCAGCCTGCTCACCGAGAGCATCCGCAACCTCTTCTTCCATGTGCCCATGTGGTTCACCATGATGCTGCTGATGACCATCTCGGTGGTGATGAGCCTGAGGCACCTGCGCACCGGCTCGTTGGACCACGACGGCGCCGCGCTCGCCGCCGTGCATGTCGGTCTGCTCTTCGCCGTGCTCGGTCTGATCACCGGCAGCATCTGGGCGCGGGTCACCTGGGGCGGCTGGTGGACCAGCGACACCAAGCTCAACGGAGCGGCCGTCACCACGCTGGTGTACGCCGCCTACCTGGTGCTGCGCGGTTCGGTGAGCGACCCGCACAAGGCCGCGCGCCTCGCCGCCGTCTACAACATCTTCGCCTACGTGCTGATGATGGTCTTCCTGATGGTGCTGCCGCGCCTGAGCGATTCGCTGCATCCGGGCAACGGCGGCAACCCGGCCTTCAACCAATACGACCTGGACGACCGGCTGCGGCTGGTGTTCTATCCCGCGGTGCTCGGCTGGATGCTGCTGGGCACCTGGGCGTGGACCCTGGCGCGCCGCCTGGACCGTCTGCAACGCCTCCACGACCATGCGTGACCGACGCCTGACGCTGCTGTTCGTCGCCGCCCTCTTCCCGCTGGGTACCTTTGCGGCCGGTGAAGCGCCTTCCTGGCTGGCCGACACCCTGTACGGTTCGGGCCGCATGCACGCCGTGATCGCCGTGGTGGCGGTGGTGCTGCTGGGCCTGGCCGGATGGATGGCCGCCATCGACCGACGCCTCACCCGCCTGGAACGCCAACGCCGCGAACCCGACCGCGACGCATGAAACGAAGCCACCTCATCGCCATCGCCATCATCGCCGTGGCCATCGCCGCCCTCATCGGCTCCCTGAGCGACAGCAGCACCTATGCCGACCTCGACGAGGCCCTGGCCAACCCGGGAAGGGAGTATCACGTGGTGGGCGTGCTGGACCGCAGCCAGGATATCGTCTACGAACCCAGCGTGAACGCCAGCCTCACGGAGTTCACCATGCAGGACCTGCAGGGGCGGAGCTGCCGTGTGAAGCTCGCCAAGGCCAAGCCGCAGGACTTCGAGCGCAGCGAACGCCTGGTGCTCATCGGTGAGGCCACCGAGGGCGGTGAGTTCCACGCCACCGACATGCTGATGAAGTGCCCCAGCAAGTACAACGAACAGAACCAGGTGGGCGTGTAGCCCTGCTGGAGCGGGAGGCACCTCAATGAGCTACACGGGCGAACACACCTGGGCCGGCCAGCTCGGCCACCTGCTCACGCTGCTCTCCTTCGCCGGCGCGCTGCTGGCCGCCGGTGCCTACTGGTGGAGCGCCCGACGCCAGGACGACACCTGGCGGAGCGTGGCCCGCACCGGCTTCGCCCTCCATGCCGCGGCCGTGCTCGGCATCGTGGTGGTGCTCTTCACCATGCTGTTCAACCACTGGTTCGAGTTCGACTATGTGTGGAAGCACAGCAACCGGCAGATGCCGTTGAAGTACATCCTGAGCTGCTTCTGGGAGGGCCAGGAGGGCAGCTTCCTGCTGTGGACCTTCTGGCACGTGTGCATCGGCCTTGTCCTGATCCGCCGCGGCGGAACGTGGGAAGCGCCCGTGATGACCGTGGTGGCCCTGGTGCAGCTCTTCCTGGCCAGCATGCTGCTCGGCGTGCACATCGGCGATGTGCGCATCGGCAGCAGCCCCTTCCTGCTGATCCGCGAGCTGCCGGAGAACCTCGGGCTGCCGTGGACACGCATCCCCGACTACCTCACCCGCATCCCCCAGTTCGCCGACGGACGCGGCCTCAACCCGCTGCTGCAGAACTACTGGATGGTGATCCATCCGCCCACGCTGTTCCTGGGCTTCGCCGCCACGCTCGTTCCCTTCGCCTACGCCATCGCAGGCCTGTGGCGCCGCGAGCTGCAGGCCTGGATCGCACCCGCGCTGCCGTGGACCTTCTTCGGGGTGATGGTGCTGGGGACCGGCATCCTGATGGGTGGTGCCTGGGCCTATGAGGCCCTCAGCTTCGGCGGCTTCTGGGCCTGGGACCCCGTGGAGAACGCCTCCCTGGTGCCCTGGCTCACCCTGGTGGCCGCCGGCCACCTGATGCTCGTGAACCGCCACCGGCCCACCTCGGTCTACACCACCTTCCTGCTCACGCTCGTCACCTTCCACCTGGTGCTCTACAGCACCTTCCTCACCCGCAGCGGCGTGCTCGGCGACACCAGCGTGCACAGCTTCACCGGCGATGGCATGATGCCGGGGCTCACCCTCTTCATGCTGTTCTTCATCTGGCTGGCCGTGGTGATGCTGCACACCGACCGGGGCCAGCAGCGCTTCTACACGATCGTGGCCGTGGCCCTGCTGGCGATCGGCCTCGCCCTGCAGCAGCCCGTTCCGGCCATCCTGCTCTTCCTGGTGGTGAGCGCGGTGTGGACCTTCATCGCCCAGCGCCGCGACTTCCCCCAGCCGACCGAGGAGGAGGCGCTCTGGAGCCGCGAGTTCTGGCTCTTCATCGGCGCATTGGTGCTGCTGCTCAGCGCGGCCCAGATCACCTTCAGCACTTCGGTGCCCGTGCTCAACCTGCTTTTGGAGCCCTTCCAGGGGCCGCTCACCGCGCTGGCCGACACCCTCGACAGCGCCTGGCTCCGCCAGGTGGCCCGCGCCAAACTGGCCCCCCCCGGTGAGGCCATCGCCCACTACAACAAGTGGCAGGTGCCCTTCGCCTTCATCGTCGCCGTTCTCAGCGCCTTCGTCCAGTACCTGCGCTACCGGTCCACCGACATGAAGCGCTTCCGCCGTGCCATCGCCCTCTCCCTGGTGGTGGCCCTGCTGCTCACCGCGCTGGGCGTGGTGCTGCTCGACTACCGCGTGGCCGACCTCAACCTCATCCTGCTCTTCTTCGCCACCGCCTTCTCGGCCGCGGCCAACCTGGACCACATCCGCACCGTGCTGAAGGGCCGCCTCACCCACGCCGGTCCCTCCGTGGCCCACGTGGGCTTCGCCCTCGTGCTGCTGGGCGCCCTCATCAGCACCAGCCGCCAGAACGAGATGAGCCGCAACACCCAGGGCATGGACCTGCGCTTCCTGAACGAGGAGTTCAGCAACAGCACGGACATCCTGCTCTACCGCGGCGACACGGTGCGCATGGGCGAGTACTACGTGCGCTATGCGGCCAAGCGGCCCGAAGGGGTGAACCTTCATTACGTGACGGAGTACTTCCGCCCCGTGCCCGCCGCCTACGCGCCCGGCGACACCGTGAAGGTGGGCGACATGCTCTTCAGCTGCCGCGACGCGCACACGGCCTCGGCCACCTTCCTGGCCGACCAGCCCGCGCACTGGACGCCGATCGAGGAGTTCCCCCGCCGCGCGCTGTGGCGCGCGAAGCCCTGGTCCGCCACCCGCGCCGGCGAGCCCCTCTTCACCCTGGAGCCCTTCGTGCAGCTGAACCCGCGCTTCGGCAACGTGGCAGAGCCGAGCACCAAGCACTGGCCCCACCGCGACCTGTACACCCACGTGCGCTACGCCGACCTGGCCGCCGACGAGGCCGAGGACAGCGCCGGCGTGCACTACATGCCGCCGCGCCTCTACGAGAAGCAGCTCGGCGACACCATCGTCACCCCCACCTGCCTGATCCTGATCGACAGCCTGCGCACCGTGCGCGACAGCGTCACCATCCGCATGCTGGGCCCCGACTATCTGGTGTACGCCCTGCGGATGCGGGTGCGCGACCTCTACGACCGTGAGCGCTGGTTCGAGGCCAGCCCCGTGATCATCTACCGCGACGGCCGGCCCGTGGCCGGAAAGGGCTTCGACGTGGACCCGCTGCGCGTGAAGTTCGAGCTGGCCACGGTGGACGGCGACCGCGTGGGGCTCAACGTCTTCGAGCGCGAGTATGTGGTGATGCAGGCCATCGTGTTCCCGGGCATCAACATCCTGTGGACGGGTTGCATCCTCATGTTCCTGGGCACGCTGATGGCCGTGCGTCGAAGGCTGCGCGACCGCAGCGGCACCTCCTGACCATGCCGCTGCGCGAAGGCATCCTGCTGGTGGGAACGGGCCGCGCGGCCCACCACCTGGGGCATGCCATCGCCCGAGCCGGTCTTCCGCTGACCGGTGTCGTGGGCCGCTCCACCTCCTCCGCCAAACCGCTGGCCCTGGCCCTGCGCACCACGCCGTTCGGGCCGGACGAACCGCTGCCGCCCGCAGCGCTCACCCTGCTGGCCGTGAGCGACGACGCCATCGCGCAGGTGGCCGCCCGCCTGGGCGCCCGCGAGGGCGTGGTGGCCCATCTCTCCGGCGCCTCCGACATGGACCGCCTGCTGCCCCATGCGCACCGTGGCGTGCTGTGGCCCGTGATGAGCCTGAGCCCCGGCGAGCCCGCCGACCTGAGCCATGTGCCGCTGGTGGTGGACGCCAACGGGGAGGAGGCCCGCCGCGTGCTGCTCGACCTGGCCCGCAGCCTCAGCGGCAAGGTGGTTGAGCTGCCCCTGGACCAACGCCGGCTGGTGCACCTCGCCGCCGTGTTCGCCTCCAACTTCCCGGTGGCCCTCTTCGCCGAATCGTGCACCCTGCTGGAGCGTGGCGGCATCCCGTCGGACCTGCTGACGCCGCTGTGGAAGGCCACCGCCGCCAAGGCCGCCGCCGTGGGTCCCGAGCAGGCGCTCACCGGGCCCGCACGCCGCGGCGACCGCGGCACGATCGACCGCCACCTCGCCGCGTTGGAGGGCGATCCCGATCTTCGCCGCGCCTATGCGCTGCTCTCCGACCTGATCGCGAAGCGGCATCCACGAGCGCCCGATGCCCGCTGAACCCACCTACAAGGAACGCCTCGCCGCGCTGGACACCTTCCTGTTCGACGTGGACGGCGTGTTCACCGACAACCGCGTGCTGCTGATGCCCGGCCTGGACCCGGTGCGCACCTTCCACACCCGCGACGCCTACGCCGTGCAGCATGCCGTTCGCGAAGGCCTGCGGATCGTGATCGTCACCGGCGGACACAGCGACGGCGTGGTCCAGAGCTTCCAGCGGCTCGGCGTCACCGAGGTGCATACCCGTACGCGCGACAAGCTGGAGCTGGTGGAGCGCCTTATCGCCGAACAGCGGCTCGACCCTGCGCGTTCGGCCTACATGGGCGACGACATCCCCGACCTGCGCGTGATGCGGCGCGTGGCCCTGGCCTGCTGCCCGTCCGACGCGGCCGAGGAGGTGAAGGCCATCAGCCACTTCGTGAGCCGCCTGCCCGGCGGTGGCGGATGCGTACGCGACCTGATCGAGCAGGCCATGAAGGTGCAGGGACGCTGGATGACCGACGGTGCGTACACCTGGTGAACCCATGCTGGCCCTCCTTCGCCTCAGCCGTCCATTGAACCTGCTCATCATCGCCGGCACGATGGCCGTGATGCGGTACGGCGTGGTGGGCGGGCTGCTCGGCGCCAGCGGTCTGCCCCTTGCGCTGGGCGGGACCTGGTTCGCGCTGCTCGTGCTCAGCACGGTGCTCATCGCCGCCGGCGGCAACATCATCAACGACTACTTCGACACGCGCATCGACCGCATCAACAAGCCCGACGAACTGATCGTGGGACGCTCGGTGCCGCGTCGGAAGGCCATGGCGGCGCACCTGGTCCTGAGCGGGCTGGGGCTCCTGTGCGGCTGGGCCGTGGTGGCGCACACGGGCCTGTGGCGGCTGGCCGTGATCCCGCCCTTCGCCATCGGCGCCTTGTGGACTTACAGCACCACCTTCAAGCGGCAGCTCATCATCGGCAACGGGCTGGTGGCAACGCTCACCGCCTTGGTACCGCTCACCGTCGGCCTCTACGAGATCCCCCTCGCCCAGCGCCTGCACACCGGCGAACTGCTTGCCGCCTTCGCCGATGAGGCCGCCGTCCACTTCTACTTCCGGGTGATCTGGTACTGGGTGTTCGCCTTCACGGGCTTCGCCTTCCTGGCCACCCTGGTGCGCGAACTGCAGAAGGACATGGCCGATGTGCCGGGCGACCGTGCCCTGGGATGCCGCACGATCCCCATCGTGTGGGGCATGGGCGCCGCCCGGGCCATCGTGCTCGTGCACACCTTGGTGCTCGTGGCCGCCCTGCTGCTGCTGCGCCGCGCCTTCCTCGACGACCGCCTCTCCTACTGGACCATCGCGGTGCTCATCCTCACGCTGCTCATCAGCGCCGGCCTCACCTGGAACGCACACGACCGGCGTGCGCATGTGCGCGCCGGGATCGTGATGAAGGTGGCCATGGTGCTCGCCGTCGGCTACGGCCTGCTCATTCCCCTGGTGCTGGACCTTTCATGAGCGCGCAGCCCCTGCTCCCCTGGCGGATCGTGCTCGCCTCCGCCTCACCCCGACGGCGCCAGCTCTTGGAAGGCCTCGAACTTCCGCTGCGCGTGGTGCCGCTGGACGTGGATGAAACACCGCCACCGGACCTCGCGCTGGACGAGGTGGCCGAGGAACTGGCCGTGCGCAAGGCCATGGCCTACACCACGCCGCTCGCCGCCGACGAGGTGCTGGTGACCGCCGACACCACGGTGCTGCTCGATGACCCCTCGGGTGCCGGGACCAGCCTGTTGTTGAACAAGCCCGAGGATGACGCGGACGCCCGCCGCATGCTCGCCCTGCTCAGCGGCCGCACCCACCGGGTGGTCACCGGGGTGTGCCTGCGCACGCTGGGCGGCACCGTGCGGTTCAGCGACGAGGCACGGGTGTCCTTCCGCGCGCTGGAGCCCGAGGAGATCGCCTACTACGTGGATCGCCACCATCCGCTGGACAAGGCCGGGGCCTATGGCGTGCAGGACTGGATCGGCTACACCGCCGTCGCCCGCATCGAGGGCAGCTTCTACACCGTGATGGGCCTGCCGATGCATCGCGTGTACCTCGCCCTGCGCGACCTTCCCACGCCACAACCATGAGAACGCACCTCCTCCCCGCGGTCCTCCTGTTGCTCGTGCACGGCGATGCCTCCGCACAGACCTCTCCGTTCACACCTCCGGAGCGTCCTGACCCGCGCACGTGGTACCTCACCAACGGCTCCGAGTGGGTCTTCTCCTTCCCCGTCCTCAACGTGTCGCGCGACTCGGTGCCGTCCGGCCAGGGCGGCATCGTGCGTTTCGCCCCCTTCGTGAACCCGCGCGTGCTGGTGCACTGGGACGCCGGTGCGCACGTGGGCTTCTTCAGCGGGCTCGGCATCCGCAACCTCGGCTTCATCTACGACGTGCCCCGCAGCAACGAGCGGTACAAGTACCGCACCTACACCCTGGGCCTTCCGCTGGGGATCAAGCTGGGCCGCATGCACAAGGTGCTCGTGTTCGCCGGCTACGAGCTGGAGCTGCCCTTCAACTACAAGGAGAAGCGCTACGCCAACGAGAAGAAGGAGGACAAGTTCAATGTGTGGTTCAGCGACCGCACACAGCCGTTCTTCCAGAGCGTGATGCTCGGGGTGCAGGCGCCGCTCGGCTTCAACGTCTCGGTGAAGTACACGCTCACCAACTTCCACAACACCGACTACCGTGAAGTGGTCGATGGTGTCGAACGCTTTCCGTACGCAGGGCTGAACGCCAACCTGGTATGCCTGTCGGTGAACTGGGGCATGCACGCGGGCCGCAAGCGGAAGCGCGGATCCTCACCCCCGGCCACGCCGGTGCAGGATCCCCAGGCCCGGGCCCATTGACCGGCTATCGCAGCAGCGAGACATGCCCGCGGTGCAGGCGCCGCTCGCCGAACCCGTCGCGCAGCATCACCGTCCAGGCGTAAACCCCCTGCGGCTCGCCGTCCCCCGTCCAACCCGCGGTGAGCTCGGTGGAGGCGAAGCGCAACGCACCCCATCGGTCGTAGATGCGGAGCTCGTACGCCTGCGGGCGCTGCACGGTGGTCAGCGGGAGGAAGATGTCATTGATGCCGTCCGCATCGGGCGTGAAGGCGTTCGGCGCATGGAACGCATAGTCGCCCTCCACACACACCTCCGCGGAGGCGGCATCGGTGCAGCCCCCGGCATCGGTGACGACGAGGGTGATGGTGCGGCATCCCGTGCCATCATACACGTGCTGTGGCTGCGGGCCGTTCGCCGTGCTGCCGTCGCCCAGGTCCCATGACCAGAGCACCGCATCCAGCGAGCCGTCCACGATCGGCACTGCTCCCGTACCCTCCTCCACCACCGACGGCACGCTGAAGGAAGCCACCGGCCGGGCGTTCACGGCGATCGGCCCGCCGCTCGCGCTTCCGGAACAACCCGGCAGGGCCTCCTGCACCACCGAGGGCACGAACAGGCCCTCCCCCGTATAGCAGTGCTGAACGGATGCACCCACGGCGCTGCTGCCATCCCCGAGGTCCCAGGTGATGGGGCCGCTACTTCCGCTTTGGGCGGTCAGGTTCACGCACACGGGTGCACAGCCCTCGGTCAGGTCCGCCAGAACGAGGGGTGACGGTGGCGCCACCACGGCCACCACCACCTCGTCCGGAAGGCTGGAGCAGCCGGCGGCGTCCGTGGCCACCACGGCGTAGGTGCCCGCGACCGCGGGGTTCAGCACGGGGCCCGCCGGCGACCAGGCGAGCTGGATGCTCCCCGAACCACCGCTGCTCGCAGCAACGAGCGTGAGGGGGGAGCCCTCGCATACCGCGGTGTCGGCCATGGCCTGCACCTGCACCGGGACCGGCCCGTTCACCACCCCGGTGGCCGAGGACGAGCAGCCGCCCGCTTCGGTGACGGTGACCGTATAGCTGCCGGGAGCGAGCCCGGTGATGGACGCTGATGTGCCACCGCCCGGTGACCAGCTGTAGGTGAGGCCTGTGCCTGCGGCGACCACCGCCGTGGCCGAACCCAGGCCACCAGCGCAGTCCGCATCGGTGACGTCCACGCTCACCTCGGGCACCACCACCGGCAGCGTGACGCTCACCGGATCGCTGCACGGACCATCGGTGGTGAGGGTGACGGCGTAGGTGCCCGGACCGGAGAAGGTGTGTGACGGGGTCTGGGAGAACGAGCTGTTCTGCGCACCGGAGGCCGGATCGCCGAAGTCCCAGGACCAGCTCGTGGGGCACCCGCCCGCCACCGGCGTGAACGTGGCGGAGGCTTCCGTGCAGGCCCAGGTGAAGTCCGCGATGGCACCCTCGGCCTCCTGGATGAGGATGTCGTCGATGGCGATGCCGTCGTAGCCGTTGCACTGGGTGCCGGCGCCGAACAGGAAGCGGAAGAGGACCTGCGGCTGGTTGGCCGCGGCGGGGATGCAGTGCTTGGCGGTGACCCAGCCGCCGCTGCCGAAGCCACCCTGGCAACTGCCGCTGGTGGGGCCGCTGCGCCCGCTCCATCCATGCTTGGGGCTCGCCGACGTGAGGTTGGTGATGTTGCCCGCGTTGAACCAGTTGTCGTTGAGGCAGTCCACCGGATCGCCCCAGGCCCCCACGTTGCTCCAGTTCTGTCCCCCGTTCAGCGAGAGCTGGAAGACCATGCCATCGTACTGCCGTTCGCACTCCCAGAAGATCTTGAAGGAGATCCAGGGGTGATCCAGCGCGGACATGTCGAAGCACGGGCTCTCCAGCCAGCTCAGCTGACCGTAGTTGTAGAAGGTGCCCGTGAGGCCGCCCACGCACCAGCTGCGCAGCCCGCCCCCGGCGCTGTTGATCGACGGGTGCGCCGGCGTGCCCCAGGCCCAGTCACTGCTGATGCCGCCGGCGGTCCACTGCGGCCCGTTCTCGAACCCTTCGTTGTAGGGGAAGGCGGCGATGGGGTTCACGCATTGGGCCTGTGAACCCGTGCCCGCCGCCAGCGCGAGCGCGATCAGGAAGAAACGGGGACCACGGACCACGGGGCAAAGATCGGTGCTGCGTGCCGCGGGTCCGACACGGCCGTGTCATGAGAACGGTCCCGTGCCGTGCTGCGAACGCATCCAATGGGGCGCCTCATCCGTCGAGCGCCTTCGCCCGCTCCCAGTACGCATCCATCTCCGCCAGGGTCATCTCACCCAGCCGTCGACCGTCACGGGCGCTCTCGCGCTCCAGGAACTGGAAGCGGCGGATGAACTTGCGGTTGGTGCGTTCCAGCGCCTCATCCGGATCGACCCCGAGGAAGCGGGCGTAGTTCACGATGCTGAAGAGCACGTCGCCCACTTCGTCGGCCTGCCTCGCGGAGCCCGCCTCCACCTCGCGCTTGAGCTCGCCCAGTTCCTCGTGCATCTTCTCCCAGACCTGGTCGCGATGCTCCCAGTCAAAGCCCACCCCGCGCGCCTTGTCCTGGATGCGGATGGCCTTCACCAGCGAGGGCAGCCCTTTCGGCACGCCTTCCAACACGCTCTTGGCAGTGCCCCCCGCCTTGGCCTTCTCCGCCAGCTTGATCTTCTCCCAGTTGGCCTTCACCTCCTCCTCGTCGGCCACCTTCACGTCCCCGTAAATGTGCGGATGCCGGTGGATGAGCTTCTCGCAGATGCCGTTCAGCACATCGGTGATGTCGAAGGCCCCCTGCTCACTGCCGATCTTGGCGTAGAACACCATGTGCAGAAGCAGGTCGCCCAGCTCCTTCTTCACCTCCTGCAGGTCGTTCTCCAGGATGGCATCGCCCAGCTCGTAGGTCTCTTCGATCGTGAGCGGCCGCAGCGTCTCCATGGTCTGTTTCCTGTCCCATGGACATTGGGCGCGCAGCTCGTCCATGATCGTCAACAGGCGGAGGAAGGCGGTGGCACGGGGATCCATGCCGCGAAGGTGCGAAGGGCGGCCGGCACCTGCGTCCCGCTTCAACCACGTTCGGAGGGGACCATCCTTCCGAGCTGCACGGCCAGCGCATCCATACTGTCGCACCAGCCGCCGATGTGGCTGTCGCGTGAGGGCTCCGTGGCAAGGCCTGTCTGGCGGAACTCCAGGCGTGTGCGGGGACCTTCCCCGTGCAGGTCCACCTCCACCAGCGTGCGGTGGTGCGCCGGATTCACGTCCACGGGCTGCTTCTCCCATTGGTGCGTGAAGGCGAGATGGTCGATGGGGCGCACCGCGGTGTACGTGCCGTAGCAGGGGATGTCCTCGCCATCGGGGGTGCGCAGCACGACGCGCCACGAACCACCCGCGCGCAGATCGGTGGCGGCATCCACGGTGCTGAACACCGCGCACCCGAACCAATGCACAAGCATCGCGGGGGTGGTCCAGGCCTCCCACACCAGCTGCTGCGGGGCGTCGAAGACCCGGGTGATGCGGATCTCGTCCGGTGCAGGGGTGCTCACCTGGTTGCGAGCGCGTTGGGCGGTGATCGGGTCCATGCCTCAAAGGAAGCGGAAGGATCGTTCATCCGGCGACGCGAGCGATCAGCCTTCGATGGTGCAGCACATACGCCCAGGCCAGCACACCGATGAAGAGCAGCATCGGCGCCCAGCCCGTGACCGGATCACCCACGGCGATGAACGAGATCACGGCCGCCACCAGATCGATGAAGAAGCCGAAGTACGCCCACTCCTTCACCCGGGCCGGCACCATCGGCAGCAGGATCGCCATGGCGCCCAACACCTTGGCGTATGAAATGAGCTGGATGAAATACAGCGGATAGCCCAAATGGTCGTGCAGCATGGCCACGGCCTCGGGCATCAGGGTGATGCCGCCGATGCTCGAGAAGATCATGAAACCACTGAAGAGGCCGGTGATGATCCAATAGGTGAGGTTGAGCGTGTTCATGGGTCGGGGATCCCTGGTCGTGGACCGGATGATGTGGGGGTCAAGGGTGGCGGAGCAAGGCTTCGAGCCGGTCCATGTTCTCTTCGTTGGCCTGTTGGATGAAGCTGCGGATGGGGGCCAGCTCCTCTGCGGTTTCGAAGCGCATGGTCCAGTCGACCTCCGTGCCACCGGTCACCTCCGTGAAGCGCACCATCGCCGTGTAGAAGTGCATCTCCTTCAGGTGATCGAACTCCAGATAGCCCGGCGGCTCCACCCGTGTGAAGATGCAGGTGTTGCGGAAGGCCCTGTCGTCCGGGCCATGCATGGTGAACTCCCAGATGCCATCGGGCTCCGGCTCAAAGCGATGGAAGGTGCTCGTGAAGCCCTTCGGCCCCCACCACCGCGCAAGCGACGCGGGATCGGTCCATGCGGCGAAGACGCGCTCCCGCGGAGCGGCGATCACACGCGAAGTGCGCACCTCGCGGTCGGAGAGCGGTTCGTTGCTCATTTCCCTGGCGCGGCCTTGCGCACCGTGCTCTTCTTCGCCTTCACCGGCCACCGCAGCTCGATCTCCGCCACCCTGGCCTTCACGATGGCCTTCACCAGGTCGGCGGGCAGGGGCTTCTCCGGGGTGAAGCGGATCGCGCCCTTGCTCACCTCGAAATCCCTCAGCCGCTCCCTGAACCCGACCGGCACCGAACCGTAGAGCCCGCAATGGTGCTTCGACGCGCCGAGGTAGAGCAAGGGGTGGCCGTTGTACCTGAAGGCGGGGACGCCGTATGCGAAGTGCTCCTCCGTGCCGGGTGCCGCCGCATGGACCAGCTTGCGCAGCCGCTGCAGTGCGTCCCGCTGCGTGTCCGGAAGGGCGGCGAGGTAATGGTCGATCGCGTTCATGCGGCTCAGCCGATGCACCAGTTCAGTTCGGTGCGGTGGTCCTTCGGGTCGGCGACCTCCTCCGGGTTGTTCAGGTAACGCTCATAGAACCGCCCGCTCTCGGGAAGCTCCTGCGCCCGCACCCAGTCCTGTAGCGCACGCCAGGCATCGCCGAGCCGCTCATAGGGCCCTTGGTACACGGCGCGCACCACCCTCCCCGCCGGCAGGGCGCTGTTCCGCACACGCCCCTCCTCCTTGATCGCACTCGATACCGGGAAGCCGATCTCGAAGTCGAAGGTGTCGCTGGGGCGGCGGTGGTGGTAACTGAACATCGGTCCGGCGGGCTGTTGGCCCTGCTCGCCCAGGAGCGCGAGGATCTCCTGGATCGCGGGGTCCATGTGCAGGGGCATCTCCATGCCGGGGATCACCAGGTGGATGGTGGCGGCAGGCTGTTCGGTGATGGTGACGATCTCGGGTGTGGTGATCATGGTCGGATGAGCTTGATCCAGGCGCTGACGACGGCGCACAGGGCGTTCTTGTTCACGATGATGTCCGTGGCATTCCGGAAGACGATCTGCGCGCGGTCGTTGCCAAGCCAGGTGATCAGGCCTTCCGGATCGGGGATCCGGTCCTTCAGCACGAGGCCTTTGGCCTTGGCGCCCGCGTGCAGGATCAGCATCGGCTCCTTCACCTGCTTCGGGCCGTTCAGCGTGGCGAACCAGTCTTCGGTCCTGAAGCTGGCCGTGTTCCATTTCACGCCTTCCTCGATCGACCTGTCGACGCCGAGGATGATGCAGCGCAGCTCATCGATCTCCTTGCGCAAGGGGTGATCATGCGCATCCAGCAAGGCGTTCACGGCAGGGTCGAAGCGCGCGTTCATGATGGATCAGCGTTGCCACAGGAATTGATCAAGGCGCTGGTAGCCGAACTCCATCCCGTCCGCCAATTCCGCGGCAAGTACACCATCGCGTGCGGTCGGTGACTCGTACTCAACGGTCAAGGTCATCAAGGTCCTTCCGCCCTCTTCGGTCAGCACCATCGTTCCCACGGCCTCGCCGGGATACCACGCTTGGTCGAACTTCTCCGTGGTCACGAGGCGTTCGGGCCGGACGATCTCCTTGTACATGCCGCCCATGCCCATCTCCTGTCCGTCGGCATTTCGCCACACCCAGCGGTAGGTGCCGCCCACCCGCAGGTCGATCTCGCACCGCACAAGCGTCCAACCGGGCGCGCCATGGAACCAGTTCAACATCCTATCGGCCGTGGTCATCGCATCGAAGACCATGGTGCGCGGTGCCTGGAAGGTGCGCGTGATGCGGATCGCGCGATCCCCGTGGGGAACGATCTCGACCTTGGTGCTCATGAGGTGCGTGATGTATGGTGATGCATCACGCCTGCGCCTCCGCATACGCTTTGAAGCGGTCCAGGATGGCCTGCCAGCCGGCCCGTTGCATCTCCACCGGGTTCTGCGATTCCGCATCGAAGGATTCGGTCACCAGCGTGCCGTCAGCCTTCTCCTCGAACAGGATCTCACAGGTGCGTCCATCGCTAATGGTATAGGCGATGCGCCGATGAAGCTGCACGTCGTCGTACACGCCTTCGAAGTCGAAGCTGAAGCTGCCATCGCGCGCGGCCATGGTGCTGCTGAACGACCCGCCCTTGCGCAGGTCGTTGCTGGCCTTGGGACAGTGCCACTCATCGTTGGCGGCGTTCCATTGCATGATGTGCGCCGGATCGGCCCAGATGGTCCAGACGTGGGCCACGGGCTTCGCGACAAGTGCGGTGACGGTGATGCGGGTCATGGTGCTCATGGGTGGTCCAATGGATGGCCTCTTAGTCCTCGATCGCTTCAATGCCTTGCTCCTTCAGCCGCGCGAGATGGTCCTTCATGGCCTGGAGCTGTTCGTGCGGGTGACCTTACCAATCGGTCACCTCCCCCACCACGCGCAAGGCGGCCTTGGTGCGGTAGGAGCGCGTCGGATTCCCCGGGAACTTCTTGTCCGTGAGGTTGGGGTCGTTCTCGAAATGGCCCGTGGGCTCCACGATGTAGATCCGGCCACGCCCTTCGCCCTGGGCCAGCTCTGCGCCCCATGTGGCGGCATCCAGGGTGGCGGTCAGGTACACGTACTTGGCGGTCTTCTGCTGGCCGTAGTTGGAATTGAAGCCGGGCTCGATCCGATCGCCCAGCCGCAGATCGGACTTCGTGCCGTGGTAGAAGGTGGTGTTCGCGAAGAGCTCCTCCAACTGCTCCAAGCCCTTGGTGAAGCCTTCCTTGAAGCCCATCCCGATGATCTTCTCCAGGTCCTCCGGGGCTTCGAAGTGGATCACGACCCTGACCAAGGTGCCCCCTTCGGACGCACTGAAGCGGCTCTCCCACTTCATCCTGGGCATCTCCGTGTTGATCACCCCCTGTTCGTCGCAGAAGCCATCGGCACCGGAGAACGAGGACTTCGGCACCACGGTCTCATAGTCGAAGAAGCAATAATGGCGATCGCCCTCGGGGCCCTGCATGTAGTACGACCAGCGGCCACCCGCCCGGAGGTCGAGCGACGTGATCACGCATGCATACGGCTTCGGCGCCCACCACTGGCAGAGGATCGCCGGATCGGTCCATGCGCTCCAGACCAGGTCCAAGGGAGCGGCGAAGGAGCGCTCCACCGTGATGGACCTGTCCTCCTTCGCGACGATGAAATTGAAGAGGGCTTGCTTGTTCATGGGGTCTCCATGCTCAGGTTCCTTGTGTATTCATCCAGGTGGGCGAGCGTCTGCTTCCCACCCTCCATGGCGCCGTATCGCTCCACCACAAGATCGCGCGCCTCCCTGGTCGGGAACACGGTGCGCAGCGTCACCAGCGTGCCGCCGTCCTTCGCCTCGAAGCGCAGCTCGGCCTCGAACTGCCTGGGATCCTCCGGGTCTCCGTGGTCATAGGCGATGCGGCTGATGGGCTCGATCTCGCGGTAGGTGATCAGGTTGGGCCACACGGTGCCGTCCGGACCGGTCATGGTGTAGGCCCACTCGCCGCCCACGCGGAAGTCCATGCGGAGGGTGCGATTGGTGAAGCCGTCCGGCCCCCACCAGCGATCGATGTGCCCGGGCTCCGTGCAGGCCTTCCACACCAGTGCTCGCGGCGCACGCATGTGGCGGGTGATGATGATCTCCCGATCGCCGATGAGCTGTGACGTGGACGCCATGGGTCAATGTGCCAGTTGATCCGCCAATGCGTACAGCGTTTCCTCCCAACGGTCCGCGTGGCCGGCGTCGATCAACATGGCGCGTGTCAACGGCTCGTGCGGGGTGATGGTGAGCTGGAGCAGGGTGATGGGGCCATCGTCGCTCAGCAGCAGTTCGATCCCCGCCGAATGCACCCCATCGGAGAGCTGGGCGCGGAGCGAGGCGGGGATCACCTGCATCAGCGGGACCATCCGGGCGTTGGCCGGCAGCGGCAGCCAGCGTTCGCGCAGCTTCGGATCCAACCAATGGTGCATGATCCGCTCCGGCCTGGCGTGGTACGCTCGCCGGAACACAAGCCCCTCGCCTGGTCCACGGTCGGCTCGCGCTCCGGTCGGCGCCGCCACCGGCTCATCGATCAGCAGGTGTTCCAGCCGCATCATCTCCGGGGTTTCCTGCCCTGCAGTTCCTGCAGGTACGCATCCAACCGATCGAAACGGGCCTCCCACATCGCACGGTATTGCTCGACCCACGCATCCACCTCCTTCAGCGGCTCGGCCTTCAGCTCACAGGGCCGCCATTGCGCCTCCCGTCCGCGCTTGATCAGCTGCGCACGCTCCAGCACCTTCAAGTGCTTGCTCACCGCCGGCAGGCTCATGGCGAACGGCGCCGCCAGTTCGTTCACCGAGGCCGGACCGCTGGAAAGCCGCGACAGGATGGCCCGGCGCGTGGGGTCGCTCAACGCGTGGAAGGTGCGGCTCAGGCGGTCGGTGGCGAGGGCTGACGACATGCTCCGTGGATCCCGGTGCGGCAAACGTATTAAACCATTTGGTTAATTACAGAGAACTGTGACAGGCAGTTGGCCTTGCTCGATCGAGCCTCGTACGGAACAGACCGGTCGGTTCAGATGCGCGCGGCGAGTTCGCGGCGCATGCCGCCGAAGCGCTTGCGGTACTGGCCCGGCGTGAGCTGCACCCTGCGCTTGAACATGCGGTTGAAGAAACCGGCATCCTCGTAGCCGCATTCCAAGGCGATGGCCTCCACGGGCTCGTCGCTGACCTCCAACAGGCGTTTCGCCTCTTCGATGCGCAGGGCGTGGATGTATTCCAGGGGCGTCTGCCCGGTGGCCTGTTTGAAGCGCGGTTTGAAGGTGCGTTCCGGCAGCCCGCTCACCTGTACCATGCCGGCTACGGGCGAGGCCTCGTGGAAGCGTTCCGCGGCCCAGGTCTGGCATTTCGCGATGACGCCATCGGGGCTCTGCCGCAAGCTGGTCACCGTGGCATAGGGCTGCTGGCCGCTCACATGCCAGTCGATCATGCTCACACGCGCCACGTTCATGGCGGTGTCCACACCGGCCTTGCGGGCGATGAGGTAGAGCGCCAGGTCCAGCCAGGAGGTGCCACCACCGGCCATCACCAGCCGCTGGGCTTCACCGGCCATCACCAGGGCGCTTTTCGGCCTCACGCGCACACGCGGATGCCGCTGCTGCATCACATCGCAGAAGGCCCAATGGGTGGTGCCTTCATGTTCATCCAACAGGCCGGCCTCGGCCAGCAGCAGGGCACCGGTACACGCGGATGCGAGAATGGATCCCTGGGCATAGCACCGCCGCAACCAGTCCATCTCCATCTCGAAGCGGCCCTCCATCGGCTCCTCCGGCGTGGCCACCACCTCGGGCACGCAGATGATGTCGGGGACGCCAGCCTCTGCGATGGGCACCTGGACCGTGGTGGTGAGGCCGTTCATCAGTGAGAACGTCCCGCTCCGTGCGGCCACGATCCGGGGCTCAAAGAGATCCTCGCGCACCGGCTTCCCCACCATGGACTCATAGTCCCTGCCGGCCGCGTGGAACAGGTCGTACAGGCCATGCACGATGGACGCCGTGGAGGCCGGGAACACCAGAATGGCCACGCGTACGGGTTCCTGCTGCATGGAATGGCACGTTTCGCCGGTCCCTTGCACGGATGGCGTTGATCCAAGGCCCGCGACCGGGGGAGTTTTGCCCTCGAAAGTTCGACAACAACCGCCAGACGACCATGGTCCTGCTCACTTTGCTCCTTTGCATCAGCTCTTCCACTAACGATCCCACATCGCGACGATCCACACCACTGCACTTCATCGCCGACGCGGATGCGGCCATCCAACGCAGCATCAGCAACGTTCACTTCGTCGATGAAGTCCCGGGGGCTGCGGAAGCCGACGTGATCGCCTTCGCCCTCCCCGATCGTTCGCTTCTGCTGGCCGACCGGGGACCGTTTCCCCATGACGCATGGGAGGACATGGCCCCGCCCCACTGGATCGAGCCCGTGGGCACGCGACTCCTTCGCATGGGCGAACCCGTTCCGATCTCCGACCGGGTGTTCCGTGTGACCTACTGCGGCACGCTGCGCGGCCGGGCGGTGACCATGGACCTGCTGGTGGGCCACCAGGGCCGAACACCGACCATCCGCCTGCGCATCCTGCGCCAACCTTCCGGCAGTGCACCGATCCCCCCGCTGGCCGCACCGCTGGAACTGCTGGACACCGTGCAGGCATCGTGGCCGGGGCCAGCCACCGCACCCTTGACCACACCGGAGCCGATGCCGGCACCCTCCCTTTGAAACATCCACTTCCCGTTCATCCACACACACGTCCATGCCCACGCTGCTTCAACTCCTGACCGATCCGGTCAGCATCATGGTCCACCTCATCTACGGTGGGCTCATCCTCTGTGAAAGCCTCTTCCCTGCCCGCGTCCTGCCACCGGTGAAAGGATGGAAGTGGAAGGGACTGCTCGCCTTCGCCGGGTACTTCCTGCTCTCCTCCTACCTGCCCTATCTGTGGACCGAACAACTCGCCTCCTGGCAGCTCGTTGACCTGAGCGGTCTCGGCATTGCCGCCGGGACGGTCGTCGGCCTGCTCGTCTACGAACTGGGTGTGTACCTCTGGCACCGTGCGATGCATGCATCGGACCTGCTCTGGCGCACCTTCCACCAGATGCACCACAGCGCCGAGCGCCTGGACACCTTCGGCGCCTACTGGTTCAGCCCGATGGACACCTTGGGATGGACCGTGGTGAACTCGCTCTGCCTGACGCTGCTCGTGGGTATCGATCCGCAGGCCACCGTGTACGTCATCTACATCACCACCTTCCTCGGTGTGTTCCAGCACAGCAACATCCGCACGCCGCACTGGCTGGGCTACCTCGTGCAACGCCCCGAGAGCCACAGCCGCCACCATGAACGCGGGGTGCACAGTGGCAACTATACCGACCTGCCGCTGATGGACATGCTCTTCGGCACCTTCCACAATCCGAAGGACTTCGCCCGGGAGACCGGCTTCCGGCCCGGTGACAGCGGTCGCCTGAGGGAAATGCTCACCTTCAAGGACATCTCGATCGATGACAGGCCCGGCATCGGGCCATGGCTGGAGGACGGCATCACGGCGGACGAGCTGGTCCGGAAGCGCGCGTGAACATCAGGAAGGTCCAGCGTGCAAGGGGCCTTCGCCCGTTCACATGCGCTGCCGTTCGGCCGGTTCCGCTCCGTTCCGTGCAGGCCGGGCCAGGTCCATAGGCGCAGGAACCGCTTCGGTCGGGGGGGGCATGCCGATGACCCGCTATCCACCGCGCATTATCTTTCGACGCCATGAGCGACCCGATCGTCTACTTCGGCCGCAACCCCAGCATCATGGCGCTGGTGCACCACCAGTTGCGCAGCGCCGGTCACGCGGCGGAGGGATTCTTGGAGGACGACCAATTGCGCGCGCGCTTGGACGGGGGACCCACCGCCCTGCTGATCGTCGGCGGCGGCGTGGAGGAGGGTCCTCGACAGGCCCTGCGCGACCTGTGCGCCGCCAAGGGCATCCGGCTCCTGGAGCACTACGGCGGCCCCGATCAGCTCCTCGAGAACGTGCGCGCCGCCCTGGCCACCGGATGAGCCCGCTCTCGACCCTCGCCGCCACCACCCTCCTGCTGTGCGGTCTCCCGTGCACCGCCCGGCCGCACGAGGTACCCGACACCACCGCGATGCCCGACGAACGCCCCGTGCTGCTCTACGTGATGGACCCCTTGTGCGGCTGGTGCTACGCCTTCGGCCACGAGCTGGACACGGTGCTGGCGCAGATGGCCGACAGCATCGACGTGCAGCTGGTGCTGGGTGGCATGGTCACCGGCGACCGCGAGGGCCCCATGGGCGACATGGCCGGCTACATCCTGGGCGCCATCCCCCGTCTGGAGTCCTACACCGGTGTGCGCATCGGCGAGCCGTACAAGGAGCAGCTGCGCCTCGGCACACGGTGGAGCAGCAGCGTGCCGCCCAGCCTGGCCATCGCCGCCTTCCGCACCCTGGCCCCGGAGCGCACCGTCGCGTTCGCACACGAGGTGCAGCACGCCTGCTTCCGCGATGGCCTTGACCTCAACGACAAGGCCCTCTATCCCACCCTCGCCGCGCGCCACGGCGTGGAGGGCAGCGCGCTGGCCCGCGCCATGGCCGACCCCGCCGCCAAGCTCGCCTTCGAGGCCGACATGCGCCGCTCGGCCGACCTCGGTGTGCAGGGCTTTCCGGCCGTGTTCCTCGTGCACAAGGGCAGCACCCGGCCGGTGAGCAGCGGCTACCGCTCCGCAGCGGACCTGCGGGCCGCCGTGCGCGCCGCGCTCCAGGCCCGCTGACCCGCATACCAAGCTGGGACCGGCACCGTTACTTTGCCGCCCATGCTGCGCACCGGCCTGCTCGCGCTTTTCCTGCTTGCCCTGTTCCCCGCCCTCGCGCAGGAGGACGGCACCCTCTTCGGCACCGTGCGCACGCCGGACGGCCGCGTGGCCCCCCTTCGTCAACGTGTTCGTGGAGGGCATGGCCCGCGGCACCACCACCACCGACGACGGCCGCTACGAGCTGAAGGTGCCCGCCGGGGTGGAGCTGCTGCTGCGCTTCAGCTTCGCGGGCAGCACCCAGGACCGCCGCATCACCGTGCGCGCCGGCGAGCGCCAGCGGCTGGACGTGGAACTGCCGGTGAACACCCTGGGCCAGGTGGACGTGCGCAGCGGCGACAGCGAGCGCGACGCCGGCATCACCGTGCTCGACGCGAAGCTCACCCGCTTCATGCCCAGCCCCATGGGTGGCGTGGAGGCCCTGCTGAGCGGTCAGCTGGGCGTGGTGATGCGCAACGAGCTCAGCTCGGGCTACAGCGTGCGCGGCGGCAACTTCGACGAGAACCTCGTGTACGTGAACGGCATCGAGGTGTACCGCCCCTTCCTGGTGCGCGCGGGCCAGCAGGAGGGCCTGAGCTTCCCCAACCCCGACCTCATCGAGCGCATCCACTTCAGCGCCGGCGGCTTCGAGGCCCGCTACGGCGACAAGCTCAGCAGCGTGCTCGACATCACCTACAAGCGCCCCAAGGGCTTCGCCGGCTCGGCCATGGCCAGCCTGCAGGGCGGCGCCATCCACCTGGAGAGCGCCATGCTGAAGAAGCGCCTCCGCCAGATCACCGGCTTCCGCTATCGCACCAACGCCTACCTGCTGCGCAGCCTCGACACCCGCGGCGAGTACGACCCCCGCTACCTCGACCTGCAATCCTACTGGACCTACGACCTCAGCGACAAGGTGGAGCTCGGCTTCCTCGGCCTCTACTCCAGCAACCAGTACCGCCTCATCCCCCAGAGCCGGCAGACCGAGTTCGGCAACTTCAACCAGGCCCTGCGCTTCACCGTCTTCTTCGAGGGCCGCGAGCGCACCGAGTTCGACACCTGGTCCGGCGCCCTCAACCTCAACTGGAAGGCCGGCAAGGACGCCCTGCTGAAGTTCACCGTCAGCGCCTTCGACACCCGCGAGACCGAGACCTTCGACGTGCTGGGCCAGTACTTCCTGGATGAGCTGGACCGCGACCTCGGCAGCGACCAGTTCGGCGAGGTGGTGCGCAACCTGGGCGTGGGCGGCTACCTCGACCATGCCCGCAACGACCTCAGCGCCCAGGTGATCACCGTGGCCCACCGCGGCTACAAGCAGCTGCGCAAGAGCTACCTGCAATGGGGCATCGACGGCCGCCGCGAGACCATCAGCGACCGCCTCAGCGAGTGGACCATGGTGGACTCGGCCGACTACAGCATCCCCCAGAGCAGCGGCGAGGACCTGGAGCTGAGCTACGTGCTGAAGAGCCGCGCCGAGCTGGAGAGCTACCGCGCCAGCGCCTACGTGCAGAACGCGTGGACCTGGGAGACCCTCCCCGGTCGCAGCTGGGGCCTCAACGCCGGCCTGCGCGCCAACTGGTGGAGCTACAACCAGGAGACCGTCGTGAGCCCCCGCCTGCGCGCCACCTACGCCCCCGGATGGACGCGCGTGACCCACAAGGGCGACACCGTGGACCGCCGCCACCGCTTCTGGTTCGCCACCGGCCTCTACTACCAGCCCCCCTTCTACCGCGAGCTGCGAGGCTTCGACGGCCAGCTCAACCCCGACATCCGCGCCCAGCGCAGCATCCACTTCCTGCTGGGCTGGGAACGCGAGCTGCGCATCTTCCAGCGCCCCTTCAAGCTCACCACCGAGGCCTATTACAAGCTCATGGACAACGTGATCCCCTACGAGGTGGACAACGTGCGCATCCGCTACTACGGCCGCAACAACGCCAAGGCCTACGCCATGGGCCTGGACCTGAAGCTCAACGGCGAGCTCATCCCCGGCATCGAGTCGTGGGCCGGCGTGAGCGTGATGACCGTGCAGGAGGACCTGCTGGACGACTTCTACTACCTGCGCTTCAACGCCGCCGGCGACACCATCCGCCCGGGCTACACCTTCGACCAGGTGGCGGTGGACTCCACGCGCATCGAGCCGGGCTACATCCCCAAGCCCACCGACCAGCGCGTCAACTTCGCCCTCTACTTCCAGGACGAGATGCCCCGCTGGCCCACCTTCAAGGTGCACCTCAACCTGGTCTTCGGCACCCGCCTGCCCTTCGGTCCGCCCAACGACGACCGCTACAGCGACACCCTGCGCACGGGCCTCTACCGCCGGGTGGACATCGGCTTCAGCAAGCAGCTGCTCGGCGCGCGCGGGCAGGAGAAGAAGGGCTTCCTGCGCCACATCAACGACATGTGGGTGAGCGTGGAGGTCTTCAACCTGCTCAACATCAACAACACCATCGACTACACCTGGGTGCAGGACGTGGGCGGCCGCTTCTACGCCATTCCGGACAACCTGACGCCGCGCCGCCTCAACGTCAAGCTCATCGCCTGGTTCTGACCGCCCACCGCCGGGTGGCCGCCGTGGCCTATTTTCGCCGGTGCATGAAGCGGGCACTCCTCCCCCTGGTCGCCTGTGCGGTGCTCTCCGCCTGCGGCACCCACAAGTTCGTGGCCTCCACCCACCCCAACGGCAAGCCCGAGGTGGTCATTTACATGAAGGGCAAGGGCGAGGAGGCCGAGAAGGTGATGGAGAAGGTGTACTACCCCAACGGCCAGCTGGAATACACCGGCCACTTCCTCAACGGCGTGGAGCACGGGCAGTGGACCTACTTCTATGAGAGCGGGACGAAGAAGTACCTGGAGAGCTGGGAGAACGGCCTGGAGCACGGCGTGCACTACGACTACAGCCCCGATGGCCAGATCTACCGCGAGCTGCACTACGAGCAGGGCAAGCTGGTGAAGGAGGTGGACCGCAGCAAGCGGTAGGGTACGCACCATTCAAGGCCCGGTCCGTAGGCGGCATCAGGCGCGGCCGGTCTCTCCTTCGCCCGCGTTCGTAACGCGGGTGCCTCTCCTTCGCACGCGCGCGAGCGCCCACGCGCGTGCGTCGGCCCCTCGCGTCAGGCGTTCAAGGCACGAGCGTGGACGCTCGCGCCAGAGGTGGTACGGACGCTGTTATCTTGCCTTTCCGCAATGGACGAAAAGGCCATCGATCGTGGGGTCCGGCTGGAGCACCTGGTGCACCATGCCCAGCGGTGCATCGCCCTGCACTTCCCCTTTGATGCCGCGTTGATCGCGGCCGCCAAGCACGCCGGAGCCCGGTGGAGCAAAACCCACCGGTGCTGGTATACGCCCAACGCCCCGAAGCACCTTCAGGAGATCTTCGCGGCGTTCAAAGGCAAGGCCTGGGTGGACATGAACGGCTTGCGGAAGAAGGCCGGGACGAGCGCACCCGCTCCACCCATCCCCAAGCCACCAAGCACTGCCGGAGCGGCCAACGGGACCAAGCGCCCACCGACCTCAGCGGCCACCGCGCACCAGAAGCCTACGGCTTCGGCCCTGTCCAAGGCGCAGGAGGATGCCTTGGCCGCCATGCGCCGCAAGCTGGAGATCGGCCGCTACAGTCCGCGCAGCATCCCGGTGTACCTCGGTGCCACCAAGCAGCTCTTTCAGCACTTCCCGAACAAGCATCCGAACGACATCCGCACGGAGGACATCGAGGCCTTCCAACACCACCTCGCCTCGGTCCGTAAGGTGAGCAACAGCACCCTGAACCAGGCGGTGAACGCCATCCGTTACTACTATATGAACGTGCTGGGCGATGTGCGGCGCGTCACCTTCATCGAACGGCCAAGGTCGGAGCGCAAACTGCCATCCGTGCTGAGTGAGGAGGAGGTGGCCTCCCTGTTGCGCAACGTGGACAATCTGAAGCACCGCAGCATCCTCATGCTCATCTATTCCGCTGGGCTGCGGCTCAGTGAGCTCATCGGACTGGAGCGACAGGACCTGGCAGTGGAGCGCGGCCAGCTGGTCGTTCGCCGCGGAAAGGGAAGCAAAGATCGGACGACCCTGCTCAGCCGCAAGGCCTTGGCTTCCTTGGAAGAATATCTGACCAAATACAAACCGAAGCGATACCTGTTCGAAGGCCCCGATGGCGGACCCTACTCCCCTCGAAGCGTCCAGGTCATCTTTCATCGCGCCCGGGAGAAGGCAGGCATCACCAAACCGGCCACCGTTCATACCCTGCGCCACAGTTTCGCCACCCACCTCTTGGAGAAGGGGACCGACCTGCGCTATATTCAGGCGCTGTTGGGACACAGCTCCAGCAAGACCACCGAGATCTACACGCACGTAAGCACCAAAGCCCTTGGCAAGATCCGAAGCCCGCTCGATGACCTGGACCTGTGAGAATGTTATTGCGCACTATCACCCGCACAGGAACGATATACGCAATAGCCCCCTCCTGACAAGTCCAGAAATTGACGCAATGCGGCAATGATCAGTTAGGTGCCATCGCAAATACGCCAACGCGCCTAAAGCCACCGCTCGACTAAAAACAGAACCCGGCCCGGCTGAGAACCCAGAAAAGGGCGGCAGCCAATGCCGCCCAAGAACTTCGGAGGACTGAAGAAAAAGAACCGGCTCCGCCGGAAAGGACTGACTAATCATAGGTCTTACGCCAGCGTTGGCGGTTGCGCCACCACTTCCCGGAGACGAATGACCAAAGACCATTGAGAAGGTCAAGGAGCATCCGGTGGCGTGGGTGCATGTAGCTCATGCCCGCCGTAGTTTAATCTCAGCAGTAATTAGCTTCTCGGCTTCCTTCATCACCTCCGCGACCGTTACCGTGCGTGCCTTTTCGTCGTGTTGCCCGTGGGCCTTCTTCACCAGGTCGGCAAGTCGAGCGTGGGCTTTGTCCGTCGCGCTGTATGCCGGCAGGCTGATATGCTTGAACACGTCGCCCATATTGGTCGAGATGTTGTGGGCCTCAATCATCTCCTTGACGATTTCCGAGTGAAGCAACCCGCACAGGAAATAGGCTGGCTCTGGCTTAGTGAAGTCAGCAAAGTAGAGCTTGTGATCTGGCACGTAGACACGCTTCCCAATGCCGGTAATGCTGCCAGACTCAACAACCGCCGCACAAAAGTCACCCGTCATTTCGGCCCATATGACTTTGTAGGGTGCGAAGGTGTAGTCCCCAACATTGTAGATCGAAAAGAACGGAGCCCCCTTCATGCGCGTCTTGAATGTGGATCGCGACTCTAAGTTGCTCTGATAGGCCTTGAAGAACTTGAACGTCTTCGGGTTCTTTGTTGTGCTGAATCCCTCTCGTGCCTTTGTTAGTGCTGCTTTGTCGATTCCCTTGTTTGGAACGAATGCGAAGAGAGGGCTTTCGGGTTTGAAGTAGCAGGGATGCAAGTCACCGGCTCCCTTGGCCAGGGGATATAGACATTCCGCCTCGACCCAAAATTCGCGGGGCTTGCCGATGTCGGTTCTCCCTTCGTGTGGCCGCGTTCGGACCTTCACCGTCTTCTCGAAAGGATTCACGTCCACCACATCAACGAAGTAGACCCCGTTAAGGTCGGTTGTGATTCCCTTGCGACCGTTGACCCATGTGGAGGGGCCAAATAGTGGCTTGTAGGCCGCAAAGTGACCGGGCTTCATTACGGCCCACGGCGCACCCTCCATTGTGTCAGAAACCGGATTGGCTTCCATCTGCACCACATCGACCAGGTTGAGCGCATCGAGTCTTGAAAGTCGGTGGTCGATGGCTTTGAGTCGGCGCTCTTTGGTTCCGCTTCCTGGCTTGACCTTTCCAAGCCACACCCGGTAATCAACGGGGAAGGTCGTCTTCCCTTTTGCCTTCTTCGTGAACATGACCACGGCGGTCCTGTTTGCTGCGTCTGGGAATGGCTTGATTCCCTTCATATCATCAACGGAGAGTGGAACTAGACGGTCCTCGGTGTTAATTCGGAAGCGTCTGAACCCCTGCGATGACGGCGATTGAAACACGGTTTGAGTGATAACGAACACTAATCGTCCCTTGTCAATCAACCATTTGTCGGCCGTGGTGTAGGTAATGATGGCCGATATATCGAGCTCATTGCCCCCGTGGAACTTGGTATCAGAAAAAATATCATACTGCTCACACGTTGGCTTGGCTCGGTTCCGATACTCTTCAGGAAGATTTGACCATCGCACCCAGGGAGGATTGCCAACGATAGCGTCGAACTGCCCCGCCGTTGCTGACCAAAAGAAATTGCGGACGATTCTAAACCATATGCCGTTCCAGTTCTGGCGATGAAGTGCAAGAACCTGGTTGTATGTCGTCGCTAAATGTTCATCCCACGTGGCCGCTTGCTCCTTAGTGAGGATGTTCGTGCTGGTGAGTGCTTTACTGACTCCCGGATACTCTGTTTCCTTCTCAACCTCATGGCCCATGAGTTGGAACACCTGGTCAAGGAGTGAGCGATTGCGAGCAAGCTCGGCGGGCAAGACCACTTGCAAGTTGGCTTGTTGGCTACCGATGCTATACTCAATCACCTTTTGGTTGCCCTTGGGGTTTGGAGCAGGAGAATAGACCGCATCGGCCAAGAGCACGGGAATTTCAACGTCCTTGCCTTTGCATTGTCGCAGAAGATCGGCGATGGCGATTAGAAAATTGACTCGCGACGTTTGAACCGCAAGCGGGTTAAGGTCGAAACCCCAAACGGTGTTTGTGAGCATGTCCACCGTTCGCTCAGCAGCCCATCCGGCAGCAAGTGCGGCCCGGCGCTTCTCCTCGATGGCTTCAAGGAGAAAAGAACCCGATCCACAAGTCGGGTCGAGAAGGCGAGCCTTCAACCATGTTGCATCATCATAGCCGAGTTTACCAACGGAATGCTCGACCAGCCAATCCGGAGTGTAGAATTCGCCTAAGCTCTTTCGGAGCTCTTCCGGGACCAGGTCTTGATAGAAATCTCGGAGCACATCGCGTGAACGTCCGGTCTTCTTAATGGTGTCGAAGCGATAGACGGACAATTGAGCGAGAAGAGTCCGGATTGCCAGGCACAGGGAACCGCGAAGCGTCTTCTTGGTTCCCGCATCTAGATACCAACTGAAGATTGCCTCCTCAACGAACCCGTGAAGGCCGACCGCGTTAAAGAACTGGCCTTCCTCGACATCAGCTCGGATGGCCGTCAATAGTGCCTCGTCCTTTGTGATGGTCAGCAGTTCGTGAATGAGCGACGTGCTCGATGCCATGCCATGCGCCGCCACGATTTCCGCCGCGATCAACTTCATCAGAAGCGAATGGAACGTGTGTGTAACGAAGAGCTTAGCCGGTAAGTCGATGCTCGCGGGACCATCGAAGTCAAAACCGAGCGACCCATTGATCTTTTTCCGTTGTTGAATGCTCAGGTCTGCGGCCTGGCCGTAAAGTGTGGCCCATTCCTCAAACAGCATTTTAATCTTCCGATTACCATGCCCTCCGAGTGAATCCGCTAAAGCATTCGATAGCTCTTGCATGAACTCACGGCCCGTCAACGATAGGTGACCGAAATCCTCCGCCAAGTTCTCGGCTGTGATTGCACGACGAAAGTTAGCCCGGAGCGCATCTACCACCATTTGAAACGCGGTGGTGGAGAAAGGAATCAATGGCTGGTGGACAATGCGCCCATCCTGCACTTGGGCGAACGCGACATGGTCGCCGTCAATTGCTACGCCGATGTAGTCTTTTTCATCAAGCCCTTGCTCCTTAGACAGACGCTCGATGTATTTCAGTAAGCGGCTTTCTGTTGCCTCGATGAACTTCGGACTCTTCTCGCTGCCATTGAAAAGCCCGGGGGCCTTAAACTCGATCACCACATTGTTGTAACTCGAGTCCCGCTTCGCGCGCTCTGCATCCAAGTCGATTTGAAGCGCTTCCTCTAGCCCCTTCATCCATGCATGCCGAACCTCTTCCTCGTTCGCCCATTGCTTGCGGCGACGATTGATTAGCTCATACCCTTTCTTCGTGTTCTCATCCAAGTTCATGGCGTGGGTTGTCCTCTTCTAAATGGTGCCCAAAGTTGCACCAGGGTTTTATCTCACTTCGCTTGCCTACGTGGGCGCGCCCTACATTCGCTTGACTCTGTCCTGAGTAGTGTGTAGTAGCTTCTGTTCCATAGAGCGTTGCAAGTTACCGTCCGGCCATCGACCGTCATTCACTACGGACCCGAGTTGCCAACAAGCCCCTGAGCGCAATGGTGCCCCACTGCGCTTAACCGCTGAAGCCCCAATGCAAACAGCCGGGCCGGGTTCTGAGTCCCGCTTGTCCACTGACAGCAAGCCACTACCTTGCAGCAATGGGCGGGACCAAATGCGGAAGACGCGACGGCACCTAACATCGGCTTGCAGCAATGCGCCCCAACGCACCAAAGAGCCAACGCACGAGCGCACTGCTGCAAGCCTCATCCGTTAGGTGCAATGAAATAGGAATCGGCGTGAAGATCATCTTGACACATACAACTATCGGACTTTCACTGATTCTTCAGTCTTGTTGCTTTGGAACGAAGGAGAATCATTTGGGTAACAATATCTACCTATCCGAGTTTGACAACATCGACAGGAGAATTCTATACCAGCAAGAGAGTTGCGCCAAGTCTGGAGTAGAAGTTGTGCCAATGTCAGTGGTTGCAATAGCCCACAATGATGAGTGGATTATCGCCAAGTCCGCCAGTGGCCGAAATGCCAGATATTGGATTATTAAGAATAAGTACTGTAAGCACCCCCCTTTTAGGCGCAGTGGATTGTAAAGGTACTTCTAGGTGTGGTGGTGTTGTGGATGTCCTGTTGAACTGTGGGGAACTCCGCGCGTGAGCCTGTGTAGTGGGCAGGGAGTTGTCCACATTTCAACAGGAACGCACGGGGCGAGAGGCGGAGCAGCGAACCGTGCGGGCGCACATGGTTGTAGCGCCACATCCACTCCTGGGACATTTGCCGGACCTGTTCGAGGGACTCGAAGATCCAGGCATCCAGCACTTCGGTCCGGTATGTCCTGTTGAAGCGCTCGATCAGGCCGTTCTGCATGGGCCGGCCAGGCTGAATGTAGGTGAACTCGATGCCGTTGGTGGCAGCCCATTCCTTCATGGCCTGCGCGATGAACTCCGGCCCGTTGTCCATGCGCAGGCGTTCGGGCTTGCCGCGCCACTCGATGAGTTGTTCGAGCTCCCTGATCACCCGAGGGGCTGGCAGGGATGTATCCACCGCGATGCATAAGGCCTCCCGGTTGAAGTCGTCCATCACGTTGAAGGTCCTGTACTTGCGGCCGGTGGCCAGCGCATCGTGCATGAAGTCCATGCTCCAGGTGATGTTCGGCCCGATGGGCAGCACGATCGGGTCCTTCACCCGCTCGGGGATACGGCGCTTGGTGCGCTTGCGCTGAGGTAGCTTGCACTCCTTGTAGATCCGATGCAGACGCTTCTTGTTGGCCTCGCAGCCCTCATTCTCCATGCGGCCTCGGATCAGTGAGAAGCCCCACTGGGGCTCACTCTCGGCCACACGCATCATGTGCTCGATCACCTCCACGTCGTTCTTCTCCTTGGGCACGTAGCGGTACACGCTCGCGCTCAAACTCAACAGCTTGCAGGCCCGGCGTTCGCTGTACTGGCGCTGTTCGACCAGTCGGCGTACGATCTCTCGCTTATCGTCCGGGCCTACAACTTTCCCTCGATGATCTCCTTGAGCACCTGGCGGTCCATCTGCGCCTCAGTGTACATCTTCTCCAGCCGGGCATACTTGGCCTTCAGCTCCTTGAACTCCTTGAGCTGGTTGGCGTCCAGGCCGCTGTACTTGGCCTTCCACTGGTAGAACGTGGGCTGGCTCACACCGTGCTCCCGGCACAGGTCCGCCACCTTCTTGCCCGCCTCATGCTCGCGCAGCATCCCAACGATCTGCGCCTCGGTGAATCTGCTCTTCTTCATCCTGATCAAGGTTAGGTGTTTCTACTTTCACCTGCACCTGTTTCAGGGGGTGCTTACAGTACGATAAGATGCCTGACGGTGAAACCGTGAAACTAAATACTGCGGAATTTGAAGACCATGATTTATTCCTATCCTACTTGAAAGAACACAGTATACCACTAGAATTAAAGGAAATAAACTAGAAAACTGCGCCTAACATGCGCTTGCCGCAAGCCGCCCTCGTCCCGGTGCCAACTCCCGTTGAAGCGTTGTACTTTTCGTCCAGAAACAAGTTCTCGAAAGGCGGCCTGCGGCAAGCGCAGGCCCGTTGAACGCCATCGCGCCCAAAGCGGCGCGCCAGCGTCCAACTGCGAATGACCACCGCGGGTAGGCGGCACGCGCCGCTCACGGGCCGTGCAAGGCACCGATGCGAACTGCCGCACACTGGTGCGGATGGTGGTACTGGGGATCAGCCCGTGCACCTAGGGTGGGTTCCCTCGCGTGCGCTGGAACCGCTGAGTGCGCACATCGACGAAGTCCAGGATGATCAACTGGTCATCGGCCACCCGGTAGAAGAGGCGCACTTGCCGCGCGACCGGAATGCTCCGGATACCCAGTTCGGCCCGTTCGAGGATCCCGCCTTCGGGAAAAACGACCAGCAGGTCCACTGTGTGTTCCACCTCTTCGTGGAACGACCGTGCTGCGGTCACGCCCCACTCATGCCGGATGTATCCGAGGAGCGCTCCGAAGGTGTTGTCCGCCTGGATGGTCCAGACCGGCCGGAGGCTCATGGTCGATGCCGCCGGAGCACCTCTTCCGACGCACGCAGGTTCGCGGGATCCTTCGAGGCCTCATGCGCCCGTAGAACGCGCTCCTGCTGCTCCACTGTCAACGTGTTCCACACGCCGCTGTCACCGACCGCGCTGGCGAGCAGCTCGTGCACACGCGAGAGCAAGGCCTCGTTCTGGATCGAGTCCACCAAGGCATGAAGGCGGTCACGTAGGGCGGTCGTGTTCATGGCGTGTGATGTGACCATAAAGGTAGCGCCCAACCGCTCGCTTCGTCCACCTACGCGAACTGCCGCACGCTGGTGCGGATGATGTTCACGCACTCCATCAGCTGCTCGGCGGTGATCACCAGCGGCGGGGCGAAGCGGATGATGTCGCCGTGGGTGGGCTTGGCCAGCAGGCCGTTATCGCGCAGCAGCAGGCAGAGCTCCCAGGCCGTCCTCGGGCTGCCATCCGGCGCCGTGCGGGCTTCGATCACGAGCGCATTCAGCAGCCCGCGGCCGCGCACCAGCTTCACGAAGGGGTACTCGTCCACCAGCTTCCGCATCTCGGCGCGGAAGAGCTCACCGAGCCGGTCGGCGTTGCCGCAGAGGTCCTCGTCCTGCGCAATGCCCAGGGCCTCGATGGCCAGGCGCGCGCCCATGGGGTTGCCGCCGTAGGTGCTGCCGTGGGTGCCGGGGGTGAAGACGTTCATCACCGCATCGTCGGCCAGCACGGCGCTCACCGGGTACATGCCGCCGCTGAGGGCCTTGGCGAGGATCACCACATCGGGGCGCTGCACCCCTTCGCGTGCTTCGCAGAGGCCCTTGGTGCAGTGGCAGCCGCTGTGGTGGCAGGAGGCGAGCAGCCGGCCGGTGCGCGCAATGCCGGTCTGGATCTCGTCCGCGATGAAGAGCACGTTGCGGGCCTTGCAGGCGGCGATGGCGCGGGGGATGTAGTCGTCGGCCGGCACGTACACGCCCTTCTCGCCCTGGATGGGCTCCACGAGGAAGGCGCAGACGTGCGGGTCCTCCAGCGCCCTCTCCAGCGCCGGAATGTCGTCGTAGGGGATCACCTCGAAGCCGGGCGTGAACGGCCCGAAGCCGCCCTGGCTGTCTGGGTCGGTGCTCATGCTGACGATGGTGATGGTGCGGCCGTGGAAGTTGCCCTCACACACGATGACCCTGGCCTGCCCCGCCGGGATGCCCTTCTTCTCGTAGCCCCACTTGCGCGCCATCTTGATGGCGGTCTCCACGGCCTCGGCGCCGGTGTTCATGGGCAGCATGCGGTCGTAGCCGAAGAGGGTGCACACGGTGCGGGCGTACTCGCCGAGCACGCTGTTGTAGAAGGCGCGGCTGGTGAGCGTCATGCGCGTGGCCTGCTCCTGCATCACCTTCACGAGGCGCGGGTGGCAGTGGCCCTGGTTCACGGCGCTGTAGGCGCTGAGGAAGTCGTAGTAGCGCTTGCCTTCCACGTCCCATACGAACACGCCCTTGCCGCTGTCGAGCACCACCGGAAGGGGGTGGTAGTTGTGGGCCCCGTAGTGCTCCTCGAGCTCGATGGCCTGCTGCGTGCGGGTGCGGATGCTGGAGTGGATCGACATGGCTGGAAGGACGGTCGTTCTGCGCGGAAGCGGCAAAACTAGGGGTTCGGGGCCGTGCGTTCGGCGAACCTCCAAGTCATGCGACATTCCCTATTCCGGTATCCAGCTCAGCAATTGTTCCAACTCCTTGTCCGAAAGCGTATCGCGCTCCGCCTTGTCGTACAGCGCCAGCAGATGCACCGTGTCACCTGCCACATGAACATGCGTGATCACCCTGCCTCCACCGCTCTTTCCGCGGCCTTTCGACGTGATCGAAAGTCGGACCTTGTAGCAGTCCTTCCCAAGGGACTTCCCGATGAAGGGGTCACGCTCCAGGATGGCACCCAAGGTTGCGACGTCCTTCTTCAAGGAGGGATACTTCTTCAAGAGCCGTTTCAGGTCGCGCTGGAAGGGCCGCAGCGCAATGACCTCAAAGCTCATCGAGGAACTGCTTCAACGGCTTGCCTTTGCGTGCACCGCGTTTGATCTCGCCGACCTCCGCCATCGCCTCGATCAGGTCCTCAACCCGACGGGACTTATCCTTGCTCAACGGAGCGACCTTGACGAAAGAGATGCTACTGAGCAGCTCGATCATCATTTTAGCCTTGCTCGTGGGTACTTCAAGGAGGATCTTCATGGCCTGTCAAAGATAAGCGGCTCAACCTTCCATCTTTGCCGCCCATGCCGCGCCGCGCGTCCCGTACCGCCGAAGAGGTGGCCGCCGTACCCATCACGGGCTGGGGCGCCAACGGCAAGGCCCTGGCTCGGTTGGATGGACTGGTGGTCTTCGTCACCGGCGCGGTGCCCGGCGACACGGCCGACCTGCGGATCCACACCCGCAAGAAGAGCTTCGCCGAGGCGTCGGCCACCCGCATCGTGGAGCCCAGCCCCGACCGGGTGCAACCCTTCTGCCGGCACTTCGGCAGCTGCGGCGGCTGCAAGTGGCAGGACCTGGACTATGCGAAGCAGCTCGAGTTCAAGCGCCAGCAGGGGATCGACAACCTGGAGCGCCTCGGCGGGCTGGAGCTGCCGGAGGTGCAGCCCACCCTGCCCTCGCCCGCCACGCGCGGCTACCGCAACAAGCTCGAGTTCACCGCCAGCGCGCACCGTTGGTTCACCCACGCCGAGCTGCGGACCATGGGCGACATCGCCGACCGCAACGCCCTGGGCTTCCACATCCCCAGCGCTTCGACCGCGTGCTGCAGGTGGACGAGTGCCATCTGCAACCCGCCCCGAGCGACGCCGTGCGCAACTTCCTCCGCGCCAAGGCCGCCGAACTGGGCATGAGCTTCTACAACATCCGCGCGCACCAGGGCGGCCTGCGCACGGTGATGGTGCGGACCACCCTCACGGGCGAGTGCATGGTGCTTGTGGCCTTCGGCGAGGACCGGCCCGAACAGCGCACCGCCCTGCTCGATGCGCTGCTGGACGCCTTCCCGCAGCTCACCAGCGTGCTGTGGACGGTGAACACCAAGCGCAACGACACCCTCTGGGACCTCGACATCCAGGTGCACGCCGGGCGCGATCATCTGGTGGAGGTGTTCACCGATGCCGCCACGGGACGTGCGCTTCGCTACCGCATCGGGCCCAAGAGCTTCTTCCAGACCAACCCGGCCCAGGCGCAGGCCATGTACGCGCTCACCCGCGAGCTCGCGGGCCTCACGGGGACCGAGCGGGTCTACGACCTGTACAGCGGGGCGGGCACCATCAGCCTGTACGTGGCCGGCCGGGCGGCGCAGGTGGTGGGCGCGGAGATCGTGCCCGAGGCGGTGGAGGACGCCTGGGCCAACGCCCGGCTGAACGGCATCACCAACGTGCACTTCGAGGCGGGCGACCTGAGGCACCTGCTGGACGCCACCTTCGTGCAGCGGAACGGCCGTCCGGACGTGGTGATCACCGACCCGCCGCGCGCGGGCATGCACGAGGACGTGGTGATGCGCCTGCGCGAGATGGCCCCGCCCCGCATCGTGTACGTGAGCTGCAACCCCGCCACCCAGGCCCGCGACCTGGCCCTGCTGAACGACCACTACCGCGTCACCTTCGTGCGACCGGTGGACATGTTCCCGCACACCTTCCACGTGGAGAACATCGTCCGCCTGGACCGCCGCTGAACCCCTTCATCATGCGCCTCCCTGCCCTGCTTCCGCTGTGCGCCCCGGCCCTCGCCCTGGGGCAGACCCTGACCGATCAGACCATCGAGCTCACCGTGCACGACACCGTGCCGCTCCGCTTCAGCGAGGTGGTGTACGAGATCCGCTGGAGCGATCCCGGCGACCAGCCCTACGAGGAGAACGCCGACTGGGAGAAGGTGCAGCGCGAGATGGCGGCGCGTGCGGACCGCGAGCTGGGGAAGCTGGAGAAGGAGCTGCGCGGCATGGGCCATGCCGTGGTGCGGACGACCGATGCCGGCGACGACCTCTCCCTCGCCCTGTACGCGCAGCCGCCACAACCGGTGCTGCGCGTGACCGCCAGGGACCGCGAGGCGTTGAAGCCGATGGTGGAGGCCCTGCGCGGTCGTCCGGGCCTGGAAGGCCACATCGCGCATTGGCGGTTCGACCAGCCGGAGGATGCGCAGACCGCCGTGCTGCAGGCCATGTACACCGCGGCGGAACAGCGTGCCCGCGCCATCGCGACGCTCGCGGGACGCAAGCTGGGCAAGCTGCTGGCCGCCTACGAGCCCCAGGCGAAGGAGACCGGTCTGCTGGAGCTGCTGGGGATGCTGGATGGCCGCGAGCGTGCCTACGACGACCCCGTTCAGGCCACCCCTGGCCGCGCGGCAGCGCAGCATGGTGTTCCGGTTCGCGCTGATCGACTGAGGCGCGGCGCCGGCCGCCCATCACCCACCGCGGCGCGGTGGGGCTACTCCACCACCTTGTCGATGTAGCGGGAGTTCATCACGCCCAGCGCGCCCATGTACCGCAACCTGAAGCTCATCACCGCGCCCACCCGGTAGTCGTGCGGGCTGTCGCCCAGATCGACCACCAGCATGTCGCTGCTGGCCTCGATGATGTGCACATGCTCGTCCTCGGGGATGAGGAAGCCCGGTTGCACATCGAGCAGGCCGATGTCGAGGATGGCCCGGTACGACGTGCGTCCCCGGTCCGCCTCGTCGAATTCCGGCTTGTGACCCGACGGATTCTCCGCCTGCACCCCGATGGGCACCACCGGCTTCTCGTAGAGCTCGATCACCTCGGCGAAGAGCTTGAACACATCGGACTCCATGCCGGGCAGCAAGCCACCGGTGAAGAGATCGGCTCCGAAGAACAGGGCCTCACCGATGCGGAAGTGGTTCACTCCCTTGGGTAATTCCTTGTTCAGCAGCAGGGGCACGGTGACGGTGGTGCCGCCGCTCACCCAGGGGATCACCCGGTCGAAGCGGGCCTCGATGAGCTGCTTGTAGAGGCTGAGCTGGATGAGCTTGTCCGCGCTCGGCATGATGCCGTTGAGGCAGTTGAGGTTGGTGCCCAGCCCGATGATCTCGATCCCCGGAAGCTGGAACACCTGCGCGTAGAAGTCCGTGAGGTGCTCGCCCATGACGCCCTCGCGCAGGTCGCCCATCTCCACCATGATGATGATCTTGTGATGGCGGCCCTGCCTCACCGCCTCCTCGCTCAGCCCCTTGATGGTGAAGAGGTCCGTGTTGAAGCTCACGTCCGCATAGCGCACCACGCTGGACAGGCTGCGCTTGGCGGGCGGCTTGATGTAGACGGTCTGCACCTGGGGCGCGATGGCCTTGATCGCCTTCAGGTTGCTGATGCGCGTGTCGTGCATCTCGGTGATGCCCAGGTCCACCAGCTCCTGCAGGTAGGTGCGGTTGCCGCAGAGCAGCTTGGTGACCACACCCCACGCGATGCCGTTGCCGTCGAACCAGCGCTGCAGCACGGCGTGGTTCCTCCGCAGCTTGTCGCGATAGAGCTTCAGGTAGGCCATGGTTCAGGGGATGACCGTCCGGGGATGTCGCGCGGCAGGCGCGTGAGCAGCTCGTAGTTGAGCTGTTCGCTCAGTTCGCTGAAGCTGGCCACCGTGATGCGATGGTCGCCCTGCTCACCGATGAGGACGACCTCGTCACCCTTCTCCACTCCCGGGATGTCGGTGATGTCCACGCTGATGGCGTTCATGTTGACGATGCCGGCGACCCGTGCCTGCTGCCCGTGCACCAGCACACGGCCCAGGTTGCTGAGCCCGCGGTCGAAGCCGTGCGCGTAGCCCACCGGCACCACGGCGATGCGCATGTCGTGCGCCGCTTCACTGCTCGTCCCATATCCGATGAAGCCGCCCGCCGCCACCCTGGTGATGGCCATGACGCGGCTCTTCCAGCCGATGAGGCGCTTGAGCGGATCGGTGGACACACCGCTCACCGCGCTGTAGCGGAACCACGTCTCCTGGTTGGGCCAGAAGCCGTACTGCATGATGCCGACGCGCGCCATCGGCCCCACCGTATGCGGATAGTTCATCACGGCCGCACTGCACGCCTGGTGGGCATAGGTCGGATGCAGGCCGGCCAGATGGGATCGGTCGAGCGCCTGTTGGAAGTGCGCCATCTGGGCGGTGACGCGCTGATCGTTGCTGCTGCTCTCCGCCCCGGCGAAATGGGTGAAGAGGCCCACCAGCTCGATGTGCTCGTCATGCGCGCGCATCAGGTCCAGCGCGGGTCCCAGCGCGGTGCGGTCGAAGCCGGTGCGGTGCATGCCGGTCTCCACCTCGATGTGGATGCGCGCCTTGCGCTTCTGCCTGCCCGCCTCGCCGATGGCCTGCTCCAGCCGGTGCCGGTCGTGCACACAGAACTCCACGCCATGCTCCACCGCCCAGGCCAGGCCATCGACCTCCACCATGCCCATGATGAAGAGGTCCGGGCACTTCCGCAGGTGCTCCACCACATGCCACGCTTCATCGGCGGAGTACACCCCGAAGTAGTCGACGCCCTCTTCCATGGCCAGCGGGATGAAGGCGTCCAGGCCATGCCCGTACGCATTGCCCTTCACCACGCTGCACAACCGCGCGCCGTTGAGCCGCTGACGCAGGAAGGCGAGGTTCCTTCGCAGCGCACTACGGCTGATGGTGATGGTGCTCGTTTCGAACATTCAGGTCAGTTGGCGGACGATCCGCTCGAACACGGCGATGCCCTGCGGGATGAGGTCCTCGGGGAAGTCGTAGTCGGGATTGTGCAGGGCGGGCGTTCCCTCCCCCGCCCCCAGCCCGAACATGCAACCGGGGAAGCGCTGGGTGAAGAGCCCGAAATCCTCGCCGAACTTGAAGGGATGCTCCGGCTCCCGGTGAG